>CAMBLN010000007.1 GCA_945868215.1 Opitutus sp. GAS368
GCGCTGAGGCGTGCTTGGGAGAGTTTTAACTCAAATTCATCAAGCGTCTTAAGGCAGTTTGTAACGTAATAAGTTACAAGTTGGCTTTGTCCGGTGGCGTGGTGGCGGCGGAGTTTGGCGACGGCGCGGGCGGCCTGGCGGATGAAGGACTCGCGGGCGGCGAGGTAGGCGTTGAGGGCGGCGCTGGCGGCGAAGGGGGCGGGGAGGTTGGGCTTGGCGGCGAGGCGGGTGAAGAATTTGGCGCTGCGCTCGGCGCGGGCGGGGCCTTCGGGGCCGGCGAGGTTGTCCCAGCGATCGTGGGTTTCCCATTTGGCGTAGCCGGCGAAAGCGTGTTCGTCGCAGGCGAGCGCGGCGCGGGCGGACTCGCGCGATCCGGCTTTGCCGAAGACGCGTTCGAAGCCTTTCGAGAGCATGCCGGCGTGGTCGTCGATCTCGGGGTTGAGCCAGAGACAGGCGGCGGCGGCATCGACCACCATCGGCATTTCGAAGGCGAGGCGTTGAGGCTCCCAACCTGTCATGAGGAAACCGCCGGCGTGCGTCTGGCGGCAGCGGCGCCACCAGGATTGGGCGTTGGCGAGGCGTTCGCCGAAGACGGGGAGCGGTTCGTGGCGGAAACCGCCGTTCATGGGGCAGCCCCAGTATTCGATGCCTTGTTTCGCGAAGGCGGGGGCGAGGTTGTAGTCGGCGAAGTTGTGCAGCTCCATGCGCGGGTGGCGCGGGAACGGATAATAATACCAGTCGTAGGCGATGAGGCCGCGCGGGAGTTGGGGAATCGCTTCGGGGAGGAGGGCGAGCATGTCGGCCCAGAGGCCCATGCGGAGGCCGAGCGGTTGGATGAGCATGTGGAGACGGTTGACGTATCCAGAAAAATGCGACGCGAGTCCGATGCGTTTCACCTCGGCGCGGGAGAGCGGATGTTTGCCGAGATGAAAAGATTCGTCGAGGCCGACGTGGACTTTGCCCGCGGTGCAGAACGGGGCCATGTCGCGCAGGAGTTTGTCGGCGACTTCGAGCGTGCGCGGGTGGAGGGGGCAGAGTTGTCCGCGGGGGAGCGGGGTGCCGTCTGGGGCGCGGAGCTCGTTGAGGTCGCGCAGACCGGGGGTTTTGATCAGGTATTGGGTGTGGCCGAGGAGGTTGACGATGGGGACGACCTTGATGCCGGCGCGGGTGGCGGCGCGGACGAGTTTTTCAAAATCGCGGGTGCTGTAGGCATCGGCGCGGGCGACTTCGGGGAGGCTCGGGTAGTGGACGGCGTCTTCGAGGTGAAGGTAGAGTTCCTGGTAGCCCCAGTCGGCATAGCGGGGGAGTTGGTCCAAGAGGAAACCGAGACGCTCGACCTGGCGGGCGAGGTCCCATTGGAAGGCGCGGATCATGCCGAGGCGATGGGGAAGGGCGGGATGGTTTCGCCGCCGCCGCGGAGCCAGCGGCGGAAGGCGCGGAGTTCTTCGAGCGTGCCGACCACGAGGAGGTTGTCGCCGGCCTGGAGGGATTGGTTGCCGTCGGGGTTGATGATTTTTGTATCGTCGCGGTGGATACCCACGACGCGCACGCCGGTTTCGCGGGCGATCTGGAGTTGGGCGAGGGTTTTTCCGGCGTGGGGTCCGGCGGGGACGGCGTGGGTCTGAAGGATGGAGCCGTGGAATTCCTCGGCGGTTTCCTCGACGGTTTTGGTGGTGCCTTGGAGGAAGTCGCGGGCGGCGGCGAGGCCGTGGTCTTTGCCGAGGAGGAGCAGTTTATCGCCGGGATAGATGCGGAGGTCGGGGCCGGTGCGGGTGATGACGTAGCCGTTGCGTTCGACTTCGATGACGGAGCAGCCGAAGCGGGACGGGATGGCGAGTTGCGCGAGGTCGTGGCCGGCGTAGGCGGCATCGTCGGGCACGGTGTAGTCGTCGAGGCGCATGTCCCAGCCTTCGAGGCCTTGATCGAGCGCGGTGCGGGCTTCGGTGCGGAGGCCGGCGGGGCGGTCGGGGTCTTCGCGGAGGACATCCTGCACGGAGGATTGCCAGGTGCTGTGCCAGTAGACGAGGCGGCTGGAAAAGATGGCGACGACGACGAGGGCGGCGGCGGCGATGACGACCCAGCCCCAAGCGGGGAGGGCGTCGATGGGCAGGATGACGTAGAGCCAGTAGCCGAGAAGTACGGCGGAGAGCGCGCGGAGTCCGTTGTAGATGACGGGTGTAGGCAGACGCGTGCCCTGGCCGAGGCCCTCGGAAAGGATCATGACGATGGCCGTGACGTTGCGCCACAGGGCGACCAGCATCACGAGGATGATAAGGCCGATGACGCCCCAGAAAATGTAGTTGAGGCGGGCGGTTTCGATCCAGTCGGACGAGAACGATCCTTCGACAAACGACAGGATCTGTCCGGAGAAAATCAGCAGCCCGGTGGTGACGAGCATTTCGATGGCGATCTGCGGAATGCGGCTGCGGATGAGCTTCCAGGCGAGCGGGGAAGATTTGTCGTTTTGGGCCTGTTGGAGCCAGCCGTGGTAGGCTTCGAAGGCGCGGGTGAGCCAGTCGGGTTCGATGCGTTCGGCGAAGCGGAGGATGGGGGCGGCGTTGCGGTTGATGAGCGGGGTGGCGAGGACGGTGAGAATGGAGACGCCGACGGCGAGCGGGTAGTAGTCTTTGGGCAGCACGGAGGTGGTGACGCCGAGCTGGGCGATGATGAAGGAGAATTCGCCGAGAGGCGTGAGCAGGAGGCCGGCGCGGCGGGCTTCGCGTGGGTGCGTGCCGCAGATGATCATGGCGAGTCCGCAGGCGACGGGGCGGCAGATCATCACGAAGACGAAGAGCCCGAGGATGAGCGGCCAGACGCCGAGCAGGAGTCGGGCGTCGATCATCATGCCGATGGACACGAAGAAGACGCTGCTGAAGAGGTCCCGCATGCCGGCGAAGGATTTCTCCACGCCGACTTTCTGGGGCATTTCAGCGACGATGGCGCCGAGGAGGAAGGCGCCGAGGGCGAGGGAGTAGCCGGCTTTGGCGGCGAGGATGGAGAGAAGGAAGAGGACGCCCGCGACGATGATCGTCTGGAGTTCGGCGTCGGCGCGGGCTTCGAGGCGGCGGAGCAGGCGCGGGACAAAGAGAAGGCCGGCGCCTACGAGGAGGACGACGAAGGCGCTCATGGTGGCGAGGAGCGTGCCGACGTTGGCGCCGCCTCCTTCGGCGCCGCCGACTGTCTGGGCTGCGAGGATGGTAAGCATGACGACGGCGACGACGTCTTCCATCACGGTGATGCCGAGGGCGCGTTGGGCGGAGCCTTCGTGGGTGAGTTTGAGTTCGCTGACGATCTTGGCGATGACGGCGGAACTGGAGACGACAAACATGCTCGCGATGAAGAGACTCTGCATCGAGGACCAGCCCATGAAGATGCCGAGGAGCTGGGTGAGGTTGAGCATCAGGAACGCGCCGAGGCCCGTGGCGATGAGCGTAGGCAGGCCCATGCGGCCGAGCTTGGTGAGGCTCAGGCCGAGACCGATGGCGAACATGAGGAAGACGAGGCCGACCTGGGAGAGCGTCTGGATGCGCGCGACGTCGGTGACGAACGAGAACGGCGGCGTGTAGGGGCCGATGACGAGACCGGCGGCGAGGTAGCCGACGATGACGGAGAGGCCGATGCGTTTGCAGAGCGCGCCGGCGAGACCGGCGGCGAGCAACACGATGGCGAGGTCTTGGATGAAATTAATGCCGTCGTCCATGGGTGAGAGTGAAGGCAGGAGCGGCGGCGGGTGTTGTCAACGCGCGGGGAAGGACGGGTGCGAAAAAGCCCGGCGCGGATGAGGCGGCGGGCTCGGGGAGGGGGCAAACTGCGGACAGCCTCGATACCTCGGCTGCTACGGGGAGGAAGAAAGTTTAGCCGCGTTTTTGGGCGATGAGTTGTTCGAGTTTGACGATGTCGGCGGAGAAGAGACGGATGCCTTCGGCGGTTTTTTCGGTGGCCATCGGGTCTTCGTTGAGGGCGAAGCGGAAGGCGGCTTCGTTGAAGGTGGCTTTCTTGAGGTCGGCGGACGCGGCGGCGGCGGGGTCGAGCTTGCGGACGAGGGGGGCGTCGGAGGCTTTGAGCTCGGCGAGGAGCGCGGGGGCGATGGTGAGGAGATCGCAGCCGGCGAGCTCGACGATCTCGCCGGTGTTGCGGAAGGAGGCACCCATGACCTCGGTCTTGTAGCCGAATTTTTTGTAGTAGGTGTAGATCTGCGTGACGGAGATCACGCCGGGGTCGGCGGCGCCGGCGAAGTTGGCGGTGGGGTTCCTGGCCTTGTGCCAGTCGAGGATGCGTCCGACGAAAGGAGAAATGAGGGTGATGCCGGCCTCGGCGCAGGCGACGGCCTGGGCGAATGAGAAGAGGAGGGTGAGATTACAGTGAATCCCCTGCTTTTCGAGGATCTCGGCGGCCTTGATACCTTCCCACGTCGAGGCAATTTTGATGAGCACGCGTTCGCGGCCGATGCCGGACTTTTCGTAGAGTGCGATGATCTCAAGGGCCTTGGCCACGGTGGCGTCGGTGTCGAAGGAGAGGCGGGCGTCCACTTCGGAGGAGACGCGGCCGGGGACGATTTTGAGGATTTCGAGACCGAAGACGACGAGCAGGCGGTCGATGACGGTGGGGAGCGAGGCGGAAGGTCCGGCGTCGGCGATGGCTTGGTCGAGGAGAGCGGCGTAGGCGGGCATCGTGGCGGCCTTGAGGATGAGCGACGGATTGGTGGTGGCGTCGCGCGGGGAGAACTCCTTCATGGAGGCGAAGTCGCCGGTGTCGGCGACCACAACGGTGAGCTGCTTCAGTTGGTCGAGTTGGTTGGGCATGGGTTAAAGTGTGAAGATGTTGATGTAAGCGACTTGTGGGGGTGATGTCACGATCTGTGCATACCGGACATGGTTAAATAATTTCTTAACCAGATAAGTGCGGTTTCTTCATCGTGAAAAGCGCCATCCAGCTGGAGCTCAAAGGCGGTGGCGAGGATTTCGGTGAAATGGGGGCCGGGTTTTTGGCCGAGTGCGATGAGGTGGCGACCGAACAAAATGGGACGCGGCGGGGACTGGCGTATCGAAAGTTGGTGGGCGCGGGTGCGAAGTTTTTCGATCAGGACAAGCGTTTCCGATCCGTTCAAGGGCGGGCGACCGAGGCTGTCGGCGATCATGACCGCGCAGAGATCGTCGATGGTGGAGGGGAAGAGCTTGCGTGCGAGCCGACGGATATGGGTGTCGCTGAAATCCCCTCCGCCATGGTGGTGGGCGAGGTGGAGCACCACCAGAGGACGCACGCACTCTATAATAGTGTGGGGGGCGCCGATGCGTTGAAGGAACGCATCGGCAATCGGCCTGCCTGCAGCCTCATGCCCGAGACTTCTCCAGCGCATACGCCCTTGATGTTCGCTTTGGCGGGTCGTGGAGGGTTTGCCCACATCGTGGGTGAGGGTGGCGAACATCAGCATTCGCCGTCGGGAGGACGGAGCTTCCTGCCAGGCGGGTAACCGCACCAAGGCATCGCAGCAGTGCTGGGTATGGGTGAAGACATCGCCTTCAGGATGCCAATCAGGGTCTTGCGGACATCCGCGCAGGGCGGCGAGTTCAGGGAAGTGCATCAACCAGCCGGTTTCTTCGAGCACGGCCAGTCCGCGGGAAGGGTGTGCGGACTGGTATGCCCACTTATCCCACTCGCCCCAGACGCGTTCGACGGGAAGTTCATTGAAAGTTGCCGTCATCGCTCGGCACAACGCGGCGGTTTCCGGTGCCAAGGTAAGGTTGAATCGCCCGGCGAATTGAAAGGCCCGTAGCACCCGCAGGGGGTCTTCGACAAAAGCCGGACTGGTGTGGCGTAAAATACGTTTTTCCAAGTCAACCCGTCCGCCGTGAGGATCAAAAATGTCGCGGGTAAAGGGATCGAAGGTGATCGAGTTAATCGTGAAGTCGCGGCGGGCGGCGGCATCGCTATCATTCAGGTCGGGATCAGGGGTGACGGCGAAACCGCGGTGGCCGGCCCCTCGCTTGGATTCCCGGCGAGGCAGGCTGAAATCGTAGTCCGTGGAACCGAGTCGAAGTTTGATCACCCCAAAGCTGCGCCCGACTACATCCGTGGACCCAAACGGGGCCAATAAGGCCTGTAAATCGTCAAAATCGATGCCCTGAACCTCAATATCGAAGTCTTTGGGGGTTAATCCGAGCAACCAGTCGCGCACGCAACCACCCGCCAAACGGGGGCGGGCAACCGGCCGTATAGCCTTAAGCACGTGCTGAAGCGGCGCCGGAATATCCATGGGTGAGGCTGATTTAAGCCTTTGGGGTCATTTTAAAGGCCCCGACACCGATCCAAATCCATCCGCTAATAAGAAAAAGCCCACCTAGTGGTGTGATGGGGCCGAGGAACTTCGGACCGCCGAGAGCCAGTCCGTAGAGTGACCCTGAAAAGAGCACACTTCCTACGATCCATGATTGGGCTGCACGTATGAACCACGCCCTCGCAGCGGCCGGCGGTTCACACTGCGGCATGCCCACCGTGAGGAGCGCGAGAGCATGAATGAGATTGTATAACACTGCTGTATTCCAGGTGGATAGCATGTTGTTTGCCGTTAGTGATTCCTTGAGGCCGTGGGCACCGAATGCACCTGCACCCACGGCGGTTGCTCCGGCCAAACTCGCTGCCACCAGGAATTTTCTCATGGCTGCAACATAGATCAGATGACGGGCAGCGGGGACAGTCTTTTGGCGTGCAGTCGGGAATTCACCCGAATGTAACCGCGTTCGGACGGGGTGAGTATTGACTTGAAGTATTGCTAGTAATTCTTTGCATACCTCGGCCGGACCCTAACCCGGCACAGACAGAACTACAAAACTACAGAACTACTACACATGAAAAAGACGATCCTCGCGCTCGCTGCTATCGCCGCCTGCGTGTCCGCCTCCGCTCAAGACGCTGCCAAGACCTCCGCTCTGGCCGTTACCCTTGATACCACGTATGTTAGCGATTACGTTTTCCGCGGCCAAAAGGTTGCGGATGCGTCCATCCAGCCCTCCGTTGAAGCCTCCTACGGTGACTTCTACGCCGGTATCTGGTATTCCGATGCCCTCAGCAACAAGGTTGGCCCCCTGGCCTTCGACTCCGAGGCTGACCTCTATGCCGGTTACAACCTCGCCATCAACGAGACCTTCTCGGCTGATTTCGGCGTGACCCGCTACACCTACAGCGGCGGCAGCCAGAGCGACACCACCGAGGCTTTCGGCGGCATCAAGGCCGACGTTCTCCTCAGCCCCAGCGCCTACTACTACTACGACTTCGACCTCGAGACCTCCACCTACGTTCTCTCTGTCGGTCACTCCGTGCCCGTCGCGAAGCTCGGCGTCTCCGTTGATTTCTCCGGTTCCTTTGGTTACGTCCAGATCCCTGGCGCTGACTACAGCTACTGGGGCGTCGGCGCTGCCGTTCCCTACAAGCTGAGCGACACCGCCACCCTCACCGGTGCGGTCAACTACACCCACAACGACATCAGCTCCCTTATTCAGGATCAGGTCGTTTTCTCGGTTGGTCTCTCCGTCGGCTTCTAAGCTGACTCGGACGATTGTCTGATACACTTCAAGGCCCGCTCCGCTTTATTGCGGGGCGGGCTTTTTTATTCACAACCGAAAAGAGGGGTTGACACCACTCTCGCTAACCTACCGAATCCGCCTCTTTTCTCATGAAAACGTTCCTCGCCAAAAAAGAGACCGTGCAACCCAAGTGGCATCTTATCGATGCCGAGGGCGTGGTCCTTGGCCGTCTCGCGGTCAAAGCAGCCAACCTCATCCGCGGCCGCCATAAAGCTTCCTACACTCCGAGCGTCGATACCGGCGACTTCGTTGTCATCATCAACGCCGAGAAGGTTGTTCTGACCGGCAAAAAAGAAGAGCAGAACAAGTATATGTTCTTCTCGGGCTTCGTCGGTGGCGAGAGCTACAAGACCATGCAGCAGATGCGTGAGAAGAACCCCGCCTTCATCATCGAGCACGCCGTCAAAGGCATGCTTCCCAAGAACCGCATCGCGCGCACCATGCTCACCAAGCTCCGCGTGTTCGCCGGTCCGACCCACACCCACGAGGCCCAGAGCCCCGTCAAGACCACCGTCTGATAACCATGAGCGCTGAAAAGACCATTTTCCTCGGCACCGGCCGCCGTAAGACCTCGACCGCCCGCGTCCGCCTCTCCGAAGGCACCGGCAAGCTCACCGCCAACGGCAGTGACTTCGACACCTACTTCTCCCACGAGAATTTCTCCAAGCAGGCGTTCCGCCCGCTGCTGACTGTCGAGCTGAAGGACAAGGTTGACGTTGACGTCAACGTGTCCGGCGGCGGTGTCACCGGTCAGGCCGGCGCGACCGCCCACGGCATCGCCCGCGCCCTCCAGAAGCTCAATCCCGAGCTCCGCGCCGCCCTCAAGAAGGCCGGCCACCTCAAGCGCGACCCGCGCGAAAAAGAGCGCAAGAAGCCCGGCCAGCCCGGCGCCCGCAAGCGTTTCCAGTTCTCGAAGCGCTAAGCTGTCAGTAACGTTTTCAAACCAAAGCCGCCCTTCGCGAGAGGGCGGCTTTTTTGTGTCCGCAATTTGGATACAAAAAGCGGAGACCTGCGAAGGTCTCCGCTTGAGGCGGCGGATTTGCGTCGGGATCAGCTCCGGTAGTCGGCGTTTTCGCTGACGTATTCGTGCGTGAGATCGCCGCCGAAAACCGTCGCGGCGGCGTGGCCGCTGCCGAGATCGACTTCGATTTCGACGCAGCGTTCGTGCGGCGGATAATCCACCGGAGGAACGAAGGCGCCGTCGGCGGTGGGTTTGCTCACGTAGAGTTCCGCGCCTTTCAGATGCGCGACGAGGGCGGTTTCTTTTTCCGGATTCAGGCGGAACGCGCCGTTGGCGAAAATCTCGATGCCGCCGATGCTCGCGCGGAGTTTCGAGAGATCGGTTTCAGGCGCATGCGCACCCACGTGCTTGCCTATGGCCTGGACGAGGCGGCCGACATTCGGATCGTTGCCGGCGACCGCACATTTGAAGAGCGGGGCGTTGACGATGGACTTGCCGAGCGCGACGGCGAGCGAGGGCGTGGCGGCGTTGGTCACTTCGACGCGGATGACGTGGCGGACGCCTTCGCCGTTGCGCACGACATCCTCGGCGAGGTCGCGGCATACGAGCGCGAGCGCGTTTTCGAACGCGGCTAGGTCATCGCAAGGCACGAGGCCGGATGAAACGAGGGCGACGGTATCCGAAGTGCTCGTGTCGCTGTCGATGCTGATGCGGTTGAAACTCGCGTTGACCGTTTTCGTGAGCAGCGCGCGCAACGTGTCGCGCGGCACGGCGAGGTCGGTGAGGATGTAAACCAGCATCGTCGCCATGTTGGGCTCGATCATGCCTGCACCCTTTGCGATGCCGACGACGCGGCCCGCGCCGACGGCGGCGCTGCGGACCTTCGGATAAAGATCGGTCGTCACGATGCCCTCGGCGGCGGGCATGATGGAGCCGGCGGCGAGCGCGGCGGCGGCCTTGGGAAGGTTGGCGACAATGTCGTCGGAGGGCAGGCCCCAGCCGATCACTCCGGTGGAGCTGGGGAGCACGGCGGTGGCGGGCAGGCCGAGGAGTTTCGCGGTCTCGGTGCACACGCGCTCGGAGGTTTCGACGCCGCCGGGGGCGCAGACGTTGGAAATTTTGTTGTTGATGATGATCGCGCCGAGCGCGGGTTCGCGGAGACGTTGGCGGCCGACGATCACGGGAGCGCCGGGAAAGGCGTTTTTGGTGAACATCGCGGCGAAGTCAGGCGTGGGCCGGTCGAGCGCGATGAGCGTGAGCGTCATCTTGGCCGGCTTCGGAGCCTCCTTGGGCATGAATTCGAAGCGCGTCGTGCCGACGCGGAAGCCGAGCGGGAGGGCGGCTTGCGTGGCGAGCCACGCGCGATGTTCGTCGCGGGAAGAGAAGGTGAGGGCGGTGCTGGGCACGCGTTCACAAGTGGCGCGACGGCGCGTGGAGTGAAGCCGATTCTGCATCAGGTGTGCGGCGGACGGGTTAATTCGAGTGTCAGGCCGAGAAATAAGATGGAAATGCCGGCCACGCGTGATTTACCCGTTATCACTCCAATACCGCTAAGTGAACGTATCTGAAATTACCATCAAGGCGAAGGTGCTCCTCGAGGCGCTTCCCTACATCCAAGACTTCAGGGGCTCCACGTTCGTCGTGAAATACGGCGGCAGCTTCATGGACGATCCCAATCCCGAGGTGCGCAACCGCGTCGCCTACGACATCGCGTTCCTTGCGGCGTGCGGCATCAACGTCGTCGTCGTGCACGGCGGCGGCAAGGCGATCACCAAGGCCATGGAGCAATCCGGTCTGAAATCCCAATTCGCGCCCAACGGCATGCGCATCACCGACGAGGCCACCGTGGCCATCGTCAAGCGCACGCTCGACGAGATCGTCAACAAAGACGTGTGCGCGGCCGTTTCGCTCGCCAAGGGCAAACCCAAGGGCCTCGCCGGCGACACCGTCCTCGTGTGCGAAAAACTCACGATCGATGACAACGGCGCGCCCGTGGATCTTGGTTACGTCGGCGAAGTCACCGAGGTGAAGGTGAAGCTTATCAAAAAAGAAATTGCCGAGGGCTACACGCCGATCATTTCGCCTGTGGCTGAAGGCCTCGACGGCAAACCTTACAACGTGAACGCCGATCTCGTTGCCGGCCGCGTCGCGAGCGCGCTGCGCGCCCGCCGTCTCGTTTACATGAGCGACGTCCCGGGTCTGCTTTCCGATCCTTCGAATCCCGAGTCGCTCATCTCGACGCTTAAAATTTCCCAAGTGGACGATCTCAAGAAACGCGGCGTGATCGACAAGGGCATGCGCCCGAAAGTCATGAGCGCGGTGCGCGCGCTGCAAGAAGGCGTGCAACGCGTTCACTTCATTGACGGACGTCTGCCGCACTCGTTGTTGATGGAAATCTTCACCGACACCGGCATCGGCACGGAAATCGTGCACGGTTGATTCTCCCATGAGCAACCGCCCCGATGTCGTTCGCACGAGCACGGCCGATCTTTACGACGCGCATGTGCTGAAAAATTACGGCCGCCCCGCGCTCACGCTCACGCGGGGCAGCGGGTCCTGGGTGTGGGATGATCAGGGCGGCAAGTATCTCGACTTCACCTCGGGCATCGCGGTGAGCGCGCTCGGGCATTGCCATCCGCATTGGGTCGCCTCGGTGCAGCACCAGGCGGGCGAGCTGATTCACGTTAGCAATCTGTTCCGCAATCCAAACCAGGGCGAACTCGCGCGGCGGCTTGTCGGCTACGCCGGTCCCGGTCGTGTCTTTTTCTGTAACAGCGGCGCGGAGGCCAACGAAGGGCTGCTGAAGCTCGCGCGTTTGCACGGCGCGACCAAGGCCGGCGGACAGGAAGGCGTTTGCTACAAGGTGATCTGCGCGAAGAGCGCATTTCACGGTCGCACGTTTGGCGGCATGAGCGCGACGCCGCAGGAAAAAATCCAGAAGGGGTTTCGTCCGCTGGTGCCGGGCTTCGCGTTTGGCGAGTTGAACAATCTCGCTTCGTTCGAGGCGCTGATCGACGACCAAACTGCGGCGATTTTTGTCGAGACGATCCAGGGTGAAGGCGGCGTAAATCCCGCGACACCCGAGTTTCTGCTTGGGCTGCGCAAGCTGTGCAACGACCACAATCTGCTGCTTATCTTGGACGAAGTGCAGTGCGGCATCGGGCGCACCGGAAAGTTCTACGCGTTCGAGCATGCCGGCGTGCGGCCGGATGCCATCGGAATGGCAAAGGGACTCGGCGGGGGTTTTCCCATAGGTGCGATCTGGATCGGCGAAAAAGCGGCGGAGTTGTTTCAGCCGGGCATGCATGGCACCACGTTTGGCGGCACTCCGCTGGCGTGTGCGGCGGGTCTGGCCGTGCTCGATATCATCGAGCGCGAAAACCTGCTGGCTCATGTCACGAAGGCCAGCGTGGTCTGGCACGCGGCGTTGCAGACGCTCGCAAAGGAGTTCCCTGCGCAGGTGCTCGGCGTGCGCGGCCTCGGCTTTATGGTGGGCCTTCAGCTTGCCAGTGACCCGGCGGCGTATGTCGCGGCGTTGCGCGAGGCGGGCCTGCTGGTGCCTTCGGCTGGCGGGAATGTCATCCGGTTGCTACCGCCGCTGAACGCGACGGCGGACGAACTGGCGCGTTCGGTGGCGATTCTGCGCGCGGTGTTTGTCGCGAAATCGTAATCACGAGGCCTGCATTTTGCTCTCGTAGGAACGAGGCGGACGGCCTAGGCATGTTCGCTTCGTTTTACCATGAAGCACTTCCTCAAAGAGACGGACTTCACGCCCCAAGAGGTGGCGGAAGTTTTCGCATTGGCCCGTAAACTGAAGGCGGAGCGTGGCCAAGAGACACTGGACGTGCTCAAGCATCAGACATGGGCGCTGATCTTTTCGAAGTCTTCCACGCGCACGCGCGTGTCGTTCGAGGTCGGTGTGCATGAGCTCGGCGGTAATCCGCTTTTTTTGAACAAAAACGACATCCAACTCGGTCGCGGCGAGTCGGTTGAAGACACGGCGAAGGTGTTGTCACGCTTCGTTCACGGTCTGATCGTGCGCACTTACGAACACGCCGAAGTCGATCGGCTCGCGGCGAGCGGAACGATCCCGGTGATCAATGCCCTCACGGATTTTCTGCACCCGTGCCAGATTTATACGGATGCCTTCACGATGGCTGAGCGTTGGGCGCCGAAGGGCGGCGACATGTTCGCGTCGTTGAAAGGCCGGAAGATCGCGTTTCTGGGCGACACGGCGTGCAACATGGCCAACTCGTGGATCCTCGGGGCGGCGCTCTTTGGTATGAAAATTTCGTTGTCAGGGCCGAAGGGGTTTGAGCCCGGTCCGGAGATTGACGCGCTGTTGAAGCAGGAAGGGTTCGAGAAAAATTATCACTACACCACAGACGCGTTTGAGGCGGTGAAGGATGCTGACGTCGTTTACACCGATGTATGGGTCAGCATGGGCAAGGAAGAGGAGACGAAGCAGCGCATCGCGCTGATGTCGCCTTATGCGGTGACGCCCGAGCTTTTCGCGGCGGCGAAGGCCGATGCGTTGTTCATGCACTGCCTGCCCGCGCATCCGGGTGAAGAGGTGAGCCAGGGTGTGTTGGATAATCCGCGCTCGATCATCTTCGATCAGGCGGAGAATCGTCTGCACGTGCAGAAGGCGATCATGGCCAGCCTTGTTTCGGAAAAAACTTGCGCCTGATTGTTAGACGCGAATCACGGACTTTCGGATCCCGGAGATATAGTTTTGGTTAAAGGGATGGTTCCCGTTGCAAGACGTATACCAAGGACGGTCCTGATTTGACGAGGTTGCCGGTGGTGAGGTCCCCGTCGTCGATCATCTTATCAAGATCGAGGGTTTGATCAGCCGAGATCGTGTAATCGTTAATGCGCAGTGATGCCAAAGCATCGTCGGTATTTAAAGCCCAAGCCCAGGTGCCGCCAATCGGGGTGGGTTTGCTCCAGCGATCTGGCGGGGGCAGGTAGCCGGTGAGTTCTTCAGGCCAGCCGCCAGCGCCGTCGGGAGGCCATGTGCCTTTTTCAAAAACATAAAAATCGAGCGCGCCGGCAACGACCCGGATTTCATTACTAAGCGCGGTATTCGTGCTCCGGCGTTGCAATTTTTGATAGGCGGGCAAAGCGATTGCAGAGAGCAATCCGATGATGGTGACGATTACGATAAGCTCCAGAAGCGAGAAGCCTGCTTGGCGGGGAGATTTAAAAGCGCGCATGTGAGAGGGGTTTATTTAAGAGCAACTTTTACGCCATTTTTACATTTATGTTATTCATGGCAAGATGGAGTTTTCGGGCGGCGTCCTAATTGGCCGGATGGGACTGGCCGTGTCTTTTGCTTTGCGCAGTGGCGTTCACTGGCTCACATCTCACCGTCTTTTAACCATGAAAATCGTCCTCGCTTACTCCGGTGGTCTCGACACCTCCGTCATCGTCAAATGGCTCAAGGAAACCTACGACGCCGAGATCATCACTTTCGCGGCCGACGTCGGCCAGGAAGAGGAACTCAAGGGCCTCGACAAGAAGGCCAAGGCCACCGGCGCCTCCAAGCACTACACCCTCGATCTCGTCGAGGAGTTCGCGAAGGACTACATCTACCCGATGATCCGCGCCAACGCGGTTTACGAGGGCCAGTATTATCTCGGCACCTCCATCGCGCGTCCGCTCATCGCCAAGGCCCAAGTGGAAATCGCCCTCAAGGAAAAGGCCGACACCGTCGCCCATGGCGCCACCGGCAAGGGCAACGACCAGTGCCGCTTCGAGCTCACCTACATGGCTCTCGCCCCGCACCTCACCATCATCGCTCCTTGGAAGATGGAGAACTATCGCGCCGAGTTCCCCGGCCGCGCCGAGATGATCGCCTACTGCGCCAAGCATAAGATCCCGGTCGAGGCCTCGCTCAAGAAGCCCTATTCGATGGATCGCAACCTCCTCCACATCTCCTATGAGGCCGGCATCCTTGAGGATCCGTGGTTCGACCCGACGACCAAGGCCAACAAGGCCATGTTCAAACTGTCCGTCTCGCCCGAAGATGCGCCCGACAAAGCCGAATACGTCGAGATCGAGTTTGCCAAGGGCAACGCAGTCGCCGTCAACGGCAAGAAGCTTACCCCCGGCCAGGTCCTCAAAACCCTCAACAAGCTTGGCGGCAAACACGGGATCGGCCGCGTTGACCTCGTTGAGAACCGTTTCGTCGGCATGAAGAGCCGCGGCGTTTATGAGACTCCGGGTGGCACCATCCTCATGCAGGCGCACAAGCAGATCGAGAGCCTCACGATGGATCGCGAGGTCGAGCATCTGCGCGACAGCCTCATTCCGAAATACGCCGAGCTCGTTTACAACGGCTTCTGGTTCGCCCCCGAGCGCGAGGCGCTTCAGGCGCTCGTTGATGAGAGCCAGAAATTTGTTTCCGGCACCGTCCGCCTGAAGCTCTACAAGGGCAATATCATCACGGTCGGCCGCAAGTCGAAGTATTCACTTTACGACGACAAGATCGCTTCGATGGAAGGCGTGCAGAGCTGGTATAACCAAAGCGATGCCACCGGCTTCATCCGCCTCAACGGCCTTCGCCTCCGCGCGCGCAAGCTCTCGCAGGGCGGACCGAAGCTCTGAAATCACGCCTTCCTTTCCCGCTTAAAAGCGCGCTCTTCTGGGTGCGCTTTTTTGTGTTCTCACGAAAGCCTCTTGAGCAATTCCGTCACCGGCGGGCCGATTTTTTTCACGGTGCCGTTCTCAATCCAGCGGCCTTCGATCAACAACCGCAGGGGAGTCGCGGGCACGCCCCGTTCGCCCGACTGGAACAAGCTGATGAGCAACTCGACCGCGCGCGCGCCGATTTCTTTTTCCTGCTGGTCGATGCCGGTCCACTCCGGATCGAAGATGCGTGACAAGGTCACGAGGCTGATGTCCCCGGGGATGTCGTAATCTGCGGCTTCGAGCCACGTTTTCACTTCGGACACGGTCGAGACGATCGCGGTCGGGCGGTGTTTTTCCACCCAAGCGAGGAAACGCTCGCGCCACGGATTCACCACGGCCGGTTCGTCGCGCCCCTCGATCATAAAGAGCGGAATTTTGGTCTGTTCCTCCTGCGTATCGTGAAAAAAACAGTAGGGCGTTTCGAAATTATGCTCCGCGCGGCGCAGTGTTTCCGACGCGCTCACCATGCCGATGCGCGTGTGTCCTTTGCGGCACAACTCGCGCAGACACGTGAGCGTCGAGCTGTGCTGGTGGTTGGCGACGACATGCAGACGCGGAGACTCGACCGAGTAACCGATCGCGACGCCGGCGAACGCTTCCACGGGCAGCTTTAATTCCATCTTGGCCGCCGGTTGCGGACAGAAAATGAGTCCGCGGATATTGCGCGCCAGCAGCACTTCACGCGCGCGCTTCGGGCTCAGGTTGGGCTCGGCCAGCCAGAATTCCTCCAGCTTGTAGCCCATCGACGCGGCGAACGCGGTCGCGCCCTCATGATACGCCTTGAGGTGAACCGAATCCTGCCAGCCGTGTTTTTTGGGAAACGCATGCACCCACGCGAAGGTCGAGCGATACGCCGGCGTGTGCTGCTTGCGCCGGTAATGGCTGAGCGCGGTGAGCATCGGATCGGGAACGTAGCCCAGGCGTGTCGAAATCGCGCGAATGTGCGCGCGTTTGGCCGGATCGACGTAGGTGTCGTTTTTCAACGCGCGCCACGCCGTGGAGACGTGCACGCCGGCCTCGGCGGCGACTTGCTTCAGGGTGATTCGGGCGGGGATCGCGGGAATAGGGTCGTCCATGAAATTGTTTGCAGATACTCGCCGTCGCACTCGCCAAGGCAAGATTTTCGATGACAACCTGCCTCTTTGAATCAGGCAGTATCCCTTCACCCCTTCTCATTCTCTCTATGAAAACCGTCCGCATTGGCATCGTTGGCATTGGCAACATGGGCTCCGTCCACGCTCGCAATATTCTCGCCGGCAAAATCGAGCGGCTCGAACTCACCGCCGTGGCCGATTCCGATCCGCAAAAGGTCGCCCGCGTTCCCCAGGTTAAAGGATTCTCGACCGCCGACGAGATGATCGCCTCCGGTCTTATCGACGCCATTCTGATCGCCACGCCGCACTACGATCACACGACCATCGGCATCAAAGCCCTCAAGGCCGGCATGCACGTGCTCGTTGAAAAACCGCTCTCCGTGCACCGCGCCGACTGCGAGCGCCTCATTGCCGCGCACACCAACAAAAAGCAGGTGTTCGCCGCGATGTTTAACCAGCGCACCGACCACTATTACCTCAAGATCCGCGACCTCATCCAGAGCGGCGAACTCGGTGAAATCCGCCGCGTCAATTGGATCATCACCGACTGGTTCCGCACCGAGACCTACTATTCCTCCGGCGGTTGGCGCGCGACCTGGGGCGGCGAAGGCGGCGGCGTGCTGCTCAACCAGTGCCCGCACAACCTCGACCTCTTCCAGTGGATGTTCGGCCTGCCTGTGACGCTCCGCGCCAATTGCCAGTTCGGCAAATACCACGACATCGAAGTCGAGGACGACGTCACCGCCACGATGACCTTCAAGAACGGTGCCACCGGCGTGTTCATCACCTCCACCGGCGAGGCCCCCGGCACCAACCGTCTCGAAATCACCGCCGAACGCGGCAAGGTCGTATACGAAAAGGACAAGATCACCTACACCCGGAACGTGCAGGAGATGACTGCGTTCAGCCGCACCACCGACCAATCCTTCGGCCGTCCCGACGTGTGGGAGGTTAACATCCCGGCCCCCAGCCACGGTGAGCAGCACAACGGCATTCTGAAAAACTTCACCGACGCCATCCTCGACGGCGCGCCGCTGGTTGCCCCCGCGGCCGAAGGCATTCGCTCGGTCGAACTCGCCAACGCCATGTTGATGTCCGCCTGGACCGACAAAGCGGTCACCTTCCCGATCGACGGCAAAAAATACGAGCGTCTGCTCAAGGCGAAGATCGCCGCTTCAAAGGCCTCGAAGAAAAAGAAAAAAGCCGTCAAGGTGACCGGTGACGACTTCTCGAAGTCATTCAAAGGTTAACCCTCTCCGCATCCCCTTCCATGAAACTCTCCCAAGTAGCCATCCAGCTCTACACGCTCCGCGATTTCTGCAAAACCGCCCCCGACTTCGCCGCCGCCATGAAAAAGGTGCGCGAGATCGGCTATACTGCCGTGCAGATCAGCGGCGTCGGCCCGATTCCCGAGGCCGAGCTCGTCGCCATGTGTAAAGCCGAAGGTCTCACCATCTGCGCCACTCACGAGCCCGGTGTGAAGATCCTCGACGAAACAGAAGCCGTCATCGCCCGACTCGCCGCGCTCGGCACCAAGCTCACCGCGTATCCGTTTCCGGCCGGCATCGATTTCGACAACCCCGAGCACATCGACACGCTTATCAAGAAGCTCGACATCGCCGGAGCCAAGTTTCGCGCCGCCGGCATGAAGCTCGGCTATCACAATCATGCCAACGAATTCTACCGCCCGGCCGGCGGGAAGATGTTCCTTGAGCGCGTTTATGACGAAACCTCGCCTGAAAACATCGTGGCCGAGCTCGACACCTTCTGGGTGCAGCGCGGAGGCGGCGACGTCGTCGAGTGGGTCAAACGTGTGAAGGGCCGCACGCCTTTCATCCACCTCAAGGATTACCACGTGAATCCGAAGGGTGAATCGCACTTCTGCGAAGTCGGCTCCGGCACCCTCGATTTCAAGCGCATCGTCGCCGAGGCCGAGGCCGGCGGCTGCGAATGGTTCATCGTCGAGCAGGACAGCTGCCCCGGCGATCCCTTCGTCTCCATCAAGCAGAGCTTCGATTACATCAAGGCCAACCTCGTTTCATAAACCCTCAATCCGGGCGCGCCACCAGCGCGCCCTTTTTATTTTCCCATGTCCGTTGCCTCCGCCTTTCTTCACGACGATTTCCTCCTGACCACCGGATGGTCGCGGCTGCTGTATCATACCTACGCCAAGCCGCAGCCGATCTACGACTATCACTGCCACCTGCCGCCGGACCAGATCGCCGCGAACCGGAAGTTTGAAAACCTCACGCAGATCTGGCTCGCCGGCGACCACTACAAGTGGCGCGCGATGCGCTCGGCCGGTGTGAACGAAGATCTCATCACGGGCAACTCGACTTCCGACTACGACAAGTTCCTCGCCTACTGCCGCGTCGTTCCGCAGCTCCTGCGCAATCCCCTCCACCACTGGTCGCACCTCGAACTGCGCCGCTACTTCGGCATCGACCTTCTCATCAATGAGGCCAACGCCCCGCAGATCTGGGAACTCGCCAACGCCGAACTCGCCAAGCCGGCGCTCTCGACCCACGGCATCCTCACCGCGAACAAAGTCGCCGTCGTCTGCACCACTGACGACCCCGCCGATTCGCTCGAGCATCACGTAGCCATCGCGAAGTCCGGCATCACGACGCGCGTGTATCCGACCTTCCGCGCCGACAAACTCATGGCCGTCGGCGCCCCCGCCGTGTTCAACGCTTGGGCCGACCAGCTCGCCGCCCGCGCCGACGTGAATGTCAACTCGCTCGCCGCGCTCCTCGACGCCCTCGACAAACGCCACGCGTTTTTCCACTCCATCGGCGGACGCCTCTCCGACCACGGACTCGAAAACCTCCCCGAAGCCGACTGCACGCGCGCCGAGGCCGAGGCGATTTTCAACGCCGTGCGCTCCGGTGCCGCCGCCTCGCCCGCCGACACGGCGAAGTGGGTGTGGTTCATCATGATTTATCTCGGCCAGCTCGACGCCTCGCGCGGCTGGACCAAGCAGCTGCACCTCGGTGCGCTGCGTAACAACAACAGCCGCCTGCTCAAGCGTCTTGGCGCCGACGCCGGCGTTGATTCCATCGGCGACTTCCCGCAGGCCCGCGCGCTCTCGCGCTACCTCGACACGCTCGACCGCGAGAACCAGTTGCCGAAGGTCGTGCTCTACAACCTCAACCCGGCCGACAACTACGTCTTCGCGACGATGATCGGCAATTTCCAGGACGGCTCCGTCGCCGGCAAAATTCAATTCGGCAGCGGCTGGTGGTTCCTCGATCAGAAGGAGGGCATGGAAATGCAGATCAACGCACTCTCGCAACTCGGTCTGCTGTCGAAGTTTGTCGGCATGTTGACCGATTCACGCAGCTTCCTGAGCTACCCGCGTCACGAATACTTCCGTCGTATTCTCTGCTCGTTGCTGGGCGCCGATGTCGAAGCCGGCCTGATTCCCGCCGACGAAGGTGCGCTCGGCAAACTGGTGACCGACATCTGCCACGACAACGCCGCGGCTTATTTCGGACTCGAATACGGCAAGTTCTGACCTCGCCTGAACAGGGTGGGCGAGCCATGCCACGCCGTCCTTGCCTGCACGGGCCGAATGCGTAGGGTCACGGGTTTTCCATGACCCGCGCCCTCGGCCACTACACGCTACGCATCGTCAATGAACTCGGTGATTTCACCTTGTTCACGACGCGCGCGTTCACGGCCGCCGTCGGTTCACGCAAACTCGGTCGCCGCGTGATCCGCGCGATTTACGAGCAAGGTGTCCGCTGTTTGCCGGTCATCGTGATCGTCGGCTTGTTCACCGGCCTCGTGCTCGGCCTTCAAGGTTATTACGTGCTCAACCGCTTCGGCTCCGAAGGCCTTCTAGGCACTCTGGTCTCGCTCACGCTCGTGCGCGAACTCGCCCCGGTGCTCGCCGCGTTGATGCTCGTGGGGCAGGCCGGTTCCGCGCTTGCGGCCGAGCTCGGCATCCAGCGCAACAGCGAGCAAATCGACGCCCTCGAAACGATGGGGGCCAGCGTGCACGCCTATCTGATTTCGCCGCGTCTGATCGCCGCGCTGATCGTGTTTCCCATCCACACGGCGATCTTTGCGCTCGTCGGTCTCTACGGCGGTTATCTTTCCGGCTCCGTCCTCCTGAACCTCCAGCCGGGCGTGTATTGGTCGGCTGTTCACAACGCCGTGCGCGGCGGAGATATCCGCGAGTGTTTCACCAAGGCCGCCGTCTTCGGTCTGCTCACCATCGCGATCTGCGCCTACAACGGCTTCAACTCCCACCGCCGCCGCAGTTCCACCGGCGCGCGCGCGGTCAGTGCTTCGACGACCCGCGCCGTGGTCTTCTCCAGCATCACCGTGCTGGCGGCGGACTACATCATCACCTCGCTGCTGGTGAAAGGACCATGAGCACTCCCGCCACCACCTCCACGGATCTTTTTCTCGACGTTCGCGGCATCACCAAACGCTTCGGCGACAACACCGTGCTTGCCGGCGTCGATCTCGCCGTGCCGCGCGGCAGCGTCATCACCGTGCTCGGCAAGAGCGGCACCGGCAAATCCGTGTTCCTCAAATGCCTCGCCGGCATCGTGCGCCCCGACGCGGGCGAAATCCGTTTCGACGGGCATGTGCTCAACGCCGGCAACGCCGACGCGCGCGCCGAGTTCCGCCGCCGCTGCAGCTACCTTTTCCAGAGCAACGCGCTCCTCGACTCGCTCACCGCTCTGGAAAACGTCGCGCTCCCGCTGGAGCAGACCACGCAGATCCCCAACCGCGAAATCCGCGAACGCTCCCTCGAAGCGCTCCGCCAGCTCGACCTGGAAAAACATCGCGACCGTTTCCCCGGCCAACTCTCCGGCGGCATGCAGAAACGCCTCGCGCTCGCCCGCGCCATTGTCACGCGTCCGGAACTGGTGCTCTTCGACGAACCCACCGCGGGCCTCGATCCCCTGCGGCGCAACGCCGTGTTCGAGATGATCGTCAAATACCAGCGCCAGTTCGGGTTTACCGCCTTGCTCGTGACCCACGATCTGCCCGAAGCGCTCGCCGCCAGCGACCAGGTTGCGCTGCTCAATGGCGGACGCATGCAATTTCAGGGAACGCCCGAGGCCTTTAACGAGTCCGCCAACCCCATAGTCTGCGCCTTCCGCGACAGCGCGGGTGCCTTGAGGGACACCATTGCGGCTCTCCGCCGCGGAGAAATCATTCAATCGGAGGAAGACTAATCATGAAGCAACAATCCAAACTTGAGTTGATCGTCGGGGTATTTGTCCTCGCCGGTCTCGTCGCCGTGGCCTACCTCGCGCTGCGCATCGGCGCGGGTTCCCTGGTGGGTGGCGACACCTATACGCTTCAGGCGCGCTTCACCAATTCCGGCGGACTCAATCCCGGCAGCAACGTGATCATCGCCGGTGTGCCCGTCGGCCGCGTTGATTCGGTGAAACTCAATCCCGCCGACTACAGTTCGCTCGTGCATTTCAGCGTGCGCAAAGACGTGCAGCTCCCCGTCGACACCATCGCCTCCATCCGCACCACCGGCCTCATCGGCGACAAATTCCTCGCGCTCGCCCCCGGCGGCGAAAGCGAATTCCTCCCCGCCGACGCCCTCATCACCGACACCGAATCGACCGTCGATTTGGAGTCGCTCATCAGCCGCTTTGCCTTTGGCAACGTGAACGATAAACCCAAGACATCCGAAGTCTCCGCGCCCGCCGCATCCCAGCCATGAACCTTAACGTCCTCAAATCCTTCGTCTGCGGCGCCGTGCTCACGCTCGCCGCCGCCGGTTCGCTCAACGCCGTCGAACCCGAAGTGATGCTCAAGACTTCAGTCGATGAAGTCCTGGCCATCGCCTACGACGGACAAACCGCCACCACGCCGCTCTCGCAGCGCGTGCGCCCCTTGTTGGAAAAAAACTTCAACTTCGAGGCCATCACCCGCCGCGCCATCGGCCCCGGTTGGCGTCAGTTCACCCCCGAGCAGCAGGCGCGCACCGTCGCGCTGTTCACCGATGTCGTCATCCGCAGCTATGCCGACCGCTTCGAAATCGGCGAACGTCCGGGCATTACCTACGCCAAGTCGGTCGCCCCCGATCCCAAGCGCCCCGCGCTCCGCGAGCTCCCCACGACCATCGACTACGCCGGGAAAAAATACTCCGTCCTTTACCGCCTCGAGCAGGCCGGCGACAGCTGGCGCATCTACGACGTCATTATTGAAGGCGTCAGCATGATTGCCAACTGGCGCGCCCAGCTCGACCCGATCTACCAGAAGAGCGGCGCGGCTGGCGTCATAGCTGCTCTTGAAAAAAACCTTTCCCAGACTCCCGCCAAATGAAACCGAACATTCCCTTTTTCGCGCTGGTCGCCTGTATCACCGCGACCGCGGCGTTTGCCCAGAAAACGCCTTCCCAGCCCGATCCCGCCGTGGTCGATGAGATGGACGAATACGCCGTCGTGCAGATATCCGACCCCTTCGAGCCCGTGAACCGCGCGATCTTCGGCTTCAACGACGGACTCTACGATTACGTGTTCCGCCCCGTGTCGAAGGGCTACACCACCGTCGTGCCCAAGCCCGCGCGCCACGGCATCCGCAATTTTTTCGACAACATCAAATTCCCGATTCGTTTCGTGAACAGCGCGCTGCAGGGCAAGTTCAAGCGCGCGGGCCTTGAGACCGGCAAGTTCGCCGTCAACACCGTCGCCGGTCTCGGAGGCTTCATCCGCGTCTCCGACGACGTGCCCGCGCTCGCGCAGATTCCGCGCGAAGACACCGGCCAGACCTTCGGCGTATGGGGCATCGGCAAGGGGCCCTACCTCGTCCTTCCGGTGTTCGGCCCTGGCACCGCCCGCGACACCGTTGGGTTTGTCGGCGATTATTTCCTTAATCCCCTCAACTGGAACCTGCGCGAGAACATCGAGTGGTATACCTGGGAGGTGGAGACCGGTGTGACCGTGGTCAATGTGGTCAACACCATCCCCGATCTGCTCGCCTCGTATGATGCGCCCCGCAAGGACGCGATCGACCCCTACCTCGCGGTGCGCAACGCCTACGTGCAATACCGCGAGGCCGCGGTGAAGCAGTAAGCGCGCGGTCGTTCAACGCACCATGCGCATCAGCGGAGGAGCCGCGCGCGGCGTAATCTTGCTCGTCCCGAAAGGCGACCTGACCCGCCCCGCGACCGACGGGATGCGCCAGTCGGTGTTTTCAAGTCTCGCCGCGCGTCTGCCCGGTGCCCGCTTCGCCGATCTTTTCGCCGGCAGCGGCGCGTATGGGCTGGAGGCTTTCAGCCGGGGCGCGGCCGGCGGCGTGTTTATCGAGAAGAATCCGAAGGCGGCGGACTGTATCCGGAAAAACATGACAACCGTGGCCAAGAGCGCCGCGCGACCCGCCGGCGACCTGAAACTAATCGCGGCCGACGCGCTCGCCTGGGAGCCCGCGGCCGGGGAAGCGCCCGACCTGGTTTTTATCGACCCGCCCTACGAGATGATAGCCGAAGTCGGCCCGAAGCTGTTTGAGCGCATGGCCGCGTGGTGGCCGGCGGACGCCGATCCGGTCGTGGTATTTGAAATGCCCGGCGAACTCACGCTGGAACCGGCGGGATGGAGTTGCGTGAAGCGCCTGGGCAAAGGCGCGCACCAGCCGACGGTGTGTTTTTACCGGAAAGCGTGAGTTCAGCCGGCGCGCGTGATCGCGAGGGCGGCGACGACGGCGGTTTCGACCCGCAGAACCCGGGTCCCCAAATGCGCGAGCGCAAACCCCGCCGACCGCAATACCTCGCGATCTACCGGCCCGAAACCGCGCTCAGGACCAAACACAAGTATCAGTTCTTCAGTGGAATCGGAAGGTTTGTCACTTATTAAGTGACAAACTTGCAGGGGGGAGGAGGCCTCGTAGTTGTCGAGGGCGAGGCGGGTGGCGGAGGGGGGCAGGGTGGCGAGGGCGGAGGCGAGGGTGTGGGTCCAGGTGACCTCGGGGATGCGGGTGTCGAAGGCTTGCGCGGCGCCGGCGAGGCAGTGGCGGCGCCATTCGCCGGAGGTCCAGAGCGTGCTGGTCGCGTAATTGGGGTCGGCGCGTTCTGTCGCGATAAAATGGATACACGTCGCGCCGAGCGTGGTGGCGTCGCGGAGGATGTCGCGGGCGGTCTGCGGACGCGGCAGGCCGATCAGCAGCGTGGTCGGGGGCAGGGGAGGTTGTGGGGCGTCCCAGGCGAAAGTAAGCGCGAGCGAATCGGCGGAGAGGGAGGCGAGGGTCGCTTTGCCCCGGGGGCCGTTGACGGTGCCCGCGTCGAAGGTGTCACCGGGCTGGCGGCGGAGCACATTCAGGATATGGGCGGCGCGCGGGTCGGTGCGCGGGAGCGGCGCGGAGAGTTCGGACGGCTCGAAGAGGACGAGGTTCATTCTAGCGGCTAGGAATTAGTGTAGTGTCGCTTGAATAGCTCTACGGAAGATAGGTTATCTAACGGATTCGGTCGGAGTGATGAGGGAGAACGGACATTCTTGTCCGTTTGTTGATATCCCTGTGCTGACCGAACCTACGGGCCAACGGACAGGAATGTCCGTTCTCCTTAGGACACCCTGTTTATCCGCATACTTGTTTGTGCGACACTACACTCGAAGCCAGCGACTAGGCGGCGAGGATCGCGTCGATCTTGGCGAGCTCGTCCGAGGTGAAGTCGAGCGTCTGCAGCGCGGCGAAGTTGTCCTCGAGCTGTGAGACCTTGCTGGCGCCGATGAGGGCGGTGGTCACGCGGGTGTCGCGCACGGTCCAGGCGAGGGACATCTGGGCGAGGGACTGGCCGCGGGCTTGGGCGATGACGTTGAGCTTTTGAACCTTCGCGATGGTCTCGGGGGAGACCTGTTCGGTCTTGAGGAAACCGTGGGCTTTGGCGGCGCGGGAATCCTCGGGAATGCCGCCAAGGTAGCGGTTGGTGAGCAGGCCTTGCGCGAGGGGTGAAAAAGGAATGCAACCCATGCCTTCGGCGGCCAGCACATCGAGGAGGGCGGGCTCGATCCAGCGGTTGAACATGTTGTAGATCGGCTGGTGGATGAGGGCGGGGGTGCCGAGGTCGCGGAGGATTTTGGCGGCGCGGGCGGTTTCCTCGGGTTTGTAATTAGAGAGGCCGACGTAGAGGGCCTTGCCGGAATGCACGGCGTGGGCGAGGGCGCCCATGGACTCTTCGAGCGGGGTGTTGGGGTCCGGGCGGTGGTGGTAGAAGATGTCGACGTAATCGAGCTTCAGGCGCTTGAGCGACTGGTCGAGGGAGGAGAGGAGGTATTTGCGGGAGCCCCATTCGCCGTAGGGGCCTTTCCACATGCCGTAGCCGGCCTTGGTGGAGATGATGAGTTCGTCGCGGTGGGCGGTGAGATCGCTGTGGAGGATTTTGCCGAAGTTTTCCTCGGCGGAACCGGGAGGAGGACCGTAGTTGTTGGCGAGATCGAAGTGGGTGATGCCGAGGTCGAAGGCGCGGCGGACGATGGCACGTCCGTTTTCAAACACATCGACGCCGCCGAAGTTGTGCCAGAGGCCGAGGGAGATCAGCGGGAGCTGGATGCCGGAGCGACCGCAGCGGCGGTAAATGGACGGTTTGTCGTAACGGGTCGAAGCAGGGGAATACATGAGCGACAGGGGTTTGGTGGATGAAGCCAGCAACCAACCCGTCCGCCGGAAAAAGGTGAACAAAAAAGAGCGGTCCTGTTGAAGCAACTGTATCAGTGCGGTAACCGGGCGGGCTGCGGAAGGTCGTGGGGGGGACCAGGAGGGCTATGTGCAGATTGGCAGAGGCGAGCAGCACGGAGGCGTCTTGATCGGGGGCGCGGTAGCCGAGTTCGATGCGCAGTCGGTGGACGCGGCGGCCGGGCGATGGGTGGCGGGCATGTAGGGCTCGCCCGCGTGGCAATCGACCACGGCGACGCCATCGATGAACAGCGTTGCACCGCCGCGCGCGAGGGCGACGAAGACGTGGGGTTTGCCGGGATGGGCGGGGATCCAGTGCCACTCGCCGCCCCCGGCTTTTTTGACGGCTTCGGGGAGTTCGCCGTTGGCCCAGAGAACCGGCGCGCCGCCATCGAGCGGGTGGAGTGAGATCGTGCCCGGCAGCGAGGCCAGATCGACGGCGGGAATCGCGGGTGACCAGTCGAGGTCGGACCAGGACTTGGGCTGCAATTTTCCGATCTAGGCGAGCGTGCGGGTGGTGAGTTCGTCGAGGTTGGCGGGGGCGCGGATGCCGATGATGCCTGGGCCGACGAACACGCCCTCGCCGATGGGTTGACGCCAGCGTTCGGGAATGGCGTCGGCACCGAGGGCGAGGCCGAGGGTGGCCCCACGGTGGCGGCGGTGGCGCTGGGCTTAAGCCTGCAATCAACGCCGCTGGAGCGTGTATCCAACGATCAATACAATCGATGGGACTGGCTTTTCAGAAATGCCTAGCTCGGCTATCGGCGCGTCGGGTTTATGATCGGGAAAAGTTTTCCGAACGGTTGGAGAACCGCTGGCTCGGAGCCTATCTGGGCGAGCAGGCGGATGTGCCGGCCGGCCGTCGTTTGCGACCGCTGATACTGGCTTCCGTGCTGCCGAAGGACCGCAATCCGATTATCGAGTCATGGCATCAACGCGAACGTTCGGATGTGGTGCTTTCTCCGTTGGGAACCGGCTTCCGGATCGGCCGGGAGTGGTAAACCTAACGAGGGCGGCGGGTGCGAGTGGATGCGCGGAGATTTTGCAGGATACGGCGCGCCTCGGCGAAATCGGAGTGGAGCGCGTGGTGTCACGTCTGCAGCATAATGATTTTGGACCGCTTTATCGGATTCAAAACAGCTTGCTTGATGGCTAATGGCTGGACGACCCCTCTTTGCCACGGAAGACGTGAGGTTGGTTGATGGTGCGGTCGCCGGGAATCGAACCCGGGACACCTACTTGGAAGGAAGGAGTTTTACCTCTAAACTACGACCGCGTTACATCCGGCGCAGAGCTTCAACAGGTGTTCGGGAGGGTCAAGCCTTGGCTTCCGAAGGCGTCGTCGGGCTCCGTGTTTTCTCAGGGGTTTTTTACGGTATACGAAGGGAAATGGGGTTGCGAGCAGGGGAGCGTCTCGTTTTTGTTGGCGGCGAAATGGCTTTTATCACTTCCGCACCTGCAGGTCAGAGCACGGTGGTTCGTTCCGCGGCTACACCAGCTCAGAAAGGACAGGGATTCAAGGCGGCCCAGGCACTGGCCAAGCAAAAGGCGCTCGAGAAAAAATCACTTCGTTACAAGCTGCCGTTGGGTGAACTGGCTCTTTTTACGCAGCAGCTCGCTTCCCTCTTGAATGCCGGTTTGCCCTTGGTGCAATGCCTGGAGGCTTTGCAGGACCAGACGGAGGATCCGGTTTTTCGCATCATCATTCGCGATGTGCGCATCGATATCTCGGCGGGTAATTCTTTTTCCTCTGCGGTCAAAAAATTCCCACGCGCATTCAACTCCCTGTTTACATCGATGATCGAGGCCGGTGAAGCCTCGGGTGCGTTGGCTGAAATTCTGAGCAAGGTCGCGGTTTATTTCGAGTCCACCGTAAAACTCACAAAGAAGGTCAAGTCGGCGATGACCTACCCGATTGCAGTCATTGGTCTGGCGGTGGCCTTGGTTAACGTGCTGCTGATTTTCGTGATTCCAGTATTCGCCGAGATGTTTGCGGATTTCGGTGCAAAGCTTCCGGCACCGACCCAGATGCTGATCGATTTAAGCGATTTCTTAAAAGCGAATTTCTTTTACCTGCTGGCGGCGGCTGGCGCGGCTTACTGGATTTTCATGAGGTTCATTTCCACTCCGCGTGGACGCCGGATGAAAGATCTCGGATTGGTGCGCGCACCGATTTTCGGCTCGCTTGTTCATAAGATCGCTCTGTCCCGTTTCTGCCGCACCTACGCCACGCTCATGCGTTCCGGCGTCCCGATTTTGCGCACGTTGGAAATCGTGTCATCGGCCAGCAACAAGGTTCAGATCGAGGATGCTTGTGTGGAGATTGCCAAACATGTGAGCCAGGGCGGACAAGTTTCCGACATCCTCGCGATCAATACGTTTTTTCCGCCTATGATGAAGCACATGGTAAAGGCCGGTGAGGCGACGGGTAATGTGGATGGTATGATGAACAAGATCGCCGACTTCTATGATACTGAAAGCGAAGCCACCGTGGCGTCGCTGACCTCGCTTATTGAGCCCATGCTCATCGTGTTTCTCGGTGTGGTGGTTGGCGGCATTGTGATGGCGATGTTCCTTCCGATCTTCCAACTGGGCGCAGTTGCCGGTGGTGTGCAGTAGGTTCAAAGCCTTGCGTTTTTCGCATCCTTGACGCTGTTTCAGCGTTTCATCCATGCCTTCTGTTCTTATCGTCGACGACCTCCTCTCCATCCACGAAATGCTGGATGCGGTGATTCAGCCAACGGGCTTTATCACCGCGTTTGCAACGGATGGTGAAAAGGCGCTCGCCCGCTACAAGATCGAGAAATTCGATCTCGTTCTCGCGGATATCGACATGAAGCCGATGGACGGAATCACGTTGCTCAAGCAACTCAAGGTTTACGATCCCAGCGCGGTGATCGTCATCATGACGGCATATGCGAGCACCGAGAGCGCGATTCAGGCGCTAAAGTTCGGCGCGTTCGATTACATGCAGAAACCGTTCCGCGTGGATGAACTCATCGCCACGTTGAAGCGCGGACTCGAGTTCAAGCAATTCCATGCCGAGCGGGCCAACACCTCCGCGATGCCCGTCATCAAGGCTGCGGATGTCGATAGCCGTCTGGTGGGTCAGAGTGCGGTCAACAAGCGCCTCGTCCAGCAGGTCAAAAAACTCGCCACGGTGCGCACCCCCGTCCTGTTGCAGGGCGAGAGCGGCACCGGTCGCACCACGGTAGCGGAAATTCTCCATGCAGGCAGCGCCTCGGCCGAGGCCCCCCTCGTTCGTATCGATTGTGCGTTGAGCTCCGATGGCGAGTTTCGTGAGGGATTGCTTGGGCACAACGGCACCGGTGGCGTTTGGGTGGAAAAAGCCCGAGGTGGCACCCTTTTACTGCAGAATCTCCACAATCTTGAGCTGTCCACCCAACAGGAGCTTGTCGGCGTGTTACGCAATACCGCGCATGGCTTCCGGTTGATCTGCACGACGACCGAGGATCTTGAAAAGCTGACCGACGACGGGCGGTTTAACGACGAATTGTTTTATCGGGTGGCATCCCTTCCCGTGGTGCTTTCCCCGCTGCGCGACCGGTTGGATGATATTCCGCTGCTGGTCCGGTATTTTCTGGGGACCGCTTCGAATCCTGCGTTCGACGCCAATCTCATCGAGTTCACCGAAGATGCGATCAATACCCTGCAAGCCTACCATTGGCCGGGTAATTTATCCGAGATCGGACAACTCGTCACCAAGATCGCCGCGACCACCACGACGCGAGTGGTCACATCGGAGCAACTTCCCCTGCGCCTCAAGGAAGTCAAAGACTGGCCCAAGCTCGCCGATTACCTTGCAGGTCAGGAACGCCAATACATCGAGATGGTTCTCAATGCATGTCGCGGCGACAAAATCTCGGCCGCCAAGGTGCTCGGCGTGGATATGGCCCGCCTTTTGAAGTAACCTTCCTGGCCTGCGCGGCCGGCAGCTTTTCAACGGTTCGTTGACGGCTTGGTTACTTGGGCGGTTGATCCCGCCTTTCCGCTTGCCCCGCCGCAGGTGCGTCCCAACCTCGCAAGCACTCACGTCCATGCCCAAACGCACCGATCTTCAGTCCATCCTTATCATTGGCGCCGGCCCTATCGTCATTGGCCAAGCCTGCGAATTCGACTACTCCGGCACCCAGGCCTGCAAAGCGCTGAAAGAGGAGGGGTATCGCGTGATTTTGGTGAATTCCAATCCGGCCACCATCATGACCGATCCGGAGTTTGCCGACGTGACCTACATCGAGCCCCTCACGATCGACAGCCTCGAAAAAATCATCGAAGCCGAAAAACCCTCGGCGCTTCTCCCGACTCTCGGAGGACAGACCGCTCTCAATCTCTCGATGGAGCTCTTCAAGGCGGGCATTCTCGCCAAGCACAACGTCGAGATGATCGGTGCCAAGCCCGACGCCATCAACAAGGGTGAAGACCGCGAACTCTTCAAACAGGCGATGGTCAAGATCGGCCTCGACGTCGCCCGCTCGCTCACCGTCAAGACGATGGACGAGGCCCGTTCCGCCGCCGAAAAAATCGGCAACTTTCCTCTCATCATCCGCCCTTCCTTCACCCTCGGCGGCCAAGGCGGCGGCATCGCCTACAACCGCGAGGAATTCGAGCGCATCACGGCCAACGGCCTTGATCTCTCACCCGTCCACGAAGTCCTCGTCGAAGAGTGCCTCCTCGGCTGGAAGGAATACGAGATGGAGGTCATGCGCGACCACAAGGACCAGTGCGTGGTCATCTGCTCCATTGAGAACTTCGACCCGATGGGCGTCCACACCGGCGACTCCATCACCGTGGCCCCGGCGATGACCCTCACCGACAAGGAGTTTCAGGTCATGCGCGACGCCTCCTTTGCCGTCATTCGCGAGATCGGCGTCGAGACCGGCGGTTCCAACATCCAATTTTCCCTCGATCCGCAGACCGGCCGCCAGGTCGTCATCGAGATGAATCCCCGTGTGTCGCGCTCTTCCGCGCTCGCGTCGAAGGCCACCGGTTTTCCCATCGCCAAAATCGCCGCCAAACTCGCCATCGGTTACACCCTCGACGAACTGCGCAACGACATCACGCGCCTCACCCCCGCCAGCTTCGAGCCCACCATCGACTACGTGGTCACGAAGATGCCGCGCTTTACCTTCGAGAAGTTCCCCGACGCCGACCCCACCCTCACCTCCGCGATGAAATCCGTGGGCGAGGCCATGGCCATCGGCCGCACCTTCAAGGAATCCTTCCAAAAGTGCCTGCGTTCCCTTGAAACCGGCGCACGTGGCTTCGGCGGTGGCGGCGGCAAGTGGGGCGGCGACGAATTGCCGGACGACAAGACCATCCGTAGCAAACTCGCCACGCCCAACGCCGAGCGCGTTTATTACATCCGCTACGCCTTCCTCGCCGGCTACTCCGTCGGTCAGATTTTCGACCTCACCAAGATCGACCCTTGGTTCCTCACCCAGCTCCACGAAATCTTCGAGATGGAGCAGGCCCTCAAAAAAGAAACCCTCGCCTCCGTTTCCGCCGACGCCTTCCGCCGCGCCAAACAATTTGGCTTCTCCGACGTCCAGCTCGCCCATTTCTTCAAGAGCGACCTCGCCACCGTCCGCGCCGACCGCAAAAAGCGCGGAGTCAACACCACGTATCGACTCGTGGATACATGCGCGGCCGAGTTCGAAGCCTTCACGCCCTACTATTATTCGTCCTACGGCGACGAGAACGAGGTCATGCCGTCCAAGGACGGAAAGAAAAAGATCATGATTCTCGGCGGCGGTCCCAACCGCATCGGCCAGGGCATCGAGTTCGACTACTGCTGCGTCCACGCATCCTTCGCCCTCCGCGAAATCGGCTACGAGACCGTCATGGTCAACTCTAACCCCGAGACCGTTTCGACCGACTACGATACCTCCGATCGCCTCTACTTTGAGCCGCTCACGCTCGAGGACGTCCTGGAAATTTACCAACAGGAAAAATGCGACGGCGTGATCGTGCAGTTCGGCGGGCAAACCCCGTTGAATCTGGCCACCGCGCTAAAAGCCAACGGGGTCAATATCATCGGCACTTCCCCCGAATCGATCGAGGCCGCCGAGGACCGGAAGCTGTTCTCCGCCATCCTGGAAAAGACCAACCTGAAGTCCCCCGCGCACCGCACCGCGCTCAACGAAACCGATGCGCTCGCCTTCGCCCACGAGATCGGGTTCCCCGTGCTGCTCCGTCCGTCGTTCGTTCTCGGCGGTCGCGGCATGTTCATCGTCTACAGCGAGCAGGAATTCCGCGACGTCGTCCGCCAGGCGTTTGACGTCATGCCCGGCAAACCCGTCCTCATCGACAAGTTCCTCGAGGACGCCATCGAACTCGACGTGGACTGCATCAGCGACGGCGAAACCTCCGTCATCGGCGGCATGCTGGAGCACATTGAGTTCGCCGGCGTGCACTCGGGCGATGCCTCGATGGTGATGCCTCCGCACACCTTGTCGAAGGACATGCTCAACACCGTGCGTCAGGCCACCTACGCCCTCGCCAAGGAACTGAAAGTCATCGGCCTGATGAACGTCCAGTTCGCCATCAAGGACAACCAGCTCTACATCCTCGAGGTCAACCCGCGCGCCTCCCGCACCGTCCCGTTCGTCGCGAAAGCCATCGGCGTTCCCCTCGCCAAACTCGCCGCCAAGGTCATGACCGGCGCGAAGCTTAAGGATCTAGGCTTCACCCGCGAGCAGACGCCCAAGCACTGGTGCGTGAAGGAAGCCGTCTTCCCGTTCGTCCGTTTCCCCGGCGCCGCCATCGTGCTCTCGCCCGAGATGCGTTCCACCGGTGAAGTCATGGGTCTCGACGACGACCTCGGCATCGCCTTCGCGAAGGCCCAAGCCGCCGCCAAGCCCGGCCTCCCGGTCAAGGGCAACGTGTTTCTCTCCGTGAAAGACACCGACAAAGCCCGTGTCGTTGACATCGCCCGCCAGCTGGAATCCCTCGGCTTCGCGATCTACTCGACCAGCGGCACCGCCGACCATCTCGCCGAAAACAACGTGAAGGTGAACCGCCTTTGCAAAATCGACGAAGGCCGTCCGACCGCCGTGGACATGATCAAGAACGGCCAGATCCAACTCATCATCAACACGCCCGGCGGCATGATCCCGCGCAAGGACGAGAACAAGATCCGCCAGGCCGCCTACGCCCACAGCGTCTGCATCATGACGACGATCACCGGCGCCCAGGCCGCCCTCCAGGGCATCCAGGCCCTCAAAAACAAACGCGTCGGCGTCCGCCCCATCCAGAAATACGTGGGCAACGTGGTTCCCGTCGCCTGAGTCCGTCCGATGTCGTCCACCACGCTCGTTGCCCTCCTGCACGGCCCCGACCAACCGGGCTTGGTGGCGCGCGTGGCCGGCTGGATTTTCGAGCGCGGGGGCAACATTCTCCATGCCGACCAGCATCGCGACATGGAGGCGGGCGTCTTTTTCCAGCGAGTCGAGTGGGTTCCCGCCAACGGCGACGCCTCCGCCGACACCGCCGCGTTCAACGCCTTCGCCGCCTCCCTCGGCATGGCTGCGCGTGTAACGTCCTCCGCCCGCCGCCCGCGCATCGCGATCTTCGTCTCCAAGTTCGACCACTGCTTCCACGACCTCGTGCTTCGCTGGAAGTCCGGCGAATACGCCTGCGACCTCGTCGCCATCGTCTCCAATCATACCGCCCTGGAAACCGCCGCGCACGGCTACGGCCTGCCGTATCACGTCATTCCCGTGACCGCCGCCACCAAGGCCGCCGGAGAGGCCGCGCAACTCGAACTCCTCCGCTCGCTCGACGTCGAACTCGTCATTCTTGCCCGCTACATGCAGGTGCTCTCCGACGACTTCCTCAAAAAGTTCGGCCGCCCCGTCATCAACATCCACCACTCATTCCTTCCCGCGTTCGCCGGTGGCAAGCCCTACCATCAGGCCGCCGAGCGTGGCGTGAAATTGATCGGCGCCACCGCCCACTATGCGACCGCCGTCCTCGATGACGGACCGATCATCCAGCAGGACGTGACCCGCGTCACCCACCGTCACGGCGTCGAAGACCTCGTGCGCAAAGGCCGCGACCTCGAAAAAATCGTCCTCGCCCAGGCCGTGCGCTGGCACCTCGAAAGCCGGGTGCTTGTTTACGGCAACAAAACCGTCGTCTTCGACTGAGCGATCCCGCCTTTACGCCCTGCAAACGATCTGTTTCGTTGTTCACTCAATCCCCTTTTTAACGTATGTCCTCGACTTCCAGCCCCGCTCCCTCTTCCGGTGATGATCGCAATCTCGTCACCGTCGATGAGAACTACCTTGCCCCGACTTTCGAGGACCGCCTCCGCCTCTTCTGGGAAAAGAACTCCCGCGCCGTGCTCGCCGCCATCGCCCTCGTTTTTGCCGTCATCCTCGGCAAGGGCGCCTACGAGATCATCTCGGCCCAGCGCGAAAAGGCGCTCGCTTCCGAATTCGGCACCGCCGTTACCGACGAACAGCTCAAGACCTTCGTCAACGCCCACGGCGACCACGTGCTCGGTGGCCTTGCCCAGCTCACTTTGGCGGACCGGGCGTATTCCGCCGCTGATTACGCGGGTGCCCGTGCCGCCTACGAAAAAGCATCCGGTATCCTGAAATCGAATACATTTGGCGGTCGCGCCCGGCTGGGCGCCGCGATTTCCGCCGTGCAGGCCGGTGCCGGCGCGGAGGGCGAGGCGGCGCTCAAGCAGCTTGCCGCCGATCTCACGCTGGAAAAAACGATTCGCGCCGAGGCGGCCTACCATCTCGCCTTGATTGCGGCAGCCGCAGGCAACACCGCCGAAGCCATCCGCCTGATCGAGCAGACCACGGTGATCGATGCCGAAGGCCCGTGGGCTGATCGCGCTTCGATGTTGCGCTCCACGCTTCCGGCCGTCACCGCAGCCTCTGAAGCATCTCCTGAAGCTGGTCAACCTGTTCCATCGGTGAGTCTTAAGTGACTCAATGATGCCTTTAAAAGCCCGGAAAAAAGC
>CAMBLN010000008.1 GCA_945868215.1 Opitutus sp. GAS368
AAGCGCCAGCATTTGCTCGCGCGTGTTCATGCTCATCATAATGTCCTTCTTCGGACGGTTCATGGTGTTTCCTTCGGTTGGTGGGTTCCTGTTTCCACCTCACCAACTACCATGATCCGTCTTTTTGCTGAACTTTCCGGACACTACCCTTAATAAGTTACAAATTGGTATTTATCGTTTATAATGAATTATTTAAGCTAATTAAAATAGCTCATTCGAGACAGGTTTGAACGACAAAGCGATGACGGGTCAGCCTTCACGCATTCCTTGGCAAAAAACTCCGGGCGATAAGCCGCCGAGATGCTCAGGCTTTGCGAATGCGGGAGTCGCGGGCGACTTTTTTGGTCTTGGGGTAGTCCACGATCTCGTGGAGTCCCCGGCTTTCCTTGCGCTGCAACGCGCACGCGACGATCAGCTCGGCAACCTGGGTGAGGTTGCGCAATTCCAGCAGGCGCGCATCCACCGAAAAATTCCAATAATACTCCTGGATCTCACGCGCCAACGTCGCGATGCGGGTGCGGGCGCGTTCAAGGCGTCGGGTCGTGCGCATGATGCTCACGTAATCCCACATGGTGCGGCGCAGCTCGTCCCAGTTGTGCGCAACGACCACGCGTTCATCGATGTCGCCGCCGCCGAGGTCGTGCCACTTGGGGATTTTTTGCGCGGGGAGACGGCGGGCTTTTTTCAGGTAGGCGTCCACCGAGATCGAACCGCGGTGGGCCATGACGACGGCTTCAAGGAGCGAGTTTGACGCGAGGCGGTTCGCCCCATGGAGCCCAGTGCAGGCCACTTCGCCGCAACCGTAAAGTCCCGGCAACGCGGTCTCGGCGGAAAGATTCGTGGCGACGCCGCCGCAGGTGTAGTGCGCCGCGGGGACGACGGGAATCATGTCCTTGGCGATGTTGATCCCGAGGTTTTTGCAGGTCTGGTAAATCTGCGGAAAACGCTCGCGAAGGAAGGCGTCGTTGCGGTGGGTGATGTCGAGCCACACGTGGGGCGAGCCGCTTTTCTTCATCTCGGCGTCGATGGCGCGCGCAACGATATCGCGGGGAGCGAGATCGGCCATCGGGTGGTAATCCTTCATGAACGCGTCGCCGGTGGCGTTGCGCAAAACCGCGCCTTCTCCGCGCACGGCTTCGCTGATGAGAAAGCGTTTGCCGGTGATCGAGTAGAGCGCGGTCGGATGGAACTGGATGAACTCCATGTTGCGCACTTCGACGCCCGCGCGATACGCCATCGCGATGCCGTCACCGGTGGCGATGTCGGGATTCGTCGTGTAGAGATACGCCTGCCCCGCTCCGCCAGTGGACAACATCACGACGGGCGCCTCGAACGTGAGCACGCGGCCGTCGCGCACATCGAGCGCATAGACACCGAGCACGCGGTCGGCGCCTCGCGAACGCGGGCCGGCGAGCTTGCGGCGCGTGATCACATCGATGGCGAACATGTGTTCGAACATCGCGATGCGCGGTTCGCGAGAGAGGGCCTTGATGAGCGCGGCTTCGATGGCTTTGCCGGTCATGTCCTTCACGTGCAGCACGCGACGTTCGGTGTGTCCGCCTTCCCTTCCGAGGTCGTAGCCGCCGGCGGAATCGCGGGAAAACTTAAGACCGAGATCGACCAGTTCCTGCACGCGCGCCGGGCCGTCGCGCAAAATTTCCCGCACGACTTTCTCATCACACAGACCGTCGCCGGCGATGAGGGTATCGCTGACGTGTTTGTCCACATCGTCGGTCTCACCGGTTACAACCGCGATGCCGCCTTGCGCGTAGTTGGTGTTGGACTCGGCCTGATTCTTCTTGGTGAGAATCGCGACCGAGTGGCCGAGACGCGCGACCTTGAGCGCAAAGCTCAGGCCGGCGATGCCGCTGCCGATTACGAGGACGTCGAATTGATACCCCATGTTGAAAATTAACGGGTGTTCTTGGCCTCAACCGCGGAAAGCGATTCGTAAGAGCCTTTTTCCAGAAGCGAAATCAACGAACCTACATTCTGCGAATAGCGATCACACCCCATCATCATGGTGACCTCCAACTCGCTTTTCTCGTAGTGCGTTTTCAGGTGGTCGTAGAGCGGACGGTTCAACTTATAAAACGCGACCAATGCATACATGCGCGCGGCATTGGTCCCACGGCCGTATACGACCACGAATTGCTCAAGGTTGTTTTTCTCGGCGTAGATTTTTTTAAACGCCGTCTCGCCTGCGGATGTCGTGCCGCCAAAGCCGATGCCGCCGCACGCGAAAAAATCCACCTCGGCGAGAATCTTCACCTCCGCTTCACCCGCGTGAAGCGTCGAACCCGCGCCCAGCAGGATCACAAGCCACCACGCTGACGCCAAAAATTTCACAGGATTTGATTATCGATCAGCCGCACTTCATCGACCCACACGGCGATCGTCATCACGTCTTTCCCGGGGACGATTTCTCCCTTGATGGCTTCCATCGTCACCAGGTCCACGACGGAAACATAGATGATGCGCACGCGGCGCTGCTGGCCGATGAGGTGCGTGGCCTCGGCGATGAGGCGGTCCACGCGACGCTCGCCGGCCGCAACCATGTCGGCGGCCTTCCGCAGCGCACGGTTGATGACCAGCGCTTCGATGCGCTGCGTGTTCGTCAGGTAACGGTTACGCGAACTCATCGCGAGTCCGTCGGCTTCGCGCAGCGTGGGCGCCACGACAATCTCGACGTCAAAATTTAGATCGATCGCCATCTTGTTGATCACGGCGACTTGTTGCGCGTCCTTCTGCCCGAAAACCGCCAGATGCGGACGCACGACGTTGAATAGCTTCGCGACCACCGTGGTCACGCCGCGGAAATGCGCCGGACGCGACGCGCCCTCAAGCGGCTTCGCGATGTGCTCCTCCAGAACAAACGTCGAGTAACCCTTAGGATACATTTCCAAGACTTCCGGGGCGAAAACGTAGTCCACGCCCGCCGCCTCGCACGCGGCGATATCGGCTTCAAGCGGACGCGGGTATTTCGTGTAATCCTCACTCGGCCCGAACTGCGTCGGGTTCACAAAAATCGAAACAACCACGACATCCGCGATGTCCGACGCGATTTTGACGAGGCTGAGATGCCCTTCATGCAACGCGCCCATTGTGGGCACGAGGCCGATGCGCTGGCCTTGGACGCGCAGTTGCCCGGCCAGCGACTGCATCTCGGATACCGACTTGATAATTTGCATGAAACGGGGGACGCGCGGGGTAACGCGAGGCTTGAACAAAGCCCCGCCGCCACGCTTATTCAAGTTTTTCGCCTGTCGAAACGCATTTTCAAACTCTGCTCACATGATCCGCATCAACGAAAATTACCTCAAGCTGAAGGCTTCCTACCTGTTTTCCGACATCGCCAAGCGCGTGACGGCCTACACCACCGCCAACCCCGACAAGCCTGTCATCCGCCTCGGCATCGGCGATGTCACCGAGCCCCTCGCACCGTCCGTCCTCAAGGCCTTCCACGCCGGCGTCGACGAGATGGCCGCCCGCGCCACTTTCAAGGGCTACGGCCCCGAGCAGGGCTACGCCTTCCTCCGCGAAGCCATCGCGACCCACGACTATGCCGCCCGCGGGTGCCCCATCGCCGCCGACGAGATCTTCGTCTCCGACGGCTCGAAATGCGACTGCGGCAACATCCAGGAAATCTTCGCCACCGAGGGTCTCCAGCTCGCCATCCCCGACCCCGTGTATCCGGTTTACGTGGACACCAACGTCATGGCGGGCCGCACCGGCACCAACCTCGACGGCCGCTACTCCGGCGTGACCTATCTCGATTCCACGCCCTCCAACGGCTACGTTCCCGCGATCCCCACGACCGCGAGCGACCTCATCTATCTCTGCTTCCCTAACAACCCCACCGGCGCCGTCGCCACGCGCGAACAACTCGTCGCCTGGGTCGCCTACGCCAAGGCCAACAAAGCCATCATCCTTTTCGACAGCGCCTATGAGGCCTACATCCGCGATCCGCAGATCCCCCACTCCATCTACGAAATTCCCGGCGCCGACGAGGTCGCCATCGAGTTCCGCAGCTTCTCCAAAACTGCCGGCTTCACCGGCACGCGCTGCGCCTACACCGTAGTGCCCAAAAAACTACAGGCCTACGACGACGCCGGCAACGCCCACCCCGTCCACGCGCTCTGGAACCGCCGCCACACGACCAAGTTCAACGGCGTCTCCTACCCCGTGCAAAAGGCCGCCGCCGCGATCTACACCGCCGAGGGCAAGGCCGAGGTGAAGGCCATGACCGACTTCTACCTCGAAAACGCCGCGCTCATCCGCAAAGCCGTGGTCGATCTTGGGTTCACCTGCATCGGCGGAGACAACGCGCCCTACATCTGGGTCAACACCGGCACCGATTCGTGGCAGTTCTTCGACAAGCTCCTCAACGAAGCCCAGGTCGTCTGCACCCCCGGCGCCGGCTTCGGCAAATGCGGCGAAGGCCACGTGCGCATCAGCGCCTTCAATTCGCGCGCCAACGTCGAGACCGCCCTCGCCCGCATCGCCACCGCGCTGAAAAAATAATCCGCACGCCGACTCACGTCGCTTGCAACAGGATGCCCCGGCTTCACCAACCGGGGCATTTTTTGCGTCCTAATGGGTGATAAACCCCACGCAATCAGCCCAATGCCGCATCGACTTCACCCCTCCCGCTAAACTGTCTTCCGCACCGGTCGATTGTAACGACCTCTTATTCCATCCATGAAAAACTCCATCGGTTCCCTTGCCGCCCTCGCCGCCTTTGCCGCACCCGCCGTTGTCCAGGCCGCCCCGCTCTCTTCGGATGTCCGCGAAGCGTCCTTCAGCAACGTGTCGATCTCTCTCTCGGACCTCACCCCCATCGACTTTGACATCGATGGTGACGGCACGGCGGATTTTTTCGTTTACGGGAATTCCGGCTTCGCCATCCGCATCGATCCTTATGATCCCGCGGCCCTTTCATCCGCGGGACCGGTGACCTTCGGCTCGACCTTCGAAATCGCAGACGCGACCCGGTCGAACAACTCCATCATCGGGGAGAACACCCTTTCTTACTACGGCTTCAGCTTCACCACCGGTGGCGAAGTTCACGCAGCCTGGGTTCAATTCGACACCAACACGCTCAACCCCGTCGTCGTCGGCGGTGGCTGGCAGGCATCTCCTGGCCTCGACATCACCGTCGGCGTCATCCCCGAGCCGTCCACCGCCGGAGCCTTCGCGGGCGCCGCCGCCCTGCTCGGCGCACTGGCCGTCCGCCGCCGCCGCACGACCCTGTGACGCTGGCCCGCGCCATCGAAAGCGCCCGCGCCCATGACCTGCGCGCGCACTCGTCCCAGGAGGCGGCCACCCGCCGCCTTCTGGCCAACATCTCCGCCATTGAGGAACGCCTGCGCTTCCATCGCGCCGCCGTGGACGACGTGTTTTTCGCCCGGCGCGACGCCGCGCGCGGCGCGTCGTCCGAAATCGCCGGCGAAGCCACGCTCGCCGATTACCCGCTGGGGTTTTGCGGCGTCATCCGCGACCAGGTGCTCGCGCGTCTCGTCGCCGACGACACGTTCCGCAAACTGATCGGCCCCGACGTCGTCCTCAAAAAAATCTTCGTCCTCCTCAAGGGCGTCTATTTCCAAAACGCCCTCCAACTGGGCAACCTCTACGTCGACGTCGCCAACGACACCGTTTTCATCGACAAGCCCAAGATCGAGTGGCTGCGCATCGCCGACACCCCGTTTGAAAACGCCGACTCGTGGTCCTCGGTCGCCGCGGTCGGCAGCCGCTACTATGAAGTGGAGCTTTACCCGAATCTGCTCTTCCCGCTCGCCTTCCCTGCGGCTCCTTTCTTCGCCATCCGCTCCTCGGGTCGCATCGATTTCTTCCAAGCCCAGGACATCCTCTTTCTGAAGGATCTGGGCGACGGCCTGCGCCGCACCCGCGCCTTGCTCGACGATCCCGCTTTTCTCGAGCGCCCGCTGCCCGAACCTTACCGCCTGCTCATCGAACGCTCCTGCGGCGGTAATCTCCACGCTGCCTTTCCGCTGGAATACGCTCCGACCGATGTCGACAGCCTGCGCGCGCAGGTGTTGCCGGAATTCGACGCGCTGTTTCGACAGGGCGATGCCGCCGCACTCGCCACGGTGGATCGCTACCTGCGACTCATCAAAGATGCCACCCTGCGTCTCATGCGCATGGATCTGCGACCCTCGCCTGCTGAGCTCGACCGCCTGCGCGCCGAACGGGCGATCCCCGCGGCGGAGAGCTGACTAAACGCGGCTCACTTCACCGGCAACGCCGTCACGATCTCGGTGCCAAGCGCCGCAACCGCCTCGCTCAAAGCCGACGCCAGCGCGCCGAAATTTTCGCCGTCCCACTCTGCCTCGGGCGCGGTGAACACCTTGCGCAGCAAAATCGCGCCGCCCGGCTTCGACTCCGTCACCTCCACCAGCGCGGAGAAACACGCGACCGCACCGCTGCCGTCGTCCTTGCGCTCCCCTTCGCAGCGAAACACGCGGATCGACACGTCGTAGTCGCGCTCCACCTCAAACGGGAACGGTTGCGCATAAACACGCTCCACCGTCTCCGCCCGCGCCAGCCGACCCGCCACCGTGCGGCCGATGCTTGTCGTAAGCGGCTCCGCCCAGCGCGCGAAACTCTGATACACGATCTCGTTGCCCCCTTCACGCACCACCATGTCTTTGCCGTTCAAATAAGGCGCGATCTCGATCCGCTTCACCCCCAGCACCAGCGCGCCGTCCACTTTGGCCGGACGAGCCGCATCCGAATGCTGGCCGGTCGTAAGCACATAATAACGGGTCGGGTCCGTCTTGGGCGGTGGCACCAGCGAACAGCCCGCCGCCATCAACAACATTCCCGCCGCCATCGTCACTCTCACCGCGTTTCGTAAATTCGTTTTCATATCAAAAATCCCTTTCGTCATATGCGTCCCGTTCCAAGTCTTCACTTCGCCGGCTGTTTCCTTCCCGTCAGCAGCGCGCTCGGATTGCGCTCCAGGAAATCCGCCAGCTCACGCACCGCCGCGGCGGCTTCGCCGAGCCGGATCAACGCCTGAGAAGCATCGTCGCCAAGGCTCTGCTGCGCGCTGACGAATTTCTGCACGGTTGCCGCGGTGCTGTTGAAGCTGACCACGGTCGCGCGCACATCTTCCAACGTCTTGGCCATGCTCTCGCCCGTCGGCCCGCTCTTGGCAAACTCGGCGAGGATCGCGTCCAGTTTCTGCGTCGCCGAACCGAGGTTGACCAGCGACTGCTTCAACTCCGGCGAGGCCGCCAGTTCACGCACCGACGCCCCGGCCGCCGTCCATTCCGCCACCAGCGCACCCGTGTCCATCGCGTTGATTTTTTTCCGGGTGTCCGCCAGCAGGCCCTGCACTTCCCTCGAAAGCGCCGCAAAATCCATCCCTTTGATATCGTTGAGAATCTCCGTCAGATTAGCCTGAAACTCCGAAATCGCCGAGGGCACGGCCGGCATCTCCACATACTTTGAATCCAGGTCGGCCCGCGGCACCGCCGGGTAAATCTTCGGATCAAGAAAATCCAGCTCCACGTAAAGCAGCCCGGTCGCCAGGCCGATCACGCCGAGCTGCGCCCGCATGCCGCGATCCACCAGCCCCTGCAATTTTCCGTCTTCCGTCACGTCGATCAACTCGCCCTTTTCGTCGGCGATCAGGTTGCGGTTCAGCTCGCACGCCACCGCCACCACCGACTGGTTGCTGGCCGGCACATAACGCAGCCCGATATCGACCACGCGCCCCACACGCACACCGCGCAACTTCACCGGTGAACCGAGATCCAGCCCGTGAATCGACTCGTCGAAATAAACCACGAACCGCTCGGGCCGTGAGAAAAAATTAATGCCGCCGAACGAAAACAACGCAACCAGCCCGAGGACGAGCGCCCCCAGGACAAACAAACCGACGACGGCGGGACTGACTTTGGTCTTCACGATAAAACAGGGTTATGCGGCTGCGGGTTCAAGGGGAAGGCTGGTTTTGGCGGGCGGTGACTTTCGCGTCCTCCCCGCGTCCGAGAAACTCCCGCACCCGCGCGTCGTTGCTCTCCTTCACCAGCACGCGCGGATCTCCTTCCGCGATGATGCCCTTGTGCTGCTTGTCCAGCATGATCACGCGGTCCGCGATCGAGAAAATCGACGCCAGCTCGTGCGACACCACCACGCAGGTCATGCCGAGCAGGTCGCGCAGATTCACAATCAGCTCGTCCAGCTTGCGCGAACTGATCGGATCCAGCCCCGCCGAGGGCTCGTCGAAAAACACGATCGCCGGATCCAGCGCCAGCGCCCGCGCCAGCCCCGCGCGTTTGCGCATCCCGCCGCTGATCTCCGACGGATAATAACTGTCGTAACCCGACAGCCCGACTTGCGCGAGTTTCATGCACGCCAGCTCCGCCCGCTCCGCCGCGTCCAGCGGCGTGTATTCCCCGAGCGGCAGCATCACGTTTTCCAAAAGCGTGAGCGAACTCCACAACGCCCCTCCTTGGTAAAGCACGCCGATGCGCTTCAACATCTCCCGCTGGCGGTCGCCGGACGCCCGGTTGAAACACTCGCCGAAAAAATTCACCGTGCCCGCCGTCGGCGGATTCAATCCGACCAGGTGCCGCAACAGCGTGCTCTTCCCGCAACCCGATCCGCCGATGATGAAAAAGATCTCCCCGCGCTTCACCTGGAAATGAATGTCCGCCAGCAACACCTTTCCATCGTAGCCGCACTCCAGGCCGGCGACGTCAATGGCGGGGAAATGTGTATCCGTTGTGTTCATACGAGGTGCCTCACCAGCCGAATATGTTGAACGTCACCGCAAACACAGCGTCCGACACGATGATAAGCAGCAGCCCCATCACCACCGCCGAGGTCGTCGCCCGCCCCACGCCCGCCGCGCTGCGCTCTGCCCGCAGCCCGCAATGGCACCCCGCCAGCCCCACCAGCACGCCGAACGCCGAGGCCTTGATCAACCCCGTCATGATGTCCGACATGTCGATCGCCGTCTGCGTCTCCACCCAATACGCCGTCGGCGGTATGTCCAGCAGGCCGAGCGACACCGCCATGCCTCCGAGTATGCCCAGCCCGTTCGCGTAGAGCGCCAGCAGCGGCATCATCAGCCCGAGCGCCACCAGGCGCGGCATCACCAAAAAGTCCACCGGCCTTATCCCGAGCGTCTGCAACGCATCAATCTCCTCGCCCGCCTTCATGTTGCCCAGCGTCGCCGCAAACGCCGCGCCCGTGCGCCCCGCCAGGATGATCGCCGTCATCATCGCCCCCATCTCGCGCACCATCACCAGCCCCACCGCGTCGGCCACGTAAATATCTGCGCCAAACTGCCTCATCAGCACCGCCGACTGGTAGGCCATGATCAGGCCCGTCAGCAAACTGATCAGGCTCACGATCGGCAGCGCCATCGCCCCGCATTGCTGCATCTCGTCCACACAGTCCCGCCAGCGGAATTTATGCGGCCTCTTCGCCAGCCCCGTCGCGCTGATCACGCATTCCCCCACAAACGTCGCGATCTCCTTCGTCTTCGCCCACACGTCCTGCGCCGCGAGGCCGACCATCGTCAAAAAATTCCGCGAACGGTCCACCACCATGCGCGTCTCGTTCACCACCACCAGCTGCCGCAACAATTGCTGCAACGCGTCCGGCAAATCCGAGAGATCGCAGTAAACCCCTTTCACCCGGCACCACTGCTTCACTTCAAAAACAAACAGCAGCAGCGCGCTGTCCCAGTCCTCCAGTTTTCCCCATACGAGCTTCACCCGCACCGGATCCCTGCCCGCCAGCAACGACATCCAGGACGGTCGCGTCTCCGTGATCCGCCACGCCCCTTGCAACTCCACCAGCAACCACTCCCCGTCCGCGTGCATCTGCACTCGGTTGTCGGGCGCGGAGGTAACGTGGTCGGTTGCGGACATTGCAACCACCTTGAACACCCGCCCGCCATGAAGGAACGCTAATTTTGTGTCGTTCACGCAAACCCGCCCGCCGTAAGCTCGCCGGATGCGTTTTCGCACCGTGCTCTTCGACCTCGACGGAACTTTGCTCGATCACCTCCCGGCGATCCACCGCAGCTACGCCCATACGTTGCCGCGCCTCGGCCTCCCCGCCCCCACGCCCGAACAGGTCAAACGCGCCATCGGCGGCGGTCTCGAAAACGCCATGCTCAACTTCATCCCCGAGGCCCGCCTCGCCGAAGCCCTCGCGATCTACCGGCCGTTCTGGGACGCCACCATGCTCGCCGGCGCCGATCCCATGCCGGACGCGATGCCGCTCCTCGAAAAACTCACCGCCTCTGGCGTCACCTGCGCCGTCTTCACCAACAAACACGGCCCATCCGCCCGCTCCGTCTGCGCCCATCTCGGCTTCACTCCGTTTCTCCGCGAGGTCTTCGGCGCCAAGGACACCCCGTGGCTCAAACCCGAGCCCGCCTTCAGCGACCACGCCCTCGAAAAACTCAACGCCACCGCCGCCACCACCTGCCTCGTCGGCGACTCCCCGTGGGACGTCCAGGCCGCGCACAACGCCGGTTTCCCTTGCTTCGCCGTCACCACCGGCACCCACACCGCCGCCGAACTCCGCGCCGCCGGAGCCGACGCAGTCTACGACCACCTCACCGCCCTCGGCGCCGCCGAGTTTGGCATCAACTAGCCGGCCGGCGGATGCTCCAGCGCCCGCTCGACTTCCAGCCCGAGCGCGTTGAGCGACAGAAAAATATCCCGCAAAAACGCCCCCAGCGCCCCGAGCAGCAGCACAATGCTCGTCACAAACAGCCCGAGAATCCCCGTCGCCAGATTCACCCCCAGCACCGCGTTCCCGAAAATCGCGATCACCAGCAGCCCCGAGCAAAACATGCTCGCCGCCCCCAGCGTCACCGCCAGCCGCACGATCTTCGCCCGGCGATACATGATCCGCAGCTGCGTCTCGATATGCCCGCGGTCCGCCACGCCCGCCGCCCGCGCCTGCCCGGCCAGGATGCGCGTGCGGTCCACAACACGACCCATCCGATTCGTCATCGTCAGCAACAACGACCCCAGACCCGTGATCAAAATCACCGGCGTGATCGAAAGCTGAATCGTCGGCAGCAAGGACTCGGACACCGAAAGTTCCATCCCCCCACCCCGCCACACCTCACCCTCCTTAGCAATCCTCCCGCCAACACGTCCCCGCGTTTGATTTTTCCCGCGAAGCCGTGTTCATCTTCGCCCCACGTGGCCGCCTCCTCCGCCAATTCCGACACCCTGACCGGCGTTATCGAACGCATCATTTTCTTCAACGAGGAAAATCACTACACCATCGCGGAATTCCGCCCCGACTCCGCCGACGGCAAGGACGCCAAGGTCACCATCACCGGCGCCCTCCCCGGCGTTCAATGCGGCGAAACCCTCCACCTCTCCGGTTCCTGGACGAAACACGCCCAGCACGGCGACCAGTTCAAAATCGTCTCCTTCACCTCGAAGCTCCCGTCCTCCGCCTACGGCATCCGCAAATACCTCGGCTCCGGCCTCGTCGAAGGCATCGGCAAAGCCTACGCCAACAAAATCGTCGACGCCTTCGGCACCGCCACGTTCCGCATCCTCAGCGAGGAATCCGGCAAACTCCGCGACGTCCCCGGCATCGGCAAAAAACGCGCTGCCGCCATCAAGAAAGCCTGGGACGACCAGCGCGCCTTCCGCGAGCTCTACATCTTTCTCCAGACCTACGGCGTCACCACCGGCCAGTGCGTGAAGTTGATCAACCAATACGGCTCCGAGGCCAAACGCGTCCTCACCACCGAGCCCTACAAAGTCGCCCGCGAGATCGACGGCATCGGCTTCAAAACCGCCGACCGCATCGCCATCAATCTCGGCTACGCCAACGACGCCCCGCCCCGCCTCGACGCCGGTCTCCTCTACGCCCTCGAAACCCTCCAGGAAGAGGGCCACACCGCCATCCTCGAAGCCGCGCTCATCGACTACGCCGCCCCGCTCCTCGAAACCGAAGCCCGCTACCTCGAAGCCCGCATCAACGCCTTGGTCGAGGCCAAACAACTCGTCCGCCACCCGCCCGCCGGCGTAACCGATCCGCTTCCCGGCTCGGCCCTCATCCAGCTCCCTGTCAACGACCGCGCCGAACAAAAAATCGCCGCCACCATCACGCGCCTCGGCAAGGTCGGCAGCGGACTCCCCCCGATCAAAACCGACGCCGCCGTCGAATGGGCCGAGCAAAAAGCCGGCTTCACCTTCGCCGACCAGCAACGCGTCGGCCTCAAAAACGCCCTCGTCTCCAAAATCTCAATACTCACCGGCGGACCAGGAACGGGCAAAGCCCAACCGCTCACCGCCCAGGTGCTCACCCCCAAAGGCTTCCGCCCGCTCGGCAGTCTCAGCGTCGGCTCACGCATCATCACCGCCGAAGGCACCGTCGCCGCGCTCAAAGGTATTTATCCGCAGGGCGAAAAAGACATCTACAGGGTCACCTTCGCAGACGGCCGCTCCACGCTCTGCTGCGATGATCACCTCTGGCGCGCCTGGACGCGCGTCTCCGTATGGAGCCCAACCAAAAAGAAAAAAATCCGCGCCCGCGACTGGCGCGTCGTCCCCCTCAGTTACCTGCGTAAACGTATCTGCGAGGATCGCACGGAAAACAACCGTATCGCCGTGCCTCTTCTGGAGGCCAGCGCTGACACCCCGCCTCAATTCTTCTTCTGCGATCCCTACGTAATCGGTGCACTCATCGGAGACGGCACGATTTCAACCTCCACCCAACTCACGACCACCGATCCGTTTATTCGTGATAAAATTCAAACCCTGATCACCCCGCTCGGCCTCACACTCAAACCCGTCACACTCCACGGTGCCGACACGATCAGCTACCGCCTCACCCACGCCAAACGAGGCCTCCCCAACACCCTCGGCGCCCATCTCCGCAGCCTCGGACTCAACGTCGGCTCCGCCAACAAATTCATCCCCGAAATTTTCTTCTCCGGCTCGCGTGACCAACGCCTTCAACTCATTCGCGGCCTCCTCGATACCGACGGCACCGTGGATAAAAACGGCGTGGTTTCTTTCAGCTCAAGCAGCCTGCGACTCGCCCGTGACTTCCAACGCCTCGCTTGGTCACTCGGCTGCATTGCCACCATCGGCGCAACCAAACACCCCACCTACACACACCGCGGTGAAAAACGCGCAGGACTTCCATCCCACACAATCATCGTTCAACACCCCGATCCCGCCACCCTGCTCAGCCTTCCCCGCAAACTCTCCCGCTTGCAGCGTCCGAACGCCCGCAAGCGCCTCGGCCACCGCCTGCGCATCATAAGCATCGAACCCGCCGGCCGTGCCCCCTGCGCCTGCATCTCCGTCGATTCACCCACCGGTCTCTATGTGACCGATGACTATATCGTAACGCACAACACCACGATCCTCCGCGCCCTCGTCGATATCCTGAAGGCCAAAAAAGTCCGCGTGCACCTCGCCGCCCCCACCGGACGCGCCGCGCAACGCCTCGCCGAAACCACCGGCGGCTTCGCATCCACCATCCACCGCCTCCTCAAATACGACCCGTCCAAAGGCGGCTTCGTCGCCAACGAACACCAGCCCCTCGCCACCGATTTCCTCATCGTGGACGAAGCCTCGATGCTCGACACCCGCCTCGCCGCCGCCCTCCTGCAAGCCGTCCCGTCCCGCGCCCACCTGCTCCTCGTCGGCGACATCGACCAGCTCCCCTCCGTCGGCGCCGGCAACGTCCTCAAGGACTTGATCGCCACGGAACACGTCCCCGTCACCCGCCTCAACGTCATCTACCGCCAGAAGGGCCAGAGCCAGATCGTCACCACCGCCCACGCCATCAACGCCGGCGAACCCGGCCTCCCGCCGTCCGTCAACGAGGTCGCCGCCGCCCAAGCCTGGTCCGACCTCACCTTCATCGTCGCCGACTCCGCCGAAGACTGTATCCGGAAAACCATACAGCTCTGCACCGAGTTCATTCCCGCGCATTACCACTGGTTCAATCCCATCAACGACGTCCAGATCCTCGCCCCGATGCACAAGGGCGTCGCCGGTGTCAGCAACCTCAACGTCCAGCTCCAGGCCGCGCTCAACCCCCACAGCAAAGGCCTCCGCGGTCCGCACGGCGAATATCGTCCTCGCGACAAAGTCATCCAGCTGCGCAACAACTACGACAAAACCCTCTTCAACGGCGACATCGGCGTCATCACGTCCGTGGACACCGAGGCCGGCACGCTCACCGCGAAATTCGACCACGACGAACACACCTTCGACCGCGGCGAATTCGGCGACCTCGCCCCCGCCTACGCCATCAGCATCCACAAATCCCAGGGCTCCGAATATCCCGTCGTCATCGTGCCGCTCCTCAAGGCGCACTTCATGATGCTCCAGCGCAACCTGCTCTACACCGCGATCACCCGCGGAAAGAAAAAAGTCTTCATCGTCGGCGAACCCGCCGCCTACGGCATGGCTGTCCGCGCCAACGAAGCCCGCGATCGCACGACCCACCTCCGCCAAAAAATCACCGCCTCCTCATAGGTCCCCTGCGTCCTATGCGTCCCATCCGTCCCATTCCGTCTCCGTCGCCCTCTCCGCGCCTCGCCCTCGTCCTCATCGACGCCGCCCCGCTCCGCCACGCCGCCTGGTCCGAGTTCCACGCCGCCCGCAAAGCCGCCGAAAAAGCCGCCCGCGACCTCCACCGTCACGAAGAAACGGATACACCCTCCTACGAACGCTGGCTCCACGGCACGTTCCCGCAGCTCGTCACCACCCTCCGCGGGCTCCACGCCGAGGTGATGCGCAAAGCCCGCGACATGCACCACGCCGAGTTCATCGCCTCCGTGACCGGCCGCTCCGTCAAAAAGGTCTGGAAAGAAAACCGCGCCGCCGCAGCCGACCCGGCGGCCGACGAACGCGCCCACGGCCCTGATCCAGAACCGTCCCCACACGCCGATTACACACAGTCCGACGACGAAGACGCCTTCGACCCACGCCCAGCCCCACCCACTCCCTCCAACACCAACGCCGAAGCCCGCGACATCTACCGCCGCCTCGTCCAACACCTCCACCCCGACCGCGGCGGCGAATGGACCCCCGCCCGCGAACACCTCTGGCACCAGGTCCAGCAAGCCTGGGCCGCCCGCGACGCCGACTGGCTCGCCCGCCTCGAAATCGAGTGGGACACCGCCAACGACCAGATTGGTCCCGACTCCTCCCTCAGCCGCCTCCACCGCGCCATCGCCGAACTCCGCGCCGCCCGCCGCGACACCGAACGCAAGCTCCGCGACTACCGCCGCTCCCCCGCCTGGCGCTTCACGCTCTCCGAAAAAAAACGTCCGCAACTCCACCGCCGTCTCGAGGTCGAACTCCACGAAGATCTCGACGCCCTTCAACGCCACCTCGCCTACCTCAACGCCACCATCACCGCCTGGGAATCCCCGCCCGCCTCCCCGCGCAAACCCCGCCGCTAAACCGCCCGCTCATCCCCCTTGCCTTTTCCGCCATCCGCAATCCCCTCTTCTACGCTTATACCCTCTATGCAAGTCCACGCACGAATCTCCAAAGAATGGCGCCGTCGCATGACGATCATGGCCATCATGCTCAACGGCTCGGCCCTGTTGTTCTGCTACGACGGCCTCATCGCCTGGCCTTCCGAAGCCAAACGCTACGCCCAACTCGAAACCGTCACCGCCGACATCGTCGCCGAGGGCGTCAAGCCCACCGGTGAAGACCCCGCCGTCACCCGCGCCTGGGCCACCTACGCCAAAACCCACGACCTTCCCGTCAAGGTTCCCAAAAACCGCACCCCGGGCGACATCTCCGGACAACGCATCATCGGCGGCATCTTCCTTGCCATCGGCCTCTCCTTCGTCGGCTGGGTCGCCCTCCAACACCGCAAGAGCGTCCGCGCCGACGGCGACGTCATCACCGGTGCCGATGGCGAAACCGTCCACCTCGACAGCATCGTCGAGATCGACCGCCGCAAGTGGGCCAACAAGGGCATCGCCTACGCCATCTACGAAAAAGACGGCAAACGCCGCCGCCTCTGCCTCGACGACCACAAGTTCATTGGCTGCGAAGCCATCATCCTCGAAGCCGACCGCCGCATCGCCGCCCGCGCCGGCACCGCCGAACAACCGCCCGCTTCCTGATCCGTTAGGCTCCGCCCCGTAGCAGCCGAGGTAACGAGGCTGTCCGCCCTGCGTAGCTCGCCCATTGTTCGAGGCGAAGACAGCGCCTAGAACACCGTCGCCTCCCCCACCGTGCACTCATGCCCGGTGCGGAAAACCTGCCCGCTGCGCAAACTCAACGGATGCACGCACCGCCCGAATCCGGGCCAGCGCTCCTCGTCCAGCACCACATAGTGCCGGCACCAATCCCCGCAACGCTGCACCCCCGCGTGCCCTCGATAAGCGCCCTCGGCCTCCCCGGCATTTTCCCCGTCTGCATCGGGCATCTCCTTTCTTTCCCGCCCTCAGCGGCTGACCGGCGCAAACAGGAAAAAACCCGCCACCGCGAGCCCCGCCGCGACACCCGCCGCCAGCCGCCACGGCTTCTGCGCGGCCGCGATCTTCACGAGCCAACGCCAGTGCAATGCCAAGTGCACCACCACCAGCGCGGCCATCGCGTAACCGACCCACGCGTGCCACTCGCCCCAGTCATGCCGGTTCATCCCCAGCAACGTCACCCGCCCCCCGCCTTCGCCCCGCCCGCGCGGCAGCCGCTCATCCAGCAACCAGCCCGTCCCCGCCAAAAAACACCCGCCCAAAAACATCAGCCCGTTCAACACCCGCGCCACCGCGTTCTTCGGAACATCCCTCACCGTTTGCATCGTTATCATCCGTCCACTCTCGTCCCAAAACCTGTCAGACGCCACGCCCCGCACCACCCCGCCCGCAGTTAGCCGCCCCTCTCATAACCCCAAGCAACCGCGCTGCTCACCTCCTGCGTCTATCGCAGCGGCTTCTCGGGAAACTGCTCGATCAACCGCGCCACCAACGCCGTCCATCCCGTCTGGTGACTCGCCCCGAGCCCCTTGCCCGTGTTCCCGTGGAAAAACTCGTGAAACAACACGAGGTCCTTCCAATGCGGATCCTCCGCAAACTTCACATCGCCCCCCATCGCCGGCCGCCCTTCGCCACCTTTCGGTGTGAACAACGACACCAGCCTCCGCCCCAACTCCGCCGCGATCTCCGCCAGATTCAGCTTCACGCCGCTCCCCGTCGGAAACTCCATCGTGAACGTGTCCCCGTAAAAATGGTGATACCGCTCCAGCGCCTCGATCAGCAGATAATTCAGCGGAAACCACACCGGTCCGCGCCAGTTCGAATTCCCGCCAAACAACCACGTGTCCGAATCCCCCGGCACATACGCCACCCGGTAATCCTCCCCCGCAAAATGCACCGTGTAGGGATTTTTCTCATACCATCGCGACAACGACCGCACCCCGTGCGGTGACAACAACTTCTCCTCGTCGAGCACCGTGCGCAGCACCCGCTCCAACCGTTCCCGCGTCGGGATAGCCAGCAACAACTGCCCCGTCTCCGCACCATCATGCGAAAAATAAGTGATCTGCCGCGCCAGCTCCGGCCGGTTCTTCAAAAACCACCGCGTGCGCTTCGCAAACCCGGGCAGATGATCCAGCCGCTCCTTGTAGATAAACTCCACCGCGAAGAGCGGGATCAACCCCACCATCGAACGCAGCCTCACCGGCTCCACCCGGCCGTCGGGCAACACCAGCTGGTCGTAATAAAAACCGTCTTCCTCATGCCACAACCCCGACCCGCCGAGGTGGTTCATCGCATCCGCGATCATGATGAAGTGCTCGAAAAACTTCGACGCGATGTCCTCGTAAACCGGATCCCCGTCCGCCAGCTCCAGCGCCATCGCCAGCATCGTCGAACAATAAAACGCCATCCACGCCGTCCCGTCCGCCTGCGTCAGCGAACCGCCCCCCGGCAACGGCTTCGACCGGTCAAACACGCCGATATTATCCAGCCCCAAGAACCCGCCCGCGAAAAGATTCTTCCCGCTCGGATCCTTCCGGTTCACCCACCACGTGAAATTCAGCAGCAGCTTCTGAAACACACTCGCCAAAAACGTCCGGTCCCGTTTCCCGCGCCCGCCCGTCATCTTGTAAACCCGCCAGCACGCCCACGCGTGCACCGGCGGATTCACGTCCGAAAAGTTAAACTCGTAAGCCGGAATCTGCCCGCTCGGGCTCATATACCATTCGCGCAGCAACAGATTCAGCTGGTCCTTCGCGAACTGCGGATCCACCCGCGCAAACGGGATCATGTGAAACGCCAGATCCCACGCCGCGAACCACGGATACTCCCACTTGTCCGGCATCGACAACACGTCGCGGTTGAACAAATGCGCCCACTCCGCATTGCGCCCGTCTTTCCGGCTCGCCGGCGGCGCCGGCGTTTCCGGATCGCCCTCCAGCCAGTCCTTCACGACGTAGTGGTAAAACTGCTTCGACCACAGCAACCCCGCATAAGCCTGCCGCGCCACATTGCGCTCCTCCGCCGACACCACGTTCGCCAGCAACCCGCCGTAAAACACGTCCGCCTCCGCCTTCCGCGCCGCAAACACCGCCTCAAACGCCTTCCCAAACACCGCACCCTTCGCCGGCTCCGCCCCTGCCGCGTGCAACCGCAACCGGATCACCCGCTCCTCGCCCGGCGCCAGCTTCACCACATGGTGCGCCGCGCACTTCGTCCCGCGCCGCCGCGGATTCACCGCATCCGCCCGCCCCGCAATCACGTGGTCATGGAACGCATCCTTCACATGCGGCGACGTGTTCTCCGCCCCGAACAACCGCTTCAGATTGGATTCATTTTCCGTAAACAGCACCGGCACGTCATCCTCCATCTGCAACGAGAACCGCCCCAGCGACGCCTGGTCGCACTCCACCCGCCGCAGCCCGTCCACCCACAGGCGCGGTTTGATTTCACACCCTTCGTGCAGACACCCCCACGACCACGTGTTGCGAAACCACAACGTCGGCAACACCTGCACCGTCGCCTCCTCCGGCCCGCGGTTCGCCACCGTGATCCGGATCAGAATATCATCCGGCCCATCCTTCGCGTATTCACAAAACACATCAAAATACCGCCCTTCATCAAACACGCCCGTATCCGCCAGCTCATACTCCGGCTCCGTCCGCGAACGCCGCGCGTTTTCCTCCGTCAACTTCCCATACGGAAACGCCGCCTGCGGATACTTGTAGAGTCCCTTCAGATACGAATGCGTCGGCGTCGCATCCAAATAAAAATACTCCTCCTTCACGTCCTCGCCATGGTTGCCTTCATGGTTCGCGAGGCCGAACAAGCGCTCCTTCAGGATCGCGTCGCGCCCGTTCCACAACGCCACCGCAAAACACATCCGCCCTTCGCGATCCGTGATGCCCATCAGCCCGTCCTCGCCCCAGCGGTAAGCCCGGCTCCGCGCCTGGTCATGCGTGAAATACCGCCAGCTGTCCGCGTCCGCCGAATAATCCTCGCGCACCGTGCCCCACTGCCGCTCCGCCAGATACGGACCCCAGCGTTTCCAGTTTTTCTCCCGCTTCGCATCTTCCGCCAACCGCATCCGCTCCGCACCTTCAGCTGAATCCACGCGCTTGGGTTTCGTCATGCACCGCACGTTACCGAACCGCCTTCCGCATGAAAGACCAAAGCATACCTCCCCGCTTACCTAGTGTAACCTGTGAGCCAGGTGGAGCGTGTTGTCCCCAACACGCTTGTCTTGAGCGCCCCCCCCCCCCCCGCACACACCGCTTGCCCCCGTCCACCCCCTCCCCTTTTCTCCCAACCAATTTGAACATTCCCCCGCCACCCGCGGTCTCCTTCTCCCCACGCATGAACCTCCTCCGTCTGTCCTCCGTCCTCTGTCTTCTGACCTCCGCTGTCCTCTGCCTTCAAGCCGCGCCCGCCCCCGTCGAAGGCTTCACCGCCGTCCGCACCCTCGGCGGCATCTCCGAATACACCCTCGACGCCAACGGCCTCCAGGTCCTCGTTCTCCCCGAACACTCCGCGCCCGTCGTCACCTTCATGGTCACCTACCGCGTCGGCTCCCGCAACGAGGTCACCGGCACCACCGGCGCCACCCACCTCCTCGAGCATCTCATGTTCAAGGGCACCAAAAACTTCAACCGCGAGAAGGGCAACAGCGTGGACCAGCTCCTCGAACGCGTCGGTGCCCTCTACAACGCCACCACCTGGCTCGACCGCACCAACTACTACGCCAACCTCGGCAAAGCCCACGTCGAGGCCTACGTCGCCATCGAGGCCGACCGCATGCGCAACCTCTGGCTCCGCGAGGACGACCGCCGCCCCGAGATGACCGTGGTGCGCAACGAATTCGAAATCGGCGAAAACAACCCCATCTACGCCCTCGACAAGGAAATCAACGCCGCCGCCTTCATGGCGCACCCCTACCACCACTCCACCATCGGCTGGCGCAGCGACATCGAAAAAGTATCCATCGAAAAACTACGCGAGTTCTACGACACCTTCTACTGGCCCGACAACGCCACCGTCTCCGTCATCGGCGACATCACGACGGCCGACGCCCTCGCCCTCGTCAAAAAATACTACGCCGCCATCCCCCGCGCCCCGAAACCCATCCCGCAGGTTTACACCGAGGAGCCCGCGCAAACCGGCCCGCGACGCGTCACCGTCAAACGCGCCGGCAAACTCGGCGTCGTCGGCATCGCTTACAAAACCCCCGCCGCCCGCCACCCCGACATGCCCGCCCTCCAGGTGCTCGGCTCCATCCTCACCTCCGGCAAAAACAGCCGCCTCTTCCGCGCCCTCACCGATAAAAACCTCACCACCTCCGTCTCCGCCGACATCGGTTTCTTCCACGACCCGTCGCTCACCACCGTTTACGCCAGCCTCGCCCCCGGCGCCCAACACGACGAGGTCGAAAAAATCGCCCTCGCCGAACTCGCCCGCGTGAAGACCGACGGCGTCACCGCCGAAGAAGTCTCCTCCGCGATCAGCCAGCTCCTCGCCGCCTCCGCCTACGCCCGCGACGGCGCCTTCGCCGTGGCCAGCAACCTCAACGAATTCATCTCCTCCGGCGACTGGACCCTCTACGTCACCCTCGACGACGGCCTCGCCAAGGTCTCCGCCGACGACGTCAAACGCGTCGCCAACGCCTACTTCAACGAAGACCAAAGCACCACCGGCTGGTTCATCCCCGTCACCACTCCGTAACCCGTAGGGCCTCACCTCGCTTGAGGCCGCGCCCACCCGCGACACCCGTCACCCGTCCATCTTCAACCCACTCTCACTCTCCATGTCCCTCCTCCGCTTTTCGTGTATTTCGTGTGTTTCGTGGTTAAACACTCCGTCCTCCGTCCTCCGCCTTCTGTCCTCCGTCACGGCCGTCCTCTGTCTTCTGTCCTCTGCGGCCCAAGCCGCCATCGCCGACAAAGTCACCCGCGCCACCGTCGCCAACATCGACGTCATCGCCTACCCGACCGCCGTCAAAGACGTCGTCACCTTCCGCGGCTCCCTCCCCGCCGGCGACTCGCTCTCCCCCGACACCAACCTCGCCATCGCCACCCTCACCGGCGGCATGTTGGACCAGGGCACCGTCACGCAGGACAAATTTGCCATCGCCCAAAAACTCGACGCCGTCGGCGCTACGCTCTCGTTCTCCGTCGATGACACCATGGTCACCTTCAGCGGCAAGTGCCTCCGCAAAGACGTCCCGCTCCTCATCGCCCTCCTCGCCGAACAACTCCGCACCCCCGCGTTCTCCGGGGAAGAATTCGCCAAACTCAAAAAACAAATCGCCGGCCGCCTCCAACGCGCCCTCGAACAAACCGGCTTCCGCGCCGGCCAGGCCTTCGCATCCACCATCTATCCTCCCGGCCACCCCAACTACGCCCACTCCACCGACGCCTTCCTCGCCGCCCTCGAAGCCGCCACCGTCGCCGACCTCCGCGCCTTCCACCAAAAACACTACGGCCCCGCCGAACTCACCCTCGTCGCCGTCGGTGACATCGACCCCGCCGCCCTCCAGGCCGAAGTCGCCAAAGCCTTCGCCGGCTGGTCCGGCGGCACCCGCCGCCTCGCCTACGAACACGAATTCACCCGCCTCCCCGGCTCCGAACACACCGTCTTCATGGCCGACAAACCCAACGTCAGCGTGATCCTCGGACAAGCCGTCACCCTCCGCCACTCCGCCCCCGACGCCCTCCCGCTCCGCGTCGCCACCACCATTCTCGGCAGCGGCTTCACCGGCCGCCTCATGGCCACCGTGCGCGACCAGGAGGGCCTCACCTACGGCATCGGCGCGCGCATCGGCAACGACACCTTCATCAATGGCGACTGGCGCATCATCGCCAACTTCTCCCCCGAGCTCCTCGACAAAGGCCTCGCCTCCACCCGCCGCGAATTAAAGTTCTGGTATGACCAAGGCGTCACCGCCGAGGAAGTCGCCCGCACCAAAACCAACCTCGCCGGCCAGTTCCAGGTCGGCCTGGCCACCACCGACGGACTCGCCTCGACGATCCTCGCCACCCTCCATCGCGGCTACCCGCTCAGCTGGATCGACACCTACCCCGATCAACTCGAAGCCGTGACCCTCGACCAGGTAAACGCCGCCATCAAAACCCACCTCAAACCCGACGAGTTCATCCTCATCAAAGCCGGCACTGTCCCCACCGCCGCGAAGTAACACATCTTCGCTTCGCAAAAAAGGCCGCGCCTCCCTCTCGGGTGGCGCGGCCTTTTATTTTGTCCGCTTAAACCATCGCGCCCTGCTTGCGCAGCGTCTCCCTCAGCAACTTCACATCGAGATCGCGCGTCGATTTCAACCCGAGCTTCACGCACAACGCCGCCGCCGCGCCCACGCCTTCGCCGATCGCCATCACCTGCGGCGTGATGCGGATCGCCGCATGAGCCTCGTGCGTGCTGTCGATGCAACGCGACGCCACCAGCAGATTGTCCACACCCTGCGCACGCGTGCAGCGGAACGGAATCTCATACCACTTCCCCGCCGGCGGATGAATCCGCACCGTGCCCTCGCCCGTCGGGCTGTGGATGTCGATGAACCAGTCGCCGCGCGCGATGCAGTCCTCAAACGGAACCACCTCGACGATGTCCTTCGCCGTGACCGTATAATCACAACGGATACGCCGCGTCTCACGCACGCCGATATGCGGAGCCGTCTCCGAAACCACCGCGTTCTCAAACCCCGGAATATTCTTCCGCAAAAACGCCGCGACCTCCGCCACTTGCCGGCGGCCTTCGATCATCGCATCGGTCACATCACGCAGCTTCGTGCCGTCCTTGTTGATGATGCGCGTCGTGTTAAAATTCCACTCGCCCGCGCGCGGCTGGCGCGACGACAACACATCCTCGCGCGGCACCGTCACCTCACCGCGCGCCTTCGCCGCCTGCCACGCTTTCGTAAAATCACGGTCGGCTTTTTTCGAGGCCATGGCCCGCTCATCATCCACGCCCGTCATCTTGAAAATCATCGTCATCGGCTGAACCGCGCCGTCTTCGTCGCGACCCTTGTCCGACGGCACGCCCGCCAGCACGCTCACGTCGCCGTCACCCGACGAATCGACGATCATCTTCGCCAGAATAACCTGACGTCCTTCCTTCGACTCAATGATCACGCCCTTCACCCGGCTGCCTTCGCGGATCACCGCCGACACCTGCGCAAAGAAAAACGGTGTCACCCCTGAACTCACCACAAAGCGATCCAGCGTCACCTTCGCCGTCTCAGAGTCATACGTGCCGGACGCGCCGTAGTCCTTCGCGCCCCAACCGTTGTCATTCCAACCACCCGCCGCCGCCCACGAATCGACGACTTCCTTGAAAAGTCCGCGCACATGCGGAAACGGCATGATCGCACTCAGGATGCCCGCCGTCCACGTGCCGCCGAAGCTGCCGAACCGCTCGACGAGGATCGTCTTGGCGCCATTGCGCGCCGCCGACACCGCCGCGCCGATGCCGCCGGGACCGGCGCCAACAACCAGCACATCACACTCGGCGATCACGGGAATCGTGCGCGCCGGCTCTTCATAAAAACCAAGGACAGGGGTGGAACTCATGTCACCACCCTGCCACCCCCACGCCGTAATCGCCACCCGCGACACTTGATAAGATTACATATAAAGTTGTAGATTTTAAACATGCCGCCCGCCGCGCCCGTTCCCTCCCCACTCACCTTCGAAGACTGGTCCTTCCTCCACGCCCGCCTGCTCTGGTGTTACGAGGGCGAAGTCGACGCCCCCAACCGCCGTCGCATATCCCAGCGCAATCAACTCTCCGCCTGGTGGATTCAGGCCGGCTCCGTCACCGTCAAACGCGGACGCGACACGTGGACCGCCCGCGCCAGCGAATGGATCTTCTGCGGACCTCACCCGCTGCACCAAGATTTCTCCCCCGACGCCCGCATCCTCTCCATCAACTTCAAACTCGAATGGCCCTCCGGCGATTCGCTCGTCGAGCAGATCCTCGTCGTCCCCGCCGGCACCCGCCCCGCCCTCGGCAAAACCGCCCGCGCGCTTCTCCGCGTCATCAGCCGCCGCTTCCCCCGCATCAGCACCGCCCTCCAGCCGCAACCCGTCGAACTCACCGACTTCTTCGAACTCCAACAACTCTTCGCCGCCTGGGCGCAGGCCTACCTGAAAACCTTGCTCGCCGTCGGCGTCGTCCCCGCGCGCATGGGCGGACTCGACTCCCGCGTCCTCGCCGCGCTCCGCCAGCTCGACCGCCACGACTGGCGCACGCCCTTCCGCGAAAAAAACCTCGCCGCCTCCGCCGGCTTGAGCGCCGGCCACCTCGACCGCCTCTTCGTCCAACAACTCGGACTCACCCCGCGCGCCTACCTGCAAAAACGCCGCCTCGAATCCGCCACCGCCACGCTCGCCGACACCACGGTCCCCGCCAAAAAAATCGCCTACGACCTCGGTTTTTCTTCGGCCTCGCACTTCACCCACTGGCTCCGTCGCGCCACCGGCAAATCCCCCCGCGAAGTTCGCCAAGGCTGAGCCTGAACCCCAGAGTTGGCTTTTTCATTACGACCTGCGACGTTCATCGCCCTCGTATGAAGTCCGTCCTCGAATTCAAAGCCCGCAAGGGCAAGGGCCGTATCAGCATGTCCACCGCCTACGCGCAGTGGGAGGCGAAGTTCCTCGCCGCCTCGCCCGTCGATTGCGTGCTCGTCGGCGACAGCGTCACCACCGTCGTGGACGGTGAAGCGACCACCTTTGCCGCCACCCCCGAAATCATGGCGCGCCACACCGCCGCCGTCGCCCGCGGTCTCGCCGGCTCGAAGTTTCTGATCACCGACTTCCCCTACCTCGCCGCGCGCAAAGGCATCGTCCCCGCCGTCGAATGCGCCTCGCTCCTCATGCGCGCAGGCGCCCATGCAGTGAAGATCGAGGGCATCGACGGACACGAGGACGTCATCCGCCACCTCGTCCAATCCGGTGTCCCCGTCATCGGCCACCTCGGCCTCACTCCACAATCGGTCCATGCCCTCGGCGGCTACAAGGTGCAGGGCAAAACCGACGCCACCGCCGCCGATCTCCTCCGTCAAGCGCGCGCCGTCGAAGCCGCCGGCGCCTCCGGTCTCGTGCTCGAATGCGTCCCCACCGAGGTCGCCCGCACCATCACCGAAGCCCTCGCGATTCCCGTCATCGGCATCGGCGCCGGCCCCCACACCGACGGACAAGTCCTCGTCTTCCACGACATGCTCGGCCTCAACCCCGGCTTCTCTCCCAAATTCGTCCGCCAATTCGCCGACGGGAATAAAGCCGTGACCGCCGGCCTCTCCTCCTTCGCCGAGTCCGTCGCCGACGGCACCTTCCCGAGCAAAAAAGAATCCTACTGAATACAAACCCCGGAATGAGTCACAGAGAAAACCGAGTCCCAATCCTGAGTTCACGGAGTACAACCCCTCCGATCCTCAACTCCGAACTCTGTGCTCTCTGTGTCCGAGCTCTGTGAACTCTGTGACAAAAAATCCGACCTCCGTTTTCCTCTCATGACCACCGCCCGCAAGCCCCGCCTGCTCTTCGTCCTCACCGGCTCGATCTCCTGCTACAAGGCGTGCTTCGCGATCTCCCGTCTCGTGCAAGCCGGCATCGAGGTGCGCACCGTGGCCACGCCGTCCGCGCTCCGCTTCGTCGGTTCCTCCACCCTCGAAGGCCTGACCGGCCATTCCGTCGCCAGCGATCTCTGGGAATCCGGCAAGGCCATGGACCACATCAATCTCGCCCGCTGGGCTGATCTCGCGCTCGTCGCCCCCGCCACCGCCAACACTCTCAACCGCCTCTCCGCCGGCCTCGCCGACGACCTCGTCGGCAGCCTCTTCCTCGCCTGGGAAATCAACAAAAAGCCGTGGTGGGTCGCCCCCGCGATGAACGTCGCGATGTTCAACCATCCGCTCACGCAGGCCTCCCTCAAAAAACTCGCCGACACCGGCGTGCGCGTCCTCCCCACCGGCTCCGGCGCCCTCGCCTGCGGTGAGGAAGGCGAAGGCCGCCTCCTCGAGCCCGACCAACTCATCACCGAAGTCCTCGTCCAACTCAGCCCCAAGATCGCGTGAACCCGAGCCACGGAATTATGGCCGAAAAAAGTCGAAGAAATTCCTTTGGTTCCGACGTATCTCTCCCACGCGCCTATAGGCGCACGCAGGGCCAAATTCGCATTCCGTTTTTTGTGACTTTTTGCGGCCAACTCTCTGGGAACTGATCCCACGTCTATCCATGCGCATCCTCATCACCTCCGGCGCAACCCGCGAACCCATCGACGCCGTTCGTTTCCTCTCCAACATCAGCACCGGCCGCACCGGCGCACTCCTCGCCGACGCCCTCGTCACCCGCGGCCACACCGTCACCTTGCTCCACGGTGAAGCCGCCGTCCGCCCTTCCTCCGCCGTCACCGCCCGATCCTTTTCCTCGACCGCCGATCTCCAGTCGCAACTCCAGCGTCTCCTCGGCACCGGCATCTTCGACGCCGTGATCCACGCCGCCGCCGTCTCCGATTACCGCCCCGCCGAAACGTCCTCCGGCAAACTCAGTTCCTACGCTCCCGAGCTCACGCTGCGTCTCGTGCCCACGCCCAAGCTCCTCCCCCAACTCAAGTCCTACGCGCCACCCACGCCCCTCCCGCTCCGCGTCATCGGCTTCAAACTCACCGCCGGCGCCGACCCCGAAGCCCGCGCCCTCGCCGTCTCCAAACTCTTCGCCGCCGGCACCGTGGACGCCGTCATTCACAACGACATGGACGACCTCGCCACCGGCGACTCCCGCCCCTTCTCCGCCTGGCGCCCCGGCCCACCCACCCCCGAACCCCTCGCAGGCCTGGATGCACTCATCACTTGGCTAAACACCTACCTCGCATCCCCCTAAAAATCAGCCCAATCCTACTCCTCAACCCCCTATCCCCCAACATAAAATACAAGTTTGTCACTTAATAAGTGACAAACTTGGTCTTCCCCTGCTCGCCCCTCTGCCTGCTCCCGATCCCTTCCCCGCATCGATTTCATCCGTCGCGTTGACTTTGAAACTGAGTCTCAGTCATATCTGCGTCTTGCCATGAACTCAGACCCGCGACTCCAGCGTCCGCGCATGACCCTCACCGAGCTCCCACCGGGAGCCGCAGGCCGCGTCTGCGCGTTAAACGGCGAGGCCGAACTCTGCCAGCGCCTGCGCGAGATGGGGTTCTGTGAATCTGCCGTCATCGAAAAAATCTCCGGTCGCAGCACGCTTCTCTGCCAAATCTGCGGCATGCGCGTCGCCCTCGGCGAAGGCGTCGCCAAACACATCACGGTTGAACTGATCCGCAGCGCCGCCTGATCCGCCTCCTTTCCGCTCACGCCATGGCCGACCTCGTCACGCTTTCCTCCCTCGCCGTCGGCACCTCCGCCGTCCTTCGCGAATTTCCCAAACAAGGCGTCGCCTTCCTCCGCCTCCGCGAAATGGGCCTCCTGCCCGGCACCTCCGTCACCCTCGTTCGCACCGCCCCGCTCGGCGATCCCATCGAAATCAAAGTCCGCGGCTACAACCTCACCCTCCGCAAATCCGAAGCCGACCACGTCATGGTCGAGCCCGCCGCCGGCACGGCCACGAAATAAACCATGTCCAATGTCCAAGGCCCATTGGCTTACAACATGAACACCCGACATCATTCGCCCATCCTACGCGCCCCGCACGCGATTCCGTCCATTGGTCATTGGTCATCGGACATTGGTCATTCCGACGCGCGCCCATGACCCCTCCGCCCGCCAAACCCGCCTCCGCGCGCGCGTCGGTCTACGCCCTCGTCGGCAATCCCAACTGCGGCAAATCCACCCTCTTCAACGCCCTCACCGGCCTGAAACAAAAGGTGGGCAACTACCCCGGCGTCACCGTCGAACGCAAAGTCGGCACCGCCTACACGCAACACGGCCAGCCGCTCACCGTCATCGACCTGCCCGGCACCTACTCGCTCGCCGCCCGCTCACCCGACGAGGCCGTCACCCGCGACGTGCTCCTCGGCCGCCGCACCGACACCGCGATGCCCGACCGCATCATCTGCGTCGTCGATGCCACCAACCTCGAGCGCAACCTCTACCTCGTCCACCAGATCCTCGACCTCGGTCGCCCCGTCATCCTCGTCCTCAACATGATGGACGTCGCCGAAGCCGCCGGCCTCAAAATCCACACGTCCCGCCTCGAACACACGCTCGGCATCCCCGTGGTCTCCTGCGCCGCCTCCACCGGACGCGGGCTCATCGAACTCAAGCTCGCCCTCAGCCGCCCCGACCTCCCGCTCTCCCGCCACGCCTGGGACGTCCCCGCCGCCATCGCCCCCGCCGTCTCCGAGCTGCAAGCCTCGCTCCAGGACAGCGACAAAAAACAACCCCTCATCGCCCGCGCCGAGGCGCTCCTGCTCCTCACCGACCAGGACAGCGTGCGCGTCTCCGGCTCGACGCCTCTCTCCCCGCGCACCCAGGAAATCCTCTCCTCCTGGGAAAAACGCTGGGCCGCCGACGGCACCGATTGGGCCGCCGCCCTCGTCAACGCCCGCTACGACAGCATCGGCCGGCTCACCGCCGAAATCATCGGCACCTCCTCCGCCCCCTCCGGCCCGAGCACCAGCGACCGCATCGACGCCTGGGTCACCCATCCCGTCTGGGGCTGGATCATCTTCGGCGTGCTCATGGGTGTGATGTTCCTGAGCATCTTCACCTTCGCCGGCATCCCCATGGGCTGGATCGAAAACCTCGTCGCCGCCTTTTCCGGCTGGGTGTCCGGACTCATCCCCGCCGGCGACTTCCACGATCTCGTGATCGACGGTGCCATCGCCGGCGTCGAGGGTGTGATCATCTTCCTGCCGCAGATTCTGATTCTGTTCCTCTTCATCGGCCTGCTCGAAAGCACCGGCTACATGGCGCGCGCCGCCTTCATCATGGACCGCCTGATGAGCAAGGTCGGCCTCAACGGCCGCAGCTTCATCCCGCTCCTCGGCTCCTACGCCTGCGCGATTCCCGGCATCATGGCCGCCCGCACCATCGAGCAACCCAAGGACCGTCTCGTCACCATCCTCGTCGCCCCGTTCATGAGCTGCTCGGCGCGCTTGCCCGTCTACCTGTTGCTCATCGCCGCCCTAGTGCCCGACGAACAGGTCCCCGTCGGCCTCAAGATCGGCATCATGCTGCTCATGTATGCGCTCGGCACCTTCGGCGCGTTCGGCTTCGCGTGGCTGTTCAAAAAAACCCTCCTGCGCGGCGCCCCGCCGCTCATGATCATGGAGCTGCCGCCCTACCGCCTGCCGAAGATCCGCGACGTGCTCCTGCAAATGCTCGAACGCGGCGGCATCTTCGTGAAACGCGCCGGCACCATCATCCTCGGCTTGTCGATCATCCTGTGGTTCCTCGCCACGTATCCAAAACTTCCCGACAACCAGCCCGAAGGCGACCCGCTCGCCCACAGCCTCGCCGGACGCGCCGGCCACGCCATCGAACCCGCCATCGCCCCGCTCGGCTTCGACTGGCGCATCGGCATCGGGCTCATCCAATCCTTCGCCGCGCGCGAGGTGTTCAACAGCTCCATGGGCGTGATCTTCGCCGTCGAGGAAAGCGACGACGAGTCCGCCAACGAGCTCCACCTGCGCGACGCCTTGCGCGCCGCCGAACGGCCCGACGGCACCAAGCTCTTCACTCCGTTGATCTGTCTCAACCTGATGGTGTTTTACGTCTTCGCCATGCAGTGCATCAGCACCATCGCGGTCGTGAAGCGCGAAACCAACTCGTGGAAATGGCCGCTCTTCCAACTCGCCTACATGACGGGCTTCGCGTGGTTCATCTGTCTCGTGATCTACCAAACGGGCCGCGCGCTGGGCTATTGAGCGATTCGGGTGTAGTGTGTCCGCATGAACAACTGGCAAACCCCGCTCGCCCTGCTGGTCGTCGCCGTCACCGTGGCGCTCTTCGCGTGGAACACTTGGAAAAAACGCCGCAAGCCCGGCTCCGGTTGCGGCGGTGACTGCGGTTGCCCGAGCACCGATTTCAAAGCCCGGCTTAAAAAGTAGTTCGAAAAGCATTTGTCTCCCCGCCCCGCGTCACCGTGAAGTGGACGGCGTGCAAATCGAACTGCGGCGGGTCTCCAAAAAATACGACGGATCGAAGGCGTTGGACGATGTCTCGCTCGTCATCGAACCCGGACAAATCGTCGCCCTCATCGGCCTCAACGGCGCCGGCAAGACCACCCTCCTCCGTTGCCTGAGCGCCATCGTCGCGCCGTCGCGCGGACAGGTGCTTTACGACGGCCAGCTCTTCCGCCGCGACCGCATCGACCTTCGCCGGCGGCTCCTGTTTCTTCCCGATTTCCCCGCGATGTATGCGCACCAGTCCGCGCTCGAACACGTGTCGCTCATGGCCCGCCTCTACGAACGCGAACCGCTCGCGCTGGAAGACTCCCTCGTGCGCGTCTTCGGCGAACTCGATCTGCTGCCGCTCGCCGAGGTTCCCGTCGGCCGGCTCAGCCGCGGACAGATCTACAAGGTCGCGCTCGCCGCCCTCGTGCTCATCAACCCCGAACTGTGGCTGCTCGACGAGCCCTTCGCCTCCGGCCTCGACCCGCAGGGCCTGGCCATGCTCAAGGACTACTCCCGCGCCGCCGCCAAGGCGGGCGCGACCGTCATCTACACCACGCAAATCCTCGAAATCGCCGAGCGGTTCGCCGACCGGTTGTGCGTCATCGACCGCGGACAATTCCGCCACATCTACACCCGCGCCGATCTCGACGCCATGCCCGCCTCCGGCACCGACAGTCTTGAATCGCGCCTGCGCCAGTTCCGCGAGGTGCAGTCATGAAACTCACCCCCGACCGCAAGGCATGGAAACATTGGCGGCGCGCCGTGAGCCGCCGCATCAAGGCGAGCCCCGACCTGCGCCGCGAACGCCGCCGCGCCCGTCCGCGCATCACCAAACATTACTCCGCGGGTAGTTTCCGCGTGCTCGTGCCGCTCGTCATCCTGATCGCCGTGCTGAACAACGGTCCGATCACCGCGCTCGCCAACGCCCTGCTGCTCTGGACCACGCTCATCACGTTCGTCCGCGCCCAACAAATCGCCGCCAACACCCACGACCCCAACCAACTTTGGATCTGGTATGGCTGGCCCGTGACCGACGACTCCGTGTTCGCGCATCAACGCGGCTATGTCCTCCGCGCCGCCGTCTGGCTCGTCGTGGACTGGCTCGTCTTCGGTCTCGCCGTCGCCTGGAAAACAGAGGCCGTCCTCCTCGCCTTCGCCGCCCCCGTCATCGCCTTCACCCAGGGCGTCACCGCCTTGGCCCTCGCCGTCTGGCTCGCCCGTTGGCGTCCGCAGTTTCCTTACGTCTGGGTCACCACGCCGCTCACGTTGCTGGTTTTCTTCAGCTTCAAACTTGAAACCGATCACAACACCGTGACCGCTTGGCTGAATATGGTGCGCAACGCCCTCCACTCGGCCACCCCCGCAGGCTGGCTGCTGTCAGGCTGGCATAACATCGCCCAAGGCCACGCCACCGGCTGGTGGATATTTCTCGGCATCGGCGGCATCGCGTGCGCCGCACTCGTCGCGGGCGCACGCGCGATGCGCAAGGTCTTCAACCCCGACGCGCTTTTTGGCTACGAGAACACACCCGAGGAAACGGTCGATAACCCACTCCCCGCATCCGCAGCCTCGTCACCCCATCCGTCGCATCAGTCCCCTGAGTCCCATCCCCCGCAACCGACGCATCGCGAGACCGCCCCGGTGGACCTGAGTCTCCTGCGCGTGCGCACCGAAGGCGTGCTCGCCACTCCGCCCGGCCGGACCCTCGCCTCACGCGGCCCGCTCGAGCAGGCGGTCACGTGGTTCCTCACCCCACGCCAACGCACCTTGGTCGATTTTATGGTGCCGGGCGGCATGTCGTGGAACCGCCGCTGGCTCATCGCCGTCGCGCTCCTGGGAATCGTGGTGATCGCCGGCGGCACGTCGTCGCCAAATCTGCGCGTTCTGCCCGCACTCGCCGCCCTCGCCTTCGCTTTGCCCGTCCTCGGCGGACGCTGGCTCGGCTTCGAGGCGATGCGCACGTTCCAGACCCAGATCGGCCTGACCGCCTACGTGCCCACCGGCTTCGGGGAAACGTCCCGCCTCGTGCTCACGATCAACGCCCTGTATTGCATCCTCGCGTTTCCGTTCGTGCTGGCCGTCGTCTGGCTCGGCTTCGCCCCGGCTCATGCACCGTTCACCTGGTCGCTCGACTACAGTGTGCGCGGCATCGGCATCGTGCTCGCGTTCCAGCCGGTCTGGCTCGTCTCCAAATTCTCAACCAACACCAACGACTCCTCCACCGGCCGGCTTTGGTTTGCCGGGCTCGTCATCCTCATCATCGCCGGACTCATCATCGGCGTGTCGCTCTGCGTGGTCGCCGTGATGATCGAGTCGACGTCCGTCGCACTGGGCTGTGTGGGTGCTCTGGCCTTGCTGACCCATGCCGGTCTCGCCCTCTACGGCTGGGTGTGGGGACGCGGTTGGTTCGACCTGATCGCGAAACTCAAGTGACCGCCAACCTTTCGCCGCGCCGGCTCACAACCGTCCGTCAAAATCGCACGTCGATTCGGGGTGCGCCCGCACGTAGTCGTTGATCTCACGGCGCACCGCCTGCACTTCCCACGGATCAAATCCGGGCTGGCCGCGTTGGCGCTCCAAGGCCTCCCGGCGGCTCAGCAGGGCCGCAAGTCCGTCCTCGTCGTCACCCGAAGGACCGCCGCGAAACATGGCGTCGAGCGCACGGTCGCATTCCGCGAGTTTTTTCCCGCGTCTGAGCCACGCGTGGCCGGCCAGTATAGCCGCGAAACACACCAGCGCCTTCAGCGCATCGTAGACCGATCCTTCGTGCAGCGCGGACGCGCCCAAAAACAACCCCGCGAAAAACAAAATGTAACGGGCTGCAAAGACAAACCGCACCACCATCTCGGCTGGGGTGTTAAGGCGGGTATCACGGGGGCGCATGACGGGGAATTTTTTGCGGCCGGCCCGAATGCCGTCCGCATGACTGAAAACTAGGTATCACTCCTTTCGTCGCAAACCCCCATGAGATTTATCCCCATGAAAAGATTGCATCCAAAAAGGCACTACACGCGGGCGCAAAAAAAGAGCGGGCCGGCCGGCCCGCTCTTTTTCCGTCACAACTTTCAGCCCAGCGGCTGCACGCCGAGGGTGCCGTTGAGGCTCTGGCGGTAGGCGGGCGATTTCACGCGTTCCAGCTCCGCCCGGGCCCGCGCGAGGCGGGGTTTGAGCGAGAGGCGCGCGATGACGTCGGCGTAGTCGTCCTGGTCGAGCGCCGCTTCGAGGCTCTTGACGTGATGCGCCCAGAGCGCGGTTTCGCCCTTCTGCTTGGCGTCGAGGCGCGCGCGATACCAATCGCTGCCGAGCAGCGCCTCGCGGGTGAAGAGCGCACGCACATTGGGCGAATCCAGACCGTCGCCGGCCGCCGTCTTGCCCTTGTCCATGATCTCCAGCAGCGCTTTCAGCGGCGGGCAGGCCATGTCGATGCTGCCGTCGGCGAAGTAGCTCTCGGCCACGCGCTGGTGCGTCGTCACGATGGTGTCCACGCCGTCGGCGAAGACATCCATGTCCTGTTGCTCGGGGCGCAGCATCTCGTCGGTGAACACCACATGCGGATGCGGGAACACGCGTCCGAAGTAGATGCGCACAAACCGCGTGGTGATGCGGTAGCCGAGACGGCTCGCGTAAACCATTTTTCCGCGATGTTCGAAATCGAGGAGTTTCTCAAAACAACCGTCTGCGATCAGCGCCGAGGCCGAACGCTCCGCGTCGCTCATGCGCGAGAAGATCTCGGGCACCAGCAGCGACACGTCGTGATCCACGCGCACCTTGGGGCCGACGCAACCGGCCGATGACAGAAACACGTCGTGGCCGGTGAGGATCGAGGAAACCAGCGCGGCGTTGAGATCGATGATCGGAGGCAACGCGTTGAACGGCCCCTTAGTCAGCGCACCTTCGCTGCCGGCGCCGGTCGTCGAGGGCGACTTGCCGGTCATCGAGCTGATGAACTCCATGAAGAGTTCGGGCAGCTCCAGGTGATGGATCGGATTGAAACAGCACAGCGCGCGCACGCCCGGTTCGGGCGGGTTGTTGCGGCGGCCGGGCACCAGCACGTTGACCGGCGTGAGCACCGGCGCGCTGTAAGACAGGCGGCGGTGCAGACGCAGACCAAGGTGCGCGATGGCCGTGGCCTTCGGGTTGGCCACGTCGGGGCGGAGCTGCAGGTAACGCGGGTTCTTCGAGGGCTTGCCTCCGACGATGCGCGGATGCGCGCTCGAAACGAAGTA
>CAMBLN010000009.1 GCA_945868215.1 Opitutus sp. GAS368
GGGCGCGGAGGGAGGCTTCGAGACCTTGGACGCGGACTCGGTCGAGGTTGCGGCGTTCGCGGAGGTTGGGGGCGATGGTGACGTTGGTGACGGCGTCCTGGAGTTCGTTGACGAAGGCGGTGAGGGACGCGCCGTAGTGGGCGGAGGGGCGGCCGAGGTCGAGGCCGGTTTCGAAGCCGGTGAGGGTTTCGGGGGCGAGGGAGGGGTTGGCTTGCGTGGTGACGGGGCCGACGCGGAAGGGGCGGTGGTATTCGTTGAGCGTGGGGACGCGGAAGGCCTGGTAGGCGGAGGCGCGGGCGCGGAAGTCGGGAGCGGGTTGCCAGACGAGGCCGAGGTTGGGGCTGAATTCGATGCCGTCCTGGTCGGGGAAAGTTTGTTCGAGGAGGACGGTGTTGGTGGTCGTGTCGAGTTCGCGGCGGAAGCCGTCGGTGGATTGCCAGTGATCGAGGCGGGCACCGGCGGAGGCGCGGACGGTGGAAGTAACGGCGCGGTCGTGGCGGGCGAAGAGTCCGGCGAAGAGTTGTTCGCCGCCGGCGCGGCGGGCGCGGGTGAAGTCCGGGGCGACAAAGAAGAAGGCTTCGCGGGTTTCGCCGCGGACGGCGCGGGTGTCGATGCCGAGCGTGGTGATGGCATCGTCGGCGGGGGTGCCCCAGGTCGTCGTGAAGGACGCGCCGGCGGCGGTGGCGGGGACGTCGTATTGGTTGCTGGCGGGGGTTTCGGTGGTGCGGGTGGGGTCGATGGCGGTGAAGAAGGAGGAGAAGGATTGGTCTTGGAGATAAACGACTGCGGACCACTCGCTCACGCTCGTAGCTACGGGGGAAGAGGAGAGGGTGGCGGAGAGGAAGGTTTCGTCGGAGGCGTTGCGTTGGAGCGGGGTGCCGTTGCCGCGGTTTTCGGAGTAGAGGCGGGCGGTGAGGAGGAGGTCGATGTTGGCGGGGAGGACGGTGAGCCAGGAGACTTGGGCGCGTTGGTAATCGAGGTCGGCGGGGCGGTCGATGGGGCCGGGGTTGCGGATGAGGTGAACGCCGTCGGTGGCGAAGGCGGCGGCATCGATGGCGACGGCGTGGCGGGCGTTGGGAGACACGGCGGTGGCGAGGATTTCGGCGGCGCGGGTGTCGAAGTCGCCGACGAGGGCTTCGGTGGTAAAGCGGTTGGCGGTGGGTGGCGTCGTGAGGAGTTGCACGGTGCCGCCGAGGGCGGCGTTGCCCCAGGCACCGGAGCCGCCGCCGCGGATGATTTCGGCGGAGGAGAGGGCGAGGCGGGGGAGTTTGGTCCAGGCAACCCAGCCGCCGAAGGGATCGTTGAGCGGGACGCCGTCGAGGAGGACGAGGGAGCGGCTGGCGCCGCTGGGGCCGAGTCCGCGGAGAGAAACGCCTTGGGCGGTGGGGTTGGCGGTGAGGCTGCCGGTGCGGCGGAAGAGGCTGAAGGACGGGTCGGAGCGGAGGGTGTCGTCAAGGGCGAGGGAGGGCGAGGCGCGGAGGTCGTCGGCGGTGAAGATGGTGATCGCGGCGGGGAGGGTGTCGGCGGGTTGGGCGCTGCGGGTGGCGGTGACGACGAGAGGGGAGAGGGTGACGGCGGATTCGACGGCGAGGAGTGTCGAGGTAGTCAGGGCCAAGAGAAGGACCTGGAATTTTCGCGATGTTGCCGGGAGGTTCATGTCCGGGTAGAACACCGAGGAAATTTTTACCAGAGGTCGAGCGCCTCCTGCTGACATCGTGTCCCCAGAACAATAAATGCGTCCGCGCGATCACCGTGTGGGGCAAATTGCTTGGATGGGGCATGTGCCGGGCGCGCTGAGTCTGCCAAGAGAGCGCTTCGAGGCGGCTTACCGGGCGCTGGGGGCACGTATGACCAAGGGCCGGCCCGTGGTGGTGTATTGCGCGAGCAGGAGTTGCGAAGATGCGGAGCTTGTCAGATCGGCGTTGCTGAGCCTGGGGTATGCGCAGGTGGAGGTGTTTGCGGGTGGCTGGGCGGAGTGGCAGGCGGCGGGGCTGAAGGAGGACAAGGCGCCTTGAGCGTGAGCCCTCCGGCCAAGTGGCTCGTGCGGGTGGCGAGTTGGTTTTTGGGCCTGGTGTTTATCTGCGCCGGTGCGCTCAAGATGGCCGATCCTCTGGCGTTTGCCGACAGCGTGGCGTCGTTCCAACTTTTGCCTGGGATGATGATTAATGCGGTCGCCTTGGTGTTGCCGGTTTTGGAGATGCTCCTGGGTTTGTCGCTGTTGATCGGGGTGAGGCGAAGGGCGTGCGCGGTGGCGATGGGTTTCCTGTGCGTGGTTTTCGCGGTTGCCCTGACCCAGGCACTGGTGCGCGGACTCACGGTTGATTGCGGCTGTTTCGGTCGAGGCGAGGCATCGACTTCAGGTAACGTCCGGACGCTTGCCCGCGCGCTGGGCCTGGCCCCGCTCGCAGGGTGGGTTTCGCGAAGATCCCGGTAGTCGGTCAGGGGTAATTTTAAGGATCGATGGAGGGCCTCACCTGGCGCGTGGCCGGGATTAAGGGAGGAACCGCCTCTGTGCGCTCCGTGCGGCGGACGACACGGAGGTTGTCCCTCCGGCCGAATCCGAAGGATTCAAGCAAGAACGCGGGCGTTTCATGACTTCATGAGGGGAGACGGTGTAGGGGGTAAATGGATACGTTGACGCCGGGAGACGTCAGGGCGTGGTCGGCGGGGCGGGAGGGGGCGGGGAAGCCGTTGTCGGTGAAGAGGGAGGTGTCGGCGCGGGTGACGCGGGCGGGGGAAAGGGCGTAGGGCTCATGCCAGACCTGGCCGGAGAAGAGCCGGCCGGTGCGAGTGGAGCGGCTGAAGAGGAGGTAGCGCTCGGCGAGGAAGTAGTCGAGGGAACCGGGGGCGGCGGGTGCGGGCGGGGTGGTGCCGGCGTAGGTGAAATGGTTGAGCGGGGCGTTGGTGAGGGGTGTTTTTCGGCGAGATTTAAAATCAGCTGGAGGAATAAGATGCGGAGGTTTGTCACTTATTAAGTGACAAGTTGGATTGGGGCGGGTGCCGGTTTGGCGGGCGTGGATGTAGGGGAGGGAGAAGAGCGTGCGGGCGAGGTGGACGGCGACGGGGTTGTTGCAGTCGAGGCTGTAGAACCAGACGCCGGGAGTGCCGTCGGCGGCATGGACGTAGGTGCGGAGGTTGAGTTCGAGGAACCAGGATAGGCCGGGGACGGGCGGGCAGAAGCGGGGGCGGACGGCGTCCATCCAGAAAGGGACTACGCCGAGGTAGGCGTGGTTCTCATGGGTATCGACGAAGAGGCCGTCGGGGAGCGTGGCCTGGATGGCGGCGGGGTCCCAGCGCCAGTGGAGGAAGAGGAGGTGGCTCCAGCGCTGATACATCACCGGCGAACGGGAGGGGCGGACGCGGGTGGCGGCGCGTTGTTCGGTGGTGGGGGCGGGCATGGGGAGGGGACGGGCTGCGGATTTTCAACGCAAAGATCGCGAAGAGCGCGAAGACGGAGCGGCGGCCGGCTTTGCGACCTTGGCGATCTTTGCGTTGAAGATTGGGTTTAGATTTCGGATTCGGCGACGGGGCGGAATTGGCCGGGGGGGAGGTCGCCGAGGGTGAGGTTGCCGAAGCGGACGCGGTGGAGGGTCAAGACGGTCGCGCCGGTGGCGGCGAACATGCGGCGGACTTGGTGGTATTTGCCCTCCGTGAGAATCAGGTCGGCGGTGCGGGGGGAAGCGGGGTCGAGGCGGAGATCGGCGGGGGCGCAGGGGGCGTCTTCTCCGTCTAGGACCAAGGTGCCGGCGGCGAAGAGGGGGATGAGGTCGGGGCAGAGATCGCGGTCGGTGGTGGCGCGGTAGAGCTTGGGGACTTTGTGCTTGGGAGAGGTGTATTTGTGGACGAGTTCGGTTTGGTCGGTGAGGAGGATCAGGCCGGCGGTGTCTTTATCGAGGCGTCCGATGGAGGTGACCTGGGGGTTGCGGGCGCGCCAGCGTTCGGGGAGGAGGTCGTAAACGCGCGGACCTTCGCGTTCGTCGTGGGAGCAGACGAGGCCGAGGGGTTTGTTGAGGACGAGAAGCAGGCCGTCGGGGTGGTCGAGAGGTTCGCCGTTGATGAGGACGTCGGCGGCACGGGCTTTGGAGGACGGGTCGCGGACGGGGGCGCCGCGGACGGTGACGGAGTTTTTTTTGAGGTAGTCGCGGGCCTCGCGGCGGGAGCAGTAGCCGAGGTTGGCGAGGAGTTGGTCGAGGCGGCGCATTATTAGATTAAGATGAAAGGTTAAGATGAAGGGGGCGATGCGGAATCGGAGGCGGAGTTTTGGCCACAAAAAGCACAAAGAGACACAAAAGTCGGAAGGTAAATCAGACGAAACGGCCTCCGCCGTTCCGCTACGGGGCGAAGGGGTGGGAAATATTTTGCACCTGCGGGGAGTTTAGAGGCGTAGTGAGGGGATATGTTGAAATGGGTTTTGTGGTTGCTGGCGGTCGGGTGCTTGGGGGCGGCTTCGCTCACGTGGTGGCGCGCGCCGACGACGGGGCTTTGGAAGGCATCGATTTTGGTGGGGGAGTTCGGGCATCTGTTGGTCGTGCTGCCGGTGATCGTGGCGGCGGTGGCTTGGTGGCGGGGCGGGATGTGGGTGGTGGTTGGCGTGTGTGTGGTGGCGGCGGCGGGGCTGCTGCGTCCGGTGGTGCAGGCGGCGGGGATCATGCAGACGTTGCCGGCGAAGTTGGGGTCGGCCTTTGGGAAAGTGGAGCCGCGGACGGCGACGGGGAAGGGGCCGGTGGCGGTGGAAACGCGGGAGGTCGCGGCGGGGTTGCCGATGGATTTTTACCGGGCGGTTGGGCGGACGGGGGCGGCGCCGTGTGTGGTGATGATTCATGGGGGCGGGTGGGATAACGGGGACCGGAAGCAGTTGCCGGCGGTGAATCATCATCTGGCGAGGCTGGGGTATGCGGTGGCGGCGGTGAGTTACCGGCTGGCGCCGGCGACGCGGTGGCCGGGGCAGGCGGAGGATGTGCGGGCGGCGATCGATCATCTGAAGGCGAACGCGGGGGAGTTGGGGATTGATCCGACGCGGCTGGTGTTGATGGGGCGGTCGGCGGGCGGGCAGATCGCGACGGCGGTGGCGTATGGATTTCCGGATACAGCGGTGCGCGGGGCGGTGTCGTTTTATGGTCCGCATGACCAGGTGTTCGCGTGGGGGTTTTCGCGGGAGGATGATATTTTGAACGCGGTTAAGTTGTTGCGGCAGTATCTGGGCGGTTCGCCGGAGGAGGTGCCGGAGGCGTATCGGACGTCGTCGGCTTATCTTATCGCGACGAAGGAGAACGCGGTGCCGACGCTGCTGGTGCACGGGGCGATGGACTCGATGGTGTGGCACAAGCAAAGCGAGCGGTTGCACGCGAAGCTGGATGAGTTGGGCGTGGCGAACGCGTTTGTGTCGCTGCCCTGGGCGACGCACGCGTGTGATTTTAATCCGCGGGGGCCGTCGGGGCGGTTGTCGTGGTTTGCGCTGGAGTGGTTTTTGGCGGCGGTGACGAAATAAAATAGCCCCGGCGGATAGGCCGGGGCGGGGTAGGGGGAAACGGGTTATTGGGGGCGAGCTTTTCGGCGATTCAGGGAATGAGGTAACAGAAAACCGTCGAGGAGCAGCGGCCGCAGGGATTTAACGGGTATAGACAAGGGGCGGCGGGCGAAGGATTAGGCTCGCAAGGGGGAAGTCATTTGGGATGCGTTGTTGGGGTGTGCTTGCCAAATAACTCAATGTTTCGCCAAGGCCCTGCGGGCGAAAGGGAAACCAAGCTGGGCCGGCGTTGCCCTCGGCGGCACGGGCCGCTGGCCCGCCTCCGCCTCGGTCGCCTTGGCCGAGCAAGTTTCCCATTCGCGAAACATCGATTTATTTAGCAAACACACCCCTTCACTACCCCGGCAACACCACTTTTTATGTCTCTTTGGGAATACAAGCATATCACCAGCGGGCCGCACGGCTTCGCCACTCCCGCACTTTTGGAGTCCTACCTGAACCAGCTCGGCAAGGACGAGTGGGAGATCATCAGTTACGAGACGCTGCCGACGAGTCCGCTGGCGTTCAACGGCGTGGCGAGACGCACGACGTTGCGCGACTGGACGCTGGAAAGCGCGGCGGCGGCTGCGGCGAAAATCGAGGCGGACAAACTGCGCGCGGAGTTTGCGGCGAAGTTTACAGGCGGTGCGGCGGGCGCGGCCGGTGAAGCTGCGGCGGAAAAGCAGACGACGATGGTGTCGGAGGCGGCGGCGACGGAGGATGGGTTTCGCAAGCTGCGCAATACGGAGAGCGATGGTGATCCGGATGCGGCGGAGGAAGGCGACGACTGGGACAACTGGGACAATCTCGACGATGATCTGCCGACGTTTTTCGAGGCGATCAAACCGCACCTGCGCAGGAATCAGCGCGGGCCGGGGCAGTCGGTGGGCATCACGTTTCTGGCCAAGCGCTGGGAGCAGACCGAGGGCGATCTCATCGGTGCGCTCAAGGAGTGCGGTTTTGTCATTCCCGAGCGTGAAGACGATGCGCCGGTATATCTGGAATTTGAGGGCGAGCTTTACTGGTTGAATCTGAACAACCGCCACGAGTTGTTTTTGAATACGAGGGAGAAGCCGCGTCCGGTGTTCCGGGTTGCGCAGGCGAAGCCGCTGGATCCGAGCGATCCGGCGGCAGCGTTGCTGTCCGAGGAAGTCGCGGCGGAGCAGGCGGAGAAGGCGAAGCGCGAGGCGGAGCGGCTGGCGCGTGAAGCGGAACAGGCGGCGCGTCGCGCGGAACACGAGGCGAGGCGCTTGGCGCAGCAGGCGGCGGCGCAGGCCGCGCGTGAGGCGGCGGCGGCGGCCAAAGCGGCGGCGGTGCCGGAACGTGGCGAGGGCGTGGTGTCTGCGGCCGTAGAATCTCCAGCTGTGGCGGAAGCGGAAGAGATCGTGACGGTTTCGACGGAAGAGCTGCCGCCGGAAGCGGATGATTTTCTGGCGGCGGTGCGGGCGCAGATGCGTCGCAATCGCCGGGGTCCCGGGTATTCGGGCAGCGTCACGTATCTGGCCCGTGCGTTCAAGCAGCCGGAGGCGGATCTCGTTGAGATGTTTGTCGCGGTGGGGCTGACGGTGCCTGCGACGACGAACGACAAGCCGGTCAAGACGGCGATCGGGGCGTTTGTGTATTGGCTGAACAAGGACAGCCGCGGGGCGATCTGGATCAACGGGGACGAAGTGCGCGCGCCGAAGGCCGAGCAAGTGGTGCCAGCTGCTCCGGCGGTGCCGGCGCCGGTCGCCGAAGTTGCGCCGGTGGTTGAGTCGGTTCTGAAGCCGGAGGTTGTGGCCGCGGTGGAGCCTGCGCCTGAAGCCGCGCCTGTGAGCGAGGTGGCGGCCGTGACGGCGGGAGATTCGGCGCTGGCGGGAATCCGGCTGCTGTTGAAACCCAATAAACGCGGAAGCGGGGTTTCGGCGGAAGTGAGTTATCTGGCGAAGACGCTGGGGCAGGAATTGCAGTCGTTCCTGACGGTGGTTTCCGAGCTGGGGCTGGCGTTGCCGGCCACCGAGGAGCACAAGCCGACGTTCGTCGAGCACGGCGACGAGATTTTCTGGCTGAATAAGAATCCGAAGGACGGCTCGGTGTGGATCAACGCGAAGACTTCCAAAGCCGGTGCGAAAAAGGCGGCGGGTGGCGCGGCGGTCGCGGCCAAGCCAAAGGCTAAAGCTAAGAAGGCAGGGAAGGCGGAGTAAGGCTAGACCGTCCGATACCAAGATTCCTCGGTCAAGGCGGGCCCCGCATAATACACCACGTGAAGCACGCGGCGGTGGCGCGGGCTGACGGCGGGTGAAGAGGCGTGGAGGGTGAGGGGCTTCATGAGAAGCGCCTCGCCGCGGCGGGCGAGGCAGACGTGTTCGCCGCAGTTTTCCAGGGCGGCGGGGATGGCGGTGCTTTTGAGAATGCCGAGGAGGTGGCTGGCGGGGGCGACGCGGAGGGGGCCGTTGGCGTCATCGCAGTCGTCGATGTGGAGGCGGACGGCCAGGAGGTTTTCAACAATGGCGCGGGGCGGCCGGGCGTAGTCGACGCCGTCTTTTTTGGAGGGCAGATCGAAGCCGGCGGTGGTGACGGGACGCGCGAAAGGAAACATCACGTCCTGATGCCAGGTGACTTTCCAGTTCGAGCCCGGGGTTTTGTCGAAGGCGATGGCCTGGATGGCGGGGGCGTTGTCGGGCAGGCGGCCGGCGGCGGCGAGTTCGCGACGAAGCTGGATGACGATGTGGCGGACAACGGGAAGATCGAGACGGCAGCGGGTGCCTGCTTCGCCTTCGGTGAAGGCGGTGTCGCGCAAGGCATCGAGCGATGACGGCGCGATGGCGGTGGGAAAAAGATCCCAGCCTTGCTGCGCGAGGCGGCTCATTTCCCGTGTCAGCCGGTTCAACGCGAGATGTCGCGTTGGGTGAGAACCTTGAAGCCGTGGTTGTTGAGCGATTGGGCGGCGACGTCGGCATCCTCGATGTTCATCGCTAGGGCGGACTTGCCGTCGGGGCGTTTGATGAAGCTGTAGATGTAGTGGATGTTGATCTCGGCCTCGAGGAGAGCCTTGAGGACCTCCTTCAAGTCGCCCTCGTCGCTGATTTCGACGGCGAGGACGTCCACTTCGGTGTAGGGAAAATCATTGTTGATCATCAGCTCGCGGGCCTTGTCCGGATCGTCGACGATGAGGCGCAGGATGGAGCTGTCGGTCGTGTCGAGCACGGTGAGCGCCATGACGTGGACGTTGTTGTCCTTGAGGAGCGCGGTGAGATCGTAGAGGCGGCCGACGCGGTTTTCCGCGAAGACGGAGAACTGTTTCACGGGATCGGTGCCGATGGAGATATTGGTGGACGCCATAGTGGGCTGGATGCGGGAGACTGCGAGGAGTCGCGGGCGCGGTCAATCGCGCGGGCGAAGGAGCGGACGCGCAAGCATTCTTAGGAGGGGCTAAACAACTTGCATAGCGGGGTGGCGTTACCTGACATCGCGCCGATCACAGATTTTATGGAACGAGAGCACTCCCGACACCATGCGGATATCCAGCACCGCGCCGAGACGAGCGCGGCGCTGGTGCTGCGCGGGATCGCGCTGAACTTCGTGCTGGCGATCGTGAAGTTTGCCGGAGGTATTCTTGGCGGCACTTATGCGTTGATCGCCGATGGGGTGGAGTCGCTGCTGGATGTGTTTTCGTCGGCGCTGGTGTGGGCGGGATTCCGCGTCGCGGCGCGTCCGCCGGACGAGGATCACCCTTACGGACACGGCAAGGCGGAGCCGCTGGCGGCGATGGCGGTGGGGCTGGTGATTTTTGGCGCGGCGGTGTGGATCGCGGTGCATGCGGTGCGCGAGATCATCACGCCGCACCGTTCGCCGCACTGGGCGACGCTGCCGTTGCTGGCGGGCATCGTGGCGGTGAAGTGGTGGTTTTCACGACGCATGGCTCGGGCGGGTGAAGCCGAAGGCAGCACGGGACTCGGCGCGGAAGCGTGGCATCATTATTCGGATGCGTTGACCTCGGCGGCGGCGTTTGTGGGCATTGCGATCGCGGTGACCTGCGGCGAAGGCTACGAGGCGGCGGACGACTGGGCGGCGTTGATCGCGTGCGGCGTGATCGTGTTCAACGGCGTCACGATTTTTCACCGCGCGCTCGGCGACGTGATGGACACGGCGGTGCCGCTGGCATTTGAAAACGAAGTGCGCGCGGTGGCGGGCGCGGTGGCGGGCGTGCGCGGCATCGACAAATGCCGCGTGCGCAAAAGCGGACTCAGCCACCTGGTGGATATTCACGTCGAGGTGAATCCGCGGCTGTCGGTTTACGACGGCCACGAGATCGCGCATGCGGTGAAGGATGCGCTGATTCATTCGGTGCTGCGCATTTCCGATGTGTCGGTGCACATCGAGCCGTCGCACGAGTAGGCGGGAGGCTTTGGCGTTTGCGGGGTGGCGCGCGATTTGCATAGCTCAGCGGCAATGAAAGTCCGCAACGTCGCGAAGCCGCTCAGTAAAAACCCCAACTTGCTCAAATGGGTCGCCAAGATGGCCGATCTTACCAAGCCCGCGGCGATCCACTGGGTCGATGGTTCGCAGGAGGAATACGAGGCGCTGTGCGCGCAGATGGTGGACGCCGGGACCTTCACCAAGCTCAACGAAAAGCTGTGGCCCGGCTGCTACTATGCGCGCTCCGGTGCAAGCGACGTGGCGCGCGTGGAGGACCGGACATTCATTTGTTCGCTGTCGAAGGACAACGCAGGGCCGACCAACAACTGGGTCGATCCCTTCGCGATGCGCAAAACGCTGAAGGGCCTTTTCAAAGGCTGCATGGCGGGCCGCACGATGTATGTGCTGCCCTTCAGCATGGGGCCGGTGGGATCACCGCTTTCGCAGATCGGCGTGGAGCTGACCGATTCGCCGTATGTCGTCGTGAACATGCGCATCATGGCGCGCATCGGCCTGCCGGTTTTCAAGGAGATCGATAAAAATGAAAAACGCGTCGTCCCCTGCGTTCATTCGGTGGGAGCGCCGCTGGCGGAAGGACAGGCGGATGTCGCGTGGCCCTGCAACAAGGAGAAGTATATCGTTCACTTTCCGGAGACGCGCGAGATCTGGTCCTACGGTTCGGGCTACGGCGGCAATGCGTTGCTGGGCAAAAAGTGTTTCGCGCTGCGCATCGCGTCCAACATGGCGCGCGACGAAGGCTGGATGGCCGAGCACATGTTGATCCTCGGCGTGGAAGATCCGAAGGGCGAAAAGACCTACGTTGCCGCGGCGTTCCCGAGTGCTTGCGGAAAGACCAACTTCGCCATGCTGATCCCGCCGCCCGCGTTGCAGGAAAAAGGGTGGAAGGTGTGGACCGTCGGAGATGATATCGCGTGGATCAAACCCGACGCGAACGGGCGGTTGCATGCGATCAACCCCGAGGCCGGTTTCTTTGGCGTCGCACCGGGAACGTCGGTGCACACGAACCCGAACGCGATGGCGTCGCTGGCGAAGAACACGATCTTCACGAACGTCGCGCTCACACCCGACGGCGGGGTATGGTGGGAAGGGATGACGGACAAACCGCCGGGACTCTGCGAAGACTGGCAGGGCAAGACCTGGACGCCGGAAATCGCGAAGATCACCGGTGCGAAGGCGGCGCATCCGAATTCGCGGTTCACGGCGCCGGCCTCGCAGTGTCCGACGATCGATCCCGACTGGGAGGCACCGCAGGGCGTGCCGATCAGCGCGATCATTTTTGGCGGACGCCGCGCGGGGACCGTGCCGTTGGTTTACCAGGCGTTCAACTGGAGCGCGGGCGTGTATGTGGGCGCGACGATGGGCTCGGAGATGACGGCGGCGGCGGCGGGGACGATCGGCAAGGTGCGCCGCGATCCCTTCGCGATGCTGCCCTTCTGCGGGTATCACATGGGCGATTATTTCCGCCACTGGATCTCCATGCAGAAAAACCTGAGCGAGACGCCGCGCATTTTCAGCGTGAACTGGTTCCGCAAGGACGCGGACGGGAAGTTCATGTGGCCCGGCTTCAGCGAGAACATGCGCGTGTTGAAGTGGGTGGTGGACCGCTGCCGCGGCCGCGCGCTGGCGAAGGAGACGCCCATCGGCTGGCAGCCGCGCTATGCCGAGATCGATTGGACGGGCAGCGACTTTACGCACGAGCAGTTCACCGAGTTGCAACGCATCGACCGCGCGGCGTGGCGTGCGGAGGTGATCGGCCACGAGGAGCTGTTCATCGACCTGCACTCGCATCTGCCAAAAGAGATGGTTTACGAGCGCGAATTGCTGATTTGCCGCCTTTAAGCGGTCCGCGCAGCGCAAAAACCGACCAGTGCCCGCCAAGTGTTGCGGAGCGACGGCGAGGGGTTTCGGGCAGTCTGGAGCCACTCACCATGGTCTCCTCGCTCCTGCCTGATCCCGTCTATATCCCGCGCGTCCATGTCGGCATGGATTTGCTTCGGAAATACAACGTGCCGGTGCCCCGGTATACGTCGTATCCGCCGGCGAATCATTTTTCGGATGATATCGCCGCGCTCCGTCCGGCGGATCTGATTGCGAACGACAACCGGCCGGGGTGCGGGCCGATTTCGATTTATGTGCATCTGCCGTTTTGCCAGAGCCGGTGCTGGTTTTGCGGATGCACCAACCTCATTACGACGCGCCAATCGGCGGCGGATGATTATCTGGATGATCTGGAGGAGGAGATCGCGCTGACGGCGCCGCTGATGGATCCAGTGCGGCGGGTGACGCAGTTTCACCTCGGCGGGGGCACGCCCACGTTTTTATCGAAGGCGCAACTGCAGCGGCTCGGGCGGATTTTCAAATCGGCGTTCCCCTTTGCGCCCGAGGCGGAGATCGCGGTCGAGATTGATCCGCGTCACCTTGATGCGGGGCAAGTCGAGGCGTTACGGGAAATGGGCGCGAGGCGTGCGTCGCTGGGAGTGCAGGACACCGATCCGGCCGTGCAGGCGGCGATTCACCGCGTGCAGCCGCCGGCGATGAACGAACGGGCGGTCACGTTGCTGCGCAACGCGGGCTTCACCTCGATCAACGTCGATCTCATTTACGGCCTGCCGAAGCAGACGGTGTCCACCTTTGCGCGGACCATTGACGACGTGCTCGGCCTCGGGCCGGACCGGCTCTCGGTTTTCAGTTACGCGCATGTGCCGGGCTTGAAGCCGGCGCAGCGGATTTTCGACCAGCAAGGCAACCTGCCCGGAATCGACGAGAAGCTGCGGATGCAGATTCTGGCGCGCGAGCGTCTGCCGGCCTCGGGGTATGTGGAGATCGGCATGGATCACTATGCGCGACCCAACGACGAACTGGCCGTCGCGGCGCGGGAAAGCGGATTGCACCGGAATTTCCAAGGTTACAGCACGCGGGCCGGGGCGTCCATTTACGGGTTTGGCATCTCGGCGATTTCAACGACGCCCGACGGCTACCGGCAGAACCACAAGAGCCTGGCGACCTACCGCATGGCGTTGCTCAAGGGCGAACTGCCGGTGGCGCGCGGCTGGAGGTTGACGGAAGAAGACCGCCGCCGGCAGGTGATCATCATGCGTCTGATGTGCGAACACCGGCTGGACTTCGCCGCGCTGTCCCGCGAACTGAACGTGGATGTCGCCGGCGTCTACGCCGGAGAGCTTGCCTCGCTGGCCGATCTGGAGGCCGACGGAATCGTCGTGCGCACGGGAACAGGTATCGAAATAACCGATACGGGTCTGCCCTTTGTGCGCATGGTGGCGGCGCGGTTTGACGCGTATCGCACGCGGGGCGCGGTCTGTCATGCGCGCGCGGTTTAAGGCCGGATCAAAACGCTTGCCGGCTTTGCAAGACGGCGAGGAGGAACAGCGCGATCATCGCGAAGGCGCAGAAAAGGCGTCCGACCGTTGAGATAAGGAAGCCGACCGCGGCGCCGGCGCCGGCGAGGAGGGAGGCGCGGTTGGATTTTTCGGCGATGAGTTTTTCGGCGGCGACCGCGCCGAGCACGGTGCCGAGGAGCAGCATGGGGAAGGAGAAGAACATTCCGATCAGCGCGCCGCCGCCCGCGCCGACCATGCCCCATTTGCCGCCGCCGAAAAGGCGGGTGCCGAGCAGGACGCCGCCAAAATCGACGATCACGGACAGCAGCCAGAAACCGGCGATCCAACCGATGACCATCCAGGAGACATCGCCCGGCAGGAGGAGCTTGTGCACGATCATCGCGACGAAGATGAGGGTGGTGCCGGGCAGCAGCGGGATCACGACGCCGGCAAGACCGATGAGGGTCAGCAGGAAGGTGAGCGACCAGATGAGATAGGTTTCCATGGGGGAGTTATTTCAGCGGGTCGGACGGCGGACGCGAGTGGGAGCGCGAGCAAGCGCGCGGCCAGCAGTTAGCGGACGGTGCGCAGCTGGACGCTTTTGACGAGACGGTCGGCGGCGAGGATGTCGGTCGCGATGATGAGTTTGTCGCCGACCTGAACCTTGCCCTCTTTTTGGAGGTGGAAAATCGCGCTGCTGATCGTGTGGTCGGGATCGGAGTCGAGCGGGAGCAGGTAGGGTTCGACGCCACGGAGGATGCGCATCTGGCGAAGGACCTCGACGGAGTTGGTCATGGCGTGAATCGGGGCAAGGGCGGGGCGGAGCGCGGCGAGTCCGCCGGCCATGGTGCCGTGGCGGGTGAAGGTGACGAGGACCGAGTCGGGAAGCTGGTGGGCGAGGAGGACGGCGGAGTGAAGGAGCTTGATGCGGTCGCCGGTGAGGTGCTCGGGTTCGGCGAACTCGAACGGGCCCTCCTGCTCGATGCGGCGGGCGATGCGATCGAGGACCTGGACGCATTCGAGGGGGTATTTGCCGACGGTGGTTTCACCGGAGAGCATGACGCAGTCGGCTTTTTCGTAGACGGCGTTGGCGACGTCGGTGATTTCGGCGCGGGTGGGGACGGGGGAGCCGATCATCGATTCGAGCGTGTGGGTGGCGATGATGACGGGTTTGCCGTAGTGGAAGCAGGCTTTGACGGCGCGGCGCTGGATGACGGGCAGGTCTTCGAGCGGGCACTCGATGCCGAGGTCGCCGCGGGCAACCATCAGGGAATCGGTGGCGATGATGATCTCGTCGAGGTTGGCGATGGCGGTCTGGTCCTCGATCTTGGCGATGATTTTCGCGTGGGATTTGTTGGCGGCGAGGAATTCGCGGAGCTGGACGATGTCCTTGGCCTCGCGGACGAAGGAAAGGGCGACGAAGTCGATGCCCTCCTCGATGCCGAGAAGCGTGTCGAGGCGGTCTTTTTCGGTGAAGGAAGGGAGGTTTACCTTCACGCCGGGAAGGTTGATGTGGCGGCGGGAACTGAGGGCGCCGGGGGTGAGAACTTTGCAGCGGATGTGGTTGTTGTTTTTGGCGAGGACCTCGAACCGCATGAGACCGCTGTCAACGAGGACGATGTCGCCGACGTGGATATCGTTGACGAGATCCTGGTAGTTGACGTTGACGGAGCGGATTTCTTCGCCGCCCTCGCGGTCGCCGGGTTTGACGGTGAAGTCGAAGGTCTCGCCGATCTTGAGTTCGATGGGGGCCTCGACGTCGCCGGTGCGGATCTCGGGGCCCTTGATGTCCATCATGATGGCGATCTCGCGGCCGACCTTTTTGGAGACGGCGCGGATGCGGCGGATGACGGCGCGGGTCCACTCGTGGTTGCCGTGGGCCATGTTGAGGCGGGCGACGTCGACGCCGGCGAGGATGAGTTTTTCGAGCATTTCCTCGGACTGGGTGGCAGGGCCGAGGGTGAAGATGATCTTGGTGCGGCGAAGGGACGAGGAAGTGGACATAAGCGGAAATATTGAGGCGCGTTGGCCAACTAATGGTCAACCTTCTAAGCAACTGTCGTGCTTAATCCACTACACGATTAGTGCAGCCGATTGGATTAAAGTTCGCAGAAGGCGGTGCCGCCGCCGGAGGCGACGATGTTGAACTGGCAGCCGAGGCGGGTGCGCAGGGTGGCGAGGGCGGTCTCGATGGCTTCGTGGCTGTTACAATCGCGGGACAAGTGGGTGAGGTAGATGTGACGCCAGCGGGGGCTGGCGACGGCGGCGAGCAAGTCGCACATGGCCTGGTTGGAGAGATGGCCGTGGCGGCCGGAGATGCGCTGTTTGGTGGGCCACGGACGCTTGATGTCGGCCTCGAGTAGACGGGGGCAGTGGTTGCTTTCGACGACGACGACATCGACGTCGCGAATGCGCTCGTGGATGTGCTGCGGGGCATGGCCGAGATCGGTCAGCCAGGCGAGGCGACGGCGGGGGGAAAACAAGTCGGCCTCGTGTCCGTGGGAGAACGTGAAGCCGACGGGTTCCTGGGCGTCGTGGGGGACGTGAAAGCTTTCGATTTCGAGGTCCTTGAAAACGAAGCGGGAGCCGGTTTCGAAGATCTGCCAGGAGATTTTGTGGTCGAGCTTGGCCTGGACGGCGCGGGCGGTGGCGGCGTTGGCGAAGACCTTGATGTGGGGGAATTTTTTCAGGCCGTCGATGCCGGCGACGTGGTCGCCGTGTTCGTGGGTGATGAAGACGGCTTCGATTTGGGCGAGGTCTTCGCCGGCGTCGAGGAGGAGCTGGCGGAGTTTGCGCTGGGTGAAACCGGCGTCGATGAGCACGCGTGTCTGCCCGGTGAGCAGCACGGCGCAATTGCCCGAGCTGCCGCTGCCGAGGATTTTGAAACGCATCGCCATGTGTGCAACCGATGAAGGGACGGCGGGGTGGACGTGCAAGGGGTTTTTCGGCGGCGGATGAAAACGCGACGGGCGTGATGTATCGTCAAGGGGCGGGGAAACCTGCGCATGAATTGACCGGACGGGGTTTTGTGCTAGTTAATGAACCTTCACATGCCGAAGAAAGCCGCCAAATCCAAAGCCGCCGCGCCCGTTGTCCGCCCGCAGCGCGGTGCGGTCACGATCACGCGGCAGGTGCATTTCAACTCGGCGCACCGGTTGTGGAACCCAACGAAGAGCCAGGCGTGGAATGAGAAGCAGTATGGGTTGTGCACGAATCCCCACTGGCACGGGCATAATTACGTGATGGAGGTGTCGTTGCGCGGCGAGCCTGACCCCGAGACCGGTTGCATCATGGATCTCGGTGAGTTGAGGCGCATCCTGCATGAGCGCATCGTGGACAAGTGCGACCACCGCAACCTGAACGACGAGGTGGATTTTCTGCGGGGCGTCATTCCCTCGACCGAAAATCTGGTGATCGCGTTTTGGAACGAGCTGGCCGGACACATTCCGGCGGGGCGGTTGCATTGCGTGAAACTTTACGAGACCCCGCGCAATTTCGCCGAGTATCACGGACCGGACGTTATTTAATTTATCTTCATTACATTATCGGAAAGCGCGTTGGGGACAACGTGCTCCACCTTAACAATTTTTTGTGTCGGCGCGGTTATCGTCACCCGCGCGGCGCGATTTGAAACCCTCCCAAAAACGACATGCCTACCAAGAAAAAGCAGCCACAGGCTCCAAAGCCGATGTATCTCCACCGCACCGCATCCGGGGCGGGTCCGCGCATTGCGCGCGGCTATGACGCGAAGTTTACAGTCACGCCGGACTACCGCGCGTCGTTGCCCGACATGATGGAGACGTCCGAGGCGATCACCGGGGGGAATGTGCCGATCCAGCAGGTGGGGATTTCGAATTTCAAACTGCCGCTCAACTACCGGACAAAGGCGGGCAAGGTGCTCACGCTCGAGACCAGCGTGACCGGCACGGTGTCGCTGCAGGCCGAGTTGAAGGGGATCAACATGAGCCGCATCATGCGCTCGTTTTACGACCACAAGGACGAAGTCACGACGGGCGAGTGGATGGGCAGGGTGTTGAAAGCCTACCTGCGAAAAGTGGAGAGCAAGGCGGCGCGTTTAAAGATCCGCTTTTCCTATCCGCTGACCCAGCAAAGCCTGCGGAGCGGTCTGGAGGGGTTTCAGTTCTACGACGTCGCGTTCGAAGGCGTGATGACCGAGGACGGACGTTACCGCCGGTTTATCCAGTTTGATTTTGTGTATTCGTCGGCGTGCCCGTGTTCGGCGGAGTTGTCGGAGCACGCGCGTGATGTGCGCGGGGCCTACACGGTGCCGCATTCGCAGCGCAGCAAGGCGCGGCTCACGATCGAAGAGGCCGACGGAAAAAAGATCTGGATCGAAGACATTCATGCGCTGTGCGTGCGCGCGTTGCGCACCGAGACGCAGGTGATGGTGAAGCGCGAGGACGAGCAGGCGTTTGCCGAGTTGAACGGCGCGCACCTGAAGTTTGTCGAGGACGCGGCGCGGCTGCTTTACGCGGAGCTTGCGAAGGACCAGCGCATCGCGGATTTTCAAGTGGCGTGTTCGCACCAGGAGTCGCTGCATTCGCATGACGCGGTGAGCGTGATCTGCAAAGGCGTGCCCGGCGGGCTGGCGGCGGATTTCAGCGATTTCCGTTCGCTGGTTTGCTGAAATCCGAGACCGGCCGGCCGGCCTCATCCGACGCGAAAGGGGCGGTCGAGCTGCGTCCGTCCGCGGGTCGCATGACGTCGTAGACGAGCCGGTGTAACCTGGCGATGGATACACGGACGCGGACGACTTTGCGCAAAAAACCACGGTTGGCGGGATGGAAGCGGCGGACGCCGACACTGTCGGAGAATTCGCGGCGGCTGGTGAGCTGGGCGATGTCGGAGATCAGGTCGTAGTCGGCGGCGAGCACGCTCTGCTCCAGGATGCGGGCGAAGGGCAGCAGCAGTCGTGCGTGGAAGGGCAGGGTGAGCCGCAGGACGTCGTGGATGAAGTCGTCGGGGTTGCCGCCGGTCTTTTCTAGGAAGCGCTGTTTGAACGTGGGCTTGGGTGAGGCGGGCTGCATGGCTTGTTTTGCGCAGCCTAGCGCGCGAATGCGTCACTTGGGTTCGGGTTGGGTGGCAAACCGGTGAAGATTGGGTGAAAAAGACCAGTCGGATCCGATTCGGAAAAAGCCACGTTTCGTAACCCGAAGGTCACGGTTTCGTAACAGAGGGGAAGCGGTTCCGTAACACAGGGATGTTTTAATGTGGGGGTCAGGCAGCCGATCTGGACGCCTTGGCAGACACCACACAATCCACACATGAAAACATCCAGTAATCTTTGGTCGGCGAAGGCCGCCCTGTTTGCTATCGCAGGCACCGTTATCGGCGGCCTGTCCGCCACGGCGCAAGTCGTTACCTATTCCCAAGGCGATCTTCTCGTCGGCTTCCGCGCTTCCGGCGGAACGGGCGCGAGCACGACTTTTGTTTACAATATCGGTTCATCCGTTGGTTTTCGCGATAATCCCGATCAGGGTTCGCTTGCCAACATCGGCAGCCAGCTGTCGGCCACCTATGGTGCCGACTGGTATACCCGCAGCGACGTCTCTTGGGGCGTGATCGGCGTCTACAGCAACGGTAATCCCCAGTTTGATGCCGGCGTCGTCGGCGGCGATCCGGCTTCCACCATTTACGCCAGCAGATCCGCCAGCGATTTTGAATCCAGCACCGCGTGGGGCACGGGCACCGCGTTTTCGCGCGCTCAAGTTGTGTCAGCTGCCACGCAAGTGGTCAGCTTTGCTCACACCGGCACCCCAGTTGCCGGCACTTTCGCGTTTCAGAACGCGGCTGCCGACACCGGTGGTTTCGGAGCGTTCGTTGACACCAGCGCCACCAACGATTGGGCCAATTACACTGCTCCGGCCGCCGACTTCGGTCTGTTCACCGGCGGTGTTGAAGGAACGTTCGGCACCGGCACCGACTACGCCTACCTCGATCTCTACCGCATCCTGTCGACCACTGCCGGTGCAGTTCCGACTGGAACGCGCGGTCTCGGTTCTTACGTGACCACGTTCTATATCAACTCCACGGGCCAGATTTTTGCCGGCACCAGTGCGATCCCTGAACCCTCCACCTACGCGGCCCTTGTTGGCGCCGCCGCCATCGGTCTCGCCGGCTTCCGCCGCCGTTATACCAGCCGCAAGGTTTGAATTTCGTCCTGTTAACGAAACCCACTGTCCATCCTTAGCTAATTCAAAGTCATGAATATCCGTAAATCTGTTCTCGTCGTAGCCGTCGCGCTCTTCGCTACTGTTTCCTCCGTCTTCGCCGACGTTACCATCAACATCACGGGTGCCACCGCCTTCCGCGCGGCCGCCCACACCTCGATCATCGCCACCCTCGGCGGCGCTGGCACGGCTGCTTATGCCTACTCTAACTCATCCGGTGGAACGGTATCGAACCTGGCCTCGGCTGATCGTTCGATCTTTGTCGGTCCGGTCGCCGGTCTCGGCACGGTGACGGTTCGCTGCTCCTGGAGCGGTTCCACGGGTGGCATCGCCAGTCTGGTCACCGGTTCCACTGTGTCGGTCCCCGTGATGTCCACCACGGTTTCGACCGCAGGTGTGAATGGAGGTATCAGCTTTGAGTCAGTCGTCGCGAAGTTCAGCTTCTCCGACGTTGCCCAAGCCGCGAGCAACAATCCCACCCCCGCCCTCAACGGCACCCAGGTGGGCGTGGTTCCGTTCATGTTCCTTGCGCAGGAAGGCGCGCCTACCGGCATCACGAACATCACCGACCAGCTCTTCGCCGCGCTTTACTCGACCGGCTCCACTCCTTTGTCCACGTTCACCGGTAGCGTTGCCGACGAGGCATTGCTGGTAGTCCCCACCGGACGCGCCAACACCTCCGGCACGCGCGTAAGCATTCTGGCGGAGACTGGTTATGGCTTTGCCAATGCCGTCAACCAGTTCCAGCCCACGATGTCCGGCGGTTTTGTCACTGCGCTCGGCTCTGCCAGCAACGGTGGTTACAGCAGCAACAGCAACGTGCGCACGGTGCTCGAGACTCCGATGTCTGCCGGTCTCGCCAACAGTTTTCTGTTCGTTGCTTACTTGACGATCTCCGACGCCCAGCAGGCCGTCACGAACGGTGCCAAAGCGCTCACCTACAACGGTGTCGCCTACAGCGCAGAAAACGTGAAGAACGGCAGTTACAGCCTCTGGAGCTATCAGTGGTTCTTCAACGTCGACGGTCTGACCGCTGATGAAGAGACTTTCCGCGATACCTTTGTCGCCAGCATCCCCGCCAATCTTGGCACCGCCGGTATCCCGATCCCTGACATGAAGGTCACCCGCTCCGGCGGCGACGGCGGCCAGATCCTCACGAACCTCTAATCATCCGTTCTCAGAGGTAAGATTCGTAACTCTTGGCGCCGACACTCGGGTGTCGGCGCCAATTTTCATATTAACGCTTAATGATCAGATCGCCGCAAACGGCTTTCGTATCCGCCCTTGTTCTCGCGGGCGGCTTGTCGCTGGGATGGATGTTCACGCGGACATCTCCGGCCGTTTCGCCTGAACGTGTTCCTGCAAGTTTTGTTCGTTCTACCGCCGCCGATGCATTCGTGTCGGCTGTCAGTCCCTTTTCGGGTGCCACGTTGAGCGAGGTTTCTTCGCGCCAGGCGGATGTTTTTCCCGAAGTCTCGCCGAAGCGGGTCACCACTCGCGCCGCTTCGACTGCGATCACGGGCCCGCGTGCTAACGCGACGGATACGGCCGTCGCGAGCCCTTCGCCGATCAATCAGCGCACCGTCATCGTGGCCGCGGCCAAAGCCGCAAACACTCGCCCCGCCGCCTCGACGGTCCCCGGCACCGGCTTTGCGCCTCTGCCGCTGCCTGCGTTGTCCGTTGACGCGGGTGCGCCCGCGGTGGTCGGAGTCTCTCTTCCAGCCGTGCTTGCGGTCGGCCCTACCCGCGTCGCGCTGGACTCCGTCCAGAAAGCCGATCTCGAAGCTCTCGCCGATGCTTTCGCCGAACAAGCCGGCGAGCCTCCCGCCGATGGCTCGGACGATGCGCGCTCCGCCTTTGCGGTGAACGCCTACATCGCCGCCACCGAAGCCGATTTTCTGATCAAGCAACGTTACGGACACCGCGCCTACATCCAAATGCAGATGGAGGCGCACCGCGCTTCGTTTGCCCGTTAACCCGTCATGTCTTTTATCGTATCCAGTTTTTCAATTCGGTCCTGCGGACGTTTACGCCGCGGGGCGTGTCTGACCGCGCTGGTCGCGGTCATGGCCCCGATGCTGGCCGCGCAGGATAATGGAGGGGTCCGGCTCTTCGTGCGTGAAATCCGCGTGCAGGGCGCGACCGTGCTGCCCGCGGCCGAAGTCCAGCGCGCAATCTATCCCTACCTCGGCCCCGGACGGACGCTGGACGACGTGGAGAGCGCCCGCGCCGCCCTGGAGAAACTGTATCAGGATAATGGTTACCAAGCCGCCCGCGTCGAAGTGCCACCCCAGCAGGCGCGACGCGGCGTGGTTTTTCTGAAAGTGACCGAGGGCCGGATCGGCCGGCTTCGGGTCACCGGGTCGCGTTACAGCGACATCGAACAGATTCGCGAAGGAGCTCCGTCGTTGCAGGAGGGAAGGGTTCCGGATTTTGACGACATCTCCCGAGACGTGGTTGCGCTCAATCAACGTGCCGACCGACGCGTCACGCCCGAACTTAAACCCGGCGCGGAGCCCGGCCTGCTGGATGTCGATTTGAAGGTCGAGGACCGCGTGCCGGTCTCGGCCAGCGCGGAGTTGAACAACCGCTACAGCGCGGACACGACGAAGCTGCGACTCAATATCAACGCCTCCTACGACAATCTCTGGCAGCGGGGCCACTCCGTCGGCGGCAGCCTGCAGACGACCCCGCTCGATTGGTTTGAAGAGGTCATGGTCTATTCCGGATTTTATCTGGCGCGATTCGAAGACCTGCCGGAGTGGACGTTTCAGGCCAGCGCGACCAAGCAGGATAGCAATATTTCCACGCTTGGCGGCGTGGCTGTCGCCGGACGGGGCGATATTTTCGGGCTGCGGGCGACCCGCACCCTGCCTTCCTCGCCCGGGACGTATCACTCGTTCAGCTTCGGCATCGACCGGAAAAATTTCACCCAGCAGGTGAACGCGGCCGGCACGGCCACCAACACGCCCGTGACCTATTTTCCGATCAGTCTGCTCTATAGCGGGGCGATCGAGCGTGAGCATTCGCGGACTGAGTTCTTCCTCGGAACCACGCTGCACCTGCGCGGCATGGGCAGCGATTCGGCCGGGTTCGATCTCAACCGCTTTCGGGCCGACCCGAGCTTCGTCACATTGCGCGGCGATTTTTCACACACCTTCAAACTGCCCGCGGGCTTCACGCTCACCGGGCGCACCCAGGGCCAGCTCGCGAGCGGACCCTTGTTGAGCAATGAACAGTTCGCCGCCGGCGGCCTCGACACCGTGCGCGGCTACCTCGAAGGCGAAACCCTCGGCGACCACGGTATCTTGGGAAGCGTGGAGCTGGGTTCGCCCAGCCTCATTCCCGGCGGCGCCCGAGGCGACAGCCTCACGGTGCACGCGTTCATCGACGGCGGAGCGCTGATTTTGAGCGATCCGTTGCCCGATCAAGATTCCCGCTTCGTGCTCGCGAGTTACGGCGTTGGCATGCGCCTCCGATTTTTCAGCCACCTCGAAGGATCGGTCAACGTGGCCGTCCCCGTTTACGACCAAGGCAAGACCGAGGCCGGGGATCCCTTCGTGGTCTTTGTCATCAAAGGACAACTCTGACGCGCACGACCCCCGCTACACCCACTTTTTTAAATCCACTTAATCCGAAGATGAATCCGTTCACCTCCTCCCGCTTCATTCACCTGTTCATTCGCCTGGCGGCTCTCCTCATGCTCGGCGCCACCGCCGCGCGCGCCGAATGGTGGAACGACGAATGGTCCCTGCGCAAACCGATCACCGTGGACACGACCGAGGCCGGTGCGGCGCTCGGCGGTGATGCGGGCGACGCCGTGGTGCTGGTCCGCCTGCACGATGGAAATTTCCAATTCGCCGCCGCCAACCCCGAGGGCGCGGACCTCCGCTTCGTCGCCGAGGATGGCAAAACCCAATTCGCGTATCATTACGAGCGCTACGACTCGCTGCTCAATGAAGCCTTCGTGTGGGTCAAGGTTCCGGCCGTGAAGGCCGCCGCCAAGACCACCCTCTGGCTTTACTACGGCAACCAGGCCGCCCCGCGAGCCGAGAACGCCAAGCTCACCTACGACGACACGACCACGCTGGTGTATCATTTCGCGGGCACCGGCGCGCCCGCCGACTCCAGCGGCAAAGCCAACAACGCGACGACCGTCGGCCTGCCCTCCCAGGGCTCGTTGATCGGCTCCGGCCAGCGCATGACGGGATCGACGCCGGTGCGCATTCCGTTTACGGAGAGCCTCCGTCGGGCGACGGGCGATCCGTTTACCTGGAGCGCGTGGGTCAAGCCCACGGGCGACGCGGCCCGCCAGGTGATTTTTCACTGGGGCGATCGCGACAACGGTTTCGAGATCGGGCTGGCCGCCGGGGTTCCTTATTTTGAAGTTCATGACGGCGCGGTATCCGGTCGCAGCCCCGCGGGAGCCCCGTTGGCAAACGGCGCGTGGAAGCACCTCGCGGTCGTGGCGGACTCCGCCAAGACCACGCTATACGTGGATGGCGTCGCCTACGCTTCCCTCGACCGCGCGGTCCCGGAGATGACCGACGGCGCGGTGATCGGTGCCGATTCCACCGGCGGCAACGGATTGATCGGAGAGATCGACGAACTGATGATTTCAAAGTCGGCCCGCAGCGCCGCATGGGTTAAGTTCGCCGCGGTCAGCCAGTCCGGCTCCGCCGAGAGCGGCCGGCTCGTCGCGATGGGTGCCGAAGAGGGCGGGGCGGGCGGCGGCCACAGCCTCGGTGGCGAGACCCTTGAGCACTTCATGCTCTTCGGCGACATCGCCAGCAACATGATGTTCGACGGCTGGATTGCGGTCGGCATCTGCGTTGTGATGATGATCATCGGCTGGGTCGTCGCGCTCAAGAAATTCGCCTACCTCAAGAAACTGGAGCAGGGCAGCGAAGAATTCATGCGCCAATGGAAACAGGTCTCGACCGACCTCACCGCGCTCGATCAGGGAGACGGCATCAAAAAACTCGGCGCCGGCGCCGACCCTGCCTTGCAGCAGCTCATGCAGCAAAGCCCGCTCTATCATATCTACCACATCGGCTCGGAGGAAATCCGCCACCGCATCGAAAGCAAACGCGGCTTCAACGGTCTCTCCAACCGCTCGATCACCGCGATCAAGGCCAGCCTCGACGCCGGCCTCACCCGCGAGGTCCACCGGCTCAACTCCGGTCTGGTTTCGCTCACCATCGGCATCGCCGGCGGTCCCTATGTCGGCCTGATGGGCACGGTTGTCGGCGTGATGATCACCTTCGCGGTCATCGCCAAGACCGGCGAGGTCGAGGTCAATTCCATCGCGCCCGGCATCGCCTCGGCGCTCCTCGCCACGGTGTTCGGCCTGCTCGTGGCGATCCCCGCGCTGTTCCTCTACAGCTTCCTCAACAGCCGCATCAAGGACGCCGTCTCCAACATGCAGCTCTTTATCGACGAGTTCATCACCAAGATGGCCGAGTTTTATCCGACCAAGGGTGACGGCGCCTCCAAGCACTCCGCCTCCGAGTAAAAAATGAAGGCCGACGACAACAAGTCCTACGACGACATCAACGTCACGCCGATGGTGGACCTCTACCTGGTTCTCCTGCTCATCTTCATCATCATGACGACGGCGGGCGTGCAGGGCGTAAAAGTCGACCTCCCCCGCGGCGGGGCGGCCCCGGCGCTCGGCGGCCCCAAGAGCAAGGCGATCACCGTGAACAACGAGGGTAAGGTTTTTTTGGATACGGTGCCCGTGACGCTTGAAGAGCTGGAAAGCCGCCTCTCCGAGCACAAGGCGTCCAACCCCGATTTTCCCGTGGTGATCCGCGGCGACCGCGGCACGCAATATCAAGGCGTGATGGACGTCCTCGATGTCCTCGGACGCGTCGGCATCACCCAGATCGGTCTGGCCACCCAGCCGGCGAAATAAAGGACATGGAACCGATCAATCACCACAACCGGGGAGCCCTCGCATGGCTTCTTCGCAACAAACTGGTCATCGCCATCACGGCGGTGGTCGGCGGTGTTGTCGTGGCCTTGATCTCGGGGAGCTCGGGCCGGCCGAAGCATACCAAGCCGCCGGCTATGCAGATGGTGGCGATCGCGTTGCCCCCGCCTCCGCCGCCACCTCCGCCGCCCCCGCGGCGCGAGCCGGAGCCTGCTCCCATGCAGGAAGAACAGATGATGATTCCCCAGGAGACGGTGACCGAGGCCGATTCCAAACCCGACGAGGCCCCGGCTCCGGCCGATGCCTCCCTCGGCACCGGCATCAAGGGCGACGGCCCCGCCGACGGCTTCGGGCTGGGCACCTCGGGTTCGGGGAACTTTTTCGGCGGCGGCACCGGTCGCACCGCCGGCGGCGGCGGCAGCCGTTGGGGTTGGTATGCCGGCCAGGTTCAAAGCGGCATCCAAACCGCACTCAGTTCCCACCCGCGCACACGTGCGCTCGCTTTGGATACACGCGTCCGCGTCTGGCTCGATGCCAACGGTCGCGTTGAGCGCGTCGAAGTTCCCCGGTCCGACGCCGCCCCCGATGTGATCGAGGCGGTCCGCGCCGCGCTGCTTGGGGTGCAACTGCGCCAGAGCGCCCCCGAGGGCATGCCGATGCCCATCGTCCTGCGCATCAGCGCACGACGCCCCGCCTGATTTTATCTCCGAACATTTTCATGAAAAACCTAGGGTTACTCGTCACCTGCGCCACACTCACCGCTCTCGCGACACCGGGCTCCGCCCAGTCGGCCGACGTCGTTGCGCCCGCCTCCTCCGGCCAGCTCGATTTGCAGACTTCGCAAAACGCGACGGTCAACCTGATCCGCCTGCTGGTGAAGTCCGGCGTCATCACGCAGGAGGCCGCGGTCGATCTCATCCGCCAGGCCGAGCGCGAGGCCCAGGTCGCCCAGGCTCAGGCGCAATCCGTGGTCGCCGCCGCCGAGCAGATCAAGGCGGCGGCCCAGGCCGAGCTCGCCGCCAGCGAGACCGACATTCGCGTGACCTACGTGCCCGAGCATGTGCGCCAGGAGATCGCCGCCGATGTGCGCAACGAACTCGCCGCCGACGCCCGCAAACAAAACTGGAGCGCCACCGACGAGGCGTCGTGGACCAAAAACATCCGCCCGTTCGCCGACTTCCGCATTCGTTACAACAGCATCAGTTTTGACGACGCCAACGACAACACCGGCTCGTTCCCCGACTTCAACGCGATCAACACCGGCAGCCCCTACGACCTCGCGGATATCACCACGTTTTATCCGACGATCAACGCCGACGAAAACCGCGACCGCGTGGGCGTGCGCGCCCGACTCGGCTTCGAGGCCGATCTGCACGAGGGATTTCTCTTCGGCGTCCGCCTCGCCACCGGCAGTGGATCGAGTCCGGTCAGCACCAACCAGACGGTCGGCTCGCCCGGCAATTTTTCCAAATATTCCCTCTGGCTCGACCAGGCGTTTCTGTCGTGGGAAACCACCGGCGATTCCGACCTCCGGTTGCGCGCCGTCGCCGGCCGTTATCCGAATCCTTTTTTCAAGACCGATCTCACCTGGGACGACGACATCAACCTCGACGGCATCTCGCTTTCCGCCTCCTACAAAATCAGCGACCGCGTGAAGCTGTTCGCCACGGCCGGCATCTTCCCGATTTTCAATACCGCATTTGATTTCCCGTCCAACCAGCCGGACAAATTCTCCAGCGATGATCGCTACATGAGCGCGATTCAGGCGGGCTTCGACGCGGACATCACCAAGAGCATCCGGCTCAAGGCCGCGCTGGCCTACTACCTGTTCACCGACATCGAAGGCGCCCCGTCGGATCCCTACGTGCCGCTCAGCGACGACGACGCCGGCAGCACCGACGGACGCCGCCCTGGCTTCGCCCAAAAGGGCAACACCTACATGCCCCTGCGCAACATCACGCCCACCGCCGCGAACGGCTTCGGCACGACCAACCAGTGGCAATATTTCGGCCTCGCCAGCGAGTTCCGCCCCATCGTCGCGACCGCGCAGCTCGACCTGAACCACTTTGAACCTTTCCAGATCACGTTCTTCGGCGAAGCGGTGAAAAACACCGCCTACGACGTGAACCGTTTCTCTGCCAATCCCGCCTTCGATCCCATCTTCTTCGGCGGTGGCAACAAAGGCGGCGACACCGGTTATCTGGTCGGCGTGAGCGTCGGCTCGGCCGCGTTGCAACAACGCTGGGACTGGCGCGCGGGCATCGACTACCGCTACCTCGAATCCGACGCGTTCGTGGACGGCTTCGTTGACTCCGACTTCGGCCTCGGCGGCACCAACCAGCAGGGCTTCACCCTCTCGGCCCGCCTTGCACTCAGCGCCCGCGTTTTCCTCGGCGCCCGCTGGCTCAGCGCCTCCGAGATCGAAGGCGCCCCGCTGCGCAGCGACTACTTTCAATTCGATATCAACAGCAAGTTCTGACCATGAAGCCCACTTCTCTCTTCACCCTCGGCGCGCTAGCCGCCGTCCTGCTCGCGCCCTGCGCCATGTTCGCGCAGGTCCCCGCCGCCGAGGCCCAGCTGCGCGAGGCGCTCCGCGCCACCACGATCCAGCTGCGCGCCGCCCAGGGCGAACTCGCCGCCGCCACCGCGGAAAAGGACCAAGCCCTGGCGGATAAGACCGCGCTCGCCAAACAGCTCGATGCGATCACGCGCCAGTCCGCCGCAGACCGCGCCGCCGCGCAGACCAACCTCTCCAATCTCAACACCCAGCTCTCCGCCAAGGACGCCGAGACCGCTCGTCTCGCCGACAAACTCAAACAGTCCCTGGACACCGGCGACAACGCCGCGCTCCTCGCGCAAAAACGCGCCGACGAACTCGCCCGCAACGAACTCGCCCGCGTCGAACTGGAACGCTCGGTCGCCTCGCTTCGCGCCCAAAACCGCGAGCTCTTCCGCATCGGCATGGAGGTGCTGGAGCGCTACGAAAACTTCGGCCTCGGCAAGGCGATCGTCGCGCGCGAACCCTTCACGAAACTCACCCGCGTGAAATTGCAGACCCTCGTGCAAGATTACCGCGACGACCTCGAGGACAACCGCGCCAAGCTCACGCCGGCATCCGGAACAACCGCGACCGAGCCGGCTCCCGCGCCCGCTTCCTGAGGGTTCCGCATGTCCCGTCCTTCCGCATCCATCGTCTTTCTTTCACTCAGCCTGATCATGTCCGCCACCCAAACCGCCCTTGCCGACGACGTCTCGCTGGCCCGCATCGGCTCCAACGCCATCGATGCCGCGACCCTGCGCGAATTGCTGCCGCCGCTCGACGCCGCGCAACTCCGCGCGGTCGCCGCCGATCCCGCCGCGCAGGCGCAGTTGGTTCGCTCGGTCCTGGTCCAGCGCGTGGTGGTCGAGCTCGCCCGCCGCGACAAGTGGGAGCAGACGCCCGCCGCCCAGCGGCAGATGGCCGCCGCCCGCGACGCCGCGCTCGCCGAGAGTTATCTGCGCGCCGTCTGCCAGGTTCCCGAGAGCTATCCGAGCGAGCAGGAGCTCCAGTCGTTTTATCAGGCCAATCAACGCGCCTTCATGGAACCGCCGCGTTATCGTCTCGCGCAACTCTTCATCGCCGTGAGCGCCGCCGATCCCTCCGCCGCGGCCAACGCGCAGGCCAAGCTCGATCCGGTCATCGCCGCGCTGGCCGAGCCTGGCGCAGACTTCGCCGATCTCGTCCGCCGGTTCAGCGACGAAAAAGATTCCGCCTCGCGCGGCGGTGAAGTCGGCTGGCTCGCGGAAAGCCAGCTGCGCCCCGAACTGCGCCCGTTGCTCGCCGAATTAAAAGCCGGCCAGGTCTCGCGCGCGGTGCGCCTCCCCGACGGCTGGCACATCGTCAAATGCCTTGAGCTGCGCCCGGAAAGCCCCGTGCCGTTTGCCGGCATCCGCGACGCGCTCGCCGACCGCATGCGCGCCGAGCGCACCGCCGCCAACCGCCAGGCCTACCTCGCCCGGCTCCTCCAGGATAATCCCATTTCGCTCAACGAACTCGCCCTGCGCGAACTGCTCGTGACCGCTCCCTGACCGCCGATGAAACTCCGCCGCAAAAATCTCACCGCCGCCGCCGCCCTGGTGGCCATCATCGCCCAAAGTTGCTCTTTGTCGGCGGCGGATTTGTTGCGCCGGACGTCTTCCGCCGGCGGTGGAAGCCAGTCCTCCGCCGATGGCGGCGATTCGGTGGGCGGAGCCTTGCGCGAGCAGACGTTGATCAACAACCGCGAAGCCCTCGCGCGCGCCAACCGCACGCTGCGCGACATCAATCGTATGCAGGCCGATGCGCGCGCCGCCGCCTTGGCGCGCGCGGCCACGGTGCCCAATGGTCTCGGTGCCGGCGGCCTGCAAGTCGCCCCGGGTGCGACTCCCGGTTCTTCTCTCTGGAGCGGCGCGAATCTGCCGGTCCAATCCACCGCCGCCGGCCGCACGCAGGTGGGCATCAAGCAGACGTCCTCCCAGGCGTTCCTCACCTGGCAGAGCTTCAACATCGGCAAAAACACCGACCTCGTTTTTGATCAATCCGCCGGCGGCGCCGACCGCGCCAAATGGATTGCGTTCAATCAAGTCAACGATCCGACCGAATCTCCTTCGCGCATTCTCGGCTCCATCCGCGCCGACGGCCAGGTCTACGTGATCAACCGCAACGGCGTCATCTTCGGCGGCTCCAGCCAGGTCAACGTCCGCGGCCTCACGGTCTCTTCGTTGCCGATCAACTCGAACCTCGTGGCGGGCGGCCTGCTCAACAACCCCGACGCCCAGTTCCTCTTTTCCGGTCTTGCCATTGCCGCCGGTCCCAACGGCACCCCCGCGTTCACGCCTGAAGCGCCGCCGGTTTCCACCGGTCGCTACGGCGACATCGTGATCGAGGCCGGCGCGGTTTTGGAAAGCCCGCAGACCAGCGACGGTGGCGGTCGCATCACCCTAGTGGGCCCCAATGTCTCCAACGCCGGCACGATCCGCACACCCAACGGACAGACGATCCTTGCCGCCGGCATGCAAGTGGGATTTGCCGCGCACAGCTCCAGCGACGCCACCCTGCGGGGTCTCGACACCTACGTGGGTCGCCTCGCCGCCGCCGGCACTCCCGCCGATGAGATTTATACGGGCAACGTCTCCAACAGCGGCCTGATTGAAGTCATGCGCGGCGGCACCACGCTGACCGGTCGCAACCTCACCGTCAGCGGCGCCATCGACAGCTCCACCTCCGTGGCGCTGAACGGCCGCATCGACCTCCTTGCCAGCTACGGCGCGATCGCCAACACCGCCGCCTCTTCCTCGGTTGGACAGGCCCCGTTTAATTTCAGCGAAAGCGGACAGGTTGCGCTCGGTGCCGATTCACTCCTTCGGATTCTCCCCGACGCCGACACCAAGACCAAGATCACCGCCTCCGTCCTCGCGTTGCGCTCCCAGCTCAACATTCAGGGCCGCACAATTCATCTCGGTGAGGAGTCCACCATCCTCGCTCCCAGTGCCACGGTGAACCTCAACGCCGGCGTGTGGCGCGCCTCGAGTCCCGCCCCCTCCACGGCTTTTGTGAACGCGGACGGACAAATTTATCTGGATCGCAACGCCCTGATCTCCGTCGCCGGTTCCGCCGGAGTGAAGGTGCCCGTGGGCCAAAACATCATCGCCGTGGAACTGCGCGGCAGCGAACTCGCCGACTCTCCGCTCCAGCGCAACAGCTTCCTGCGCGGCCAGACGATCTACGTCGATATTCGCAACACCGGCACCTTCAACGGCACCGACTGGGTGGGCACTCCGCTCGCCGATGTGACCGGCTACCTCGGCTTGATCGAACGCACGGTGGGCGAACTCACCACCGCCGCCGGCCAGGTCAATCTCAGGGCGGGCGGCTCGATCGTCCTGCGCGAATCCTCCCTCGTCGATGTATCCGCCGGATGGATCGATTATCAAGGCGGTGAAGTTCGCACCACCCGTCTTTTCCAAAACGGGCGCCTCGTCGATATCGCCGACGCGCGGCCCGACGTGAGCTACGACTCGATTTACAAGGGCTCGACCACCGTCACCTCCGCACGCTGGGGCGTAAGCACCGTTAACCAGCATCCGTTCACCGCTTTCGATACGCGTTTTGAACCGGGTTACACGCAGGGTGCCGCCGGTGGTCAGATCGGGTTGACCGCCGCCGCGATGATTCTGGATGGCGGTTTCCGCGGTCACACCTCCGCCGGCTCGCGTCAGCGCGAGCGCGACGAACAGCCCGCGGCCTCCTCGCTCTCGTTGGATTTTTCGACCCGCGATCTGACCGTCGCCCCGACCTATCCGGTTATCTCGCCCAACGCGCCGCGCGTGACATTCACCGAAGTCGCCGACCAGGTGCCCGCCGCTGAATTCAGCGTGGATGCCTCCGGCGCGCCCGCCGCCTTGCCGGCGGAGCGCGTGGCCGATGTCTTCATCGCGCCCGACATCCTTGCGGCCTCCGGCCTGGGCGGTCTCACCGTCAACAACCGCGAGGGCGACATCATTGTGCCCGCCGGAGAGATCATCACGGGTCCGCTCGGCGGCTCGCTCACGCTCACCGGCGCCAACGTCGATATGCAGGGCTCCGTCCTCCTCGCGGGAGGCGCGATCAGGCTCACCGCACATGCCGTTCCGCTGGCCACGCTCAACGGCATCACCACCGGCGACGTGACCTCGAATCCCGTGCCGCCCGCCGGACGCGGTGCGATCACGGTAGGCTCCGCCTCCCGACTCGTCGCCTCCGGTTCTCTCGTGAACGAAATGTCCGGCGCAAGCACCCAGCCGCCCGCCGCCCGCCACGCCGGCTCGATCACGCTCAACGCATTCGATGTCACGCTCGCCTCCGGCTCCCTGCTGGATGTGTCCGGCGGTTATCACGTCTCCGCTTCCGGCGAAATCGCCGGCGGCGACGCGGGTGCCATTTCGGTATCGGGCGGTCGTGATCCCTCGCTTGCTTCGGTGATCGGCGGCGGTCTCGATATCAGCGGGGCCACCTTGCTCGGTTATGCCGATGCCGGCGCCCGCGCCGGTTCCCTGGCGATCACCGCGCCGCTTGTGCGCGTCGGCGGACCTTCGGTTGCGGCCGATTCGGGTATTCTAAGGCTGGATACGGATTTCTTTGATCGCGGCGGTTTCTCGTCGTTCAACATCGCGGGCATCGGCGCGCCGACCGGCGTGGCCGATGTGTTTGCGCCCGGCGTGTTGCTCGCTTCCGGCGTCAACCTCAAGCCCCGCGTGGAAACGCTGCGCGCGACCGTCGATGCCGAAGCCGCATCCGGCATTCTCGTCGAGCGACTCGTTCAAGCCGAAGGCATCCGTCCGGCCGTCGATCTCACCTTCCGCGGCACCGGCGCGCTCAACGGCTTTGCCGGCGGCAATCCCCCGATCGCACGCGGCGAGGTGGAGCTGGCGGCGGGCGCCACCGTCGCCACCGAGGCGGGCGGTTCCGTTTCCTTTGCGGCCAACGTGCTCAAGATCCACGGCACGGTCATCGCGCCCGGCGGTGCCATCACGGTCGCCGGCGGTACGGTTTACCAGACGGTTAATCCCGATTTCACACAGGCGCTGCCCACGGTGCTCATCGGTGAGACCGCCGTCTTGGATGCCTCGGGCATCACCCAACTCATCCCCGATCCGGACGGTCTGGGCCGCCGTCTCGGCACCGTGTATGCGGGCGGCGAGGTCACAATCTCCGGCAACATCATCGCCCGGGAAGGCGCGTTGATTGATGTCTCCGGAACCTCCGGCGTGGTCGATTTGGCGTCCAATTTCTCCACGGTCGCACGCCCCGGTTTGTTGGGTGTGAGTTCCGTGCCCGCGCGCATCACGACTTCCGGCGGCGTGATCGAACTGGCCGGCGCCGATCTGCTGGCCAGCGACGCGACCTTGCGCGCCCGCGCCGGCGGTGCGGACGCCGGCGGCGGCAAGCTGATGGTTTCGTCCGACCGCTTTTACACCGACAACGAGACCAGCACCACGGCGGACATCAATCTCACGGTGGTCCAATCCGGCCCCACCTTTGACGCCGGCTCCGCCGCCATCGGGCGGGCGCTCCAGACGGCCGAAGGCGCTCCGCTCGTCGGCGGTCGTTTTGCGGCCGATGCGTTTCTTGCCGGTGGGTTCGATGATCTGGTTCTCGGCGGCAACGTCCGTTTTGAAGGCCCGGTTGACATCACCGCGCCCGGCAGCCTGCGCGTTTCACCCTCCGGTGTGATCCAGGCGACCGATACCGTGCGACTCTCCGGCGGTTATGTCGCGATCGGTCAGGATTTCGCCACACCAGTGGATCCCTCGCTCACGCCGTTTCTTTACACCCAGACCATTCCCGGAGTGGGCCAGCAGGAATTCAGATTCGCTCCCGTCCACGGGACCGGCACGCTGCGGGTCGATGCCCGTCAACTTGATGTGGGCACGCTGTCGCTTGACGGCGTGGGACGCGCCACGCTGGCGGCCAACGGCGGTGACATCCGCGGCAACGGCCACCTGAACATCGCCGGTGACCTCGTTTTGTCGGCCGGCCAGATTTATCCCACCACGGGCGCCGAGTTTAATCTCACTGCGTTCGATTATCTGTCCTCCGGCATCAACACCGCCGGATCGATTACGGTCAGACAGGCGGGGACGCGTCCCGATCTGCCGGCCTCCGCCGCCGGAACGCTGGGGCTTTACGCCTCGCGCATCGATCAGGGCGGCACGCTTCGCGCACCCTTTGGCATCATCCGTCTCGGCAGCGATGCGGCCACTCCGTTCACCAATCGCATCAGCGGAACCGTCGTTCCGTTTACGCAAAGCCTCACGCTGGTCGAAGGTGGTTTGACATCCGTGTCTGCTCTCCGTGCCGACGGCACAGCGGCCACTTTGCCCTACGGCATTATTTTGAACGGCACGTCGTGGCTCGATCCGCGCGGTGTCGATATCACGCTCGGCGGCTTGCCCGAGAAATCCATCCGGATGGCCGCCCAAGACATCGTGACCGAGTCCGGTTCGGTCCTTGATGTGCGCGGCGGCGGCGATCTGCTGGCCTACCGGTTTATACCCGGCACGGGCGGTTCGCGCGACCTTCTCGGCCTTGAAGGTTCGTTTGCGGTGATCCCGGGCGACCAGTCGGCGGTGGCTCCTTACGCGCCGTTTAATCCCACGCCGCTCAATAACTCGCTCGGCGGCGACGCCGGCTATGTAAACAACGGTCTTTCCGCCGGTGACAGTGTGGTGCTGGCGGCTTCGCCCGGACTTCCTGCCGGCACTTACACGTTGCTGCCGGCGCGTTATGCCCTCCTCCCGGGCGCCTTTTTGGTCACGCCGGTTTCGGCTCCGCCCGCGGCCACCACGGCGTTGCCCGACGGCTCCAGCC
>CAMBLN010000010.1 GCA_945868215.1 Opitutus sp. GAS368
CTGGCGTTTGTGTGGGTGTCGCTGGTGTATGTGATCGTGGCGTTCGCGGATGTGACGGCGGGGGCGTTTACGCAGGCGGGTTCGTCGGCGGGGGATGCGGCGCCGGGGCCGGCGGTGGCGACCTCGTCGTTGCTTTATCTGGGGCTGGCGCTGGCGATGGGTTGGTTGATGAAAAAGCGCGGCTGGGGCCAGGGTCGGGCGCAGCTGGTGTTTCTGCCGCTGGTGCTCGCGGCCATCGTAGTGGGTCCGTGGATACCGTTTGATCTGGCGGCGTGGCTGCCGGAGGGCGTGCGGACGGCTTCGGCGTGGAATGTGGTGCTGCTGGGTTACTGTTTCTTGGCGGCGATGGCACCGTTGTGGTTGTTGATGCAGCCGCGCGGGGCGTTGGGCGGATATTTTCTCTACATCATCATGGTGGCGGGGGTGGCGGGCGTGGTGGTGGGCGGGTTGAACGGTTCGCTGGAGCTGCAGGCGCCGGCGTGGAGCGGGGCGGGATTTTTCACGACGGAGGGCGGGGTGCCGCCGATGTTTCCGGTGTTGTTCATCACGATCGCGTGCGGGGCGTGCTCGGGGTTTCACGCGATCGTGGCTAGCGGGACGACGTCGAAGCAGTTGAACCGGATCGGTGATGCGAAGCCGGTGGCTTACGGGTCGATGTTGCTGGAGGCGTTCTTTGCGTGCATCAGCCTGGCGGCGGTGATGGTGCTGGCGAAACCGGGGGGACGGCCGGACGCGGTGTTTGCGAACGGCGTGGCGCTTTTTCTGAATCAGGCGACGTTCGGGTTGTTATCGGTGAAGGCGGCGCACGGGTTCGCGCTGTTGTGTTTCGCGACGTTTATTTTCGACACGCTGGATGCGTGCACGCGGCTGGCGCGGTATGTGTTGATGGAGCTGTTCGGGTGGGAGGGGAAGTGGCGGGGCGTGACGGCGACGGCGATCACGCTGGCGGGTCCGCTGGCGCTGGCGTTGCTGCCGCCGGCGGAAGTGAACGGGCAGAGTCTGCCGTTGTGGCGGGTGTTTTGGGGGCTGTTCGGAACGTCGAACCAGTTGCTCGCGGCGCTCACGTTGCTCGGGTTGACGGTGTGGTTGCACAGGCGTGGACGCGGGGCGTGGCTGACGCTGTGGCCGTCGGTGGCGATGCTGACGGTGTCGTTGTGGAGCCTCGGGCTCATGCTGCGCACGCACGCGGGGCGGGTGGGCGGGGACGCGCCGGTGGCGCTGGTGCACCACGTGGAGGCGGGGGTCGCGGCGCTGTTGGTGGTGCTCGCGGGGTGGCTGGTGGCGGAGGCGCTGGTGCTGGCGCGGGGGTTGAGGCGGGGGGGAGTGAGTGGCGGGGCGGGAGTTTAATACGGAAAGCGCGTTGGGGACAACGCGCTCCACCGGAATGAGATTTGCTGGATGAGGGAAATGGAGTCGTATCCGGCACGGTTGCATCATGAAACACCTGGTTGGGTGAAGCCGGGGAGCTTGTTTCACGTGCGGATCCGACTGGAGAAGGATGCGCCGTTTCAGTTTACGGATGAGGCTGTGGCGGGCACGCTGTTGTCAGCGGCCCGGATGTATCACGAGCCGAAGAAATGGCACGTGCACTTGTTCCTCATCATGCCGGATCATGTGCATGCGATGCTGTCGTTTCAGGCGGATACGGCGATGTCCGAGGTGGTGCGAAATTGGAAGCGCGGCACGACCCGCATGCACGGCGTGAAGTGGCAAGAAAACTACTTTGATCATCGGCTGCGAACCGATGAAGAAGCGGCGAAGACGTGGATCTATATCCGGCGCAATCCGGTCGTGAAGGGATTGTGCGAGGCGGAGGACGACTGGCGCTGGTGGTGGAGCGGCACGCAGGGCGACGGTGGAGCTCTTTGTCGCTAACGCGCTTTGGGGAGGGGGGGGCGAAGCTCGGAAAGCGGCTTGGGGACAAGCCGCTCCACCTTTGGAAAGTTCGGAAAGCGCGTTGGGGACAACGCGCTCCACCTCAGGCGCTCTCCATCTCGGTCAGTTTTGTGACGGCTTTTTCCCACTCTTCCGTGGCGGCGGTGACGAGGTCGGTCATCGCGCTGAGCTCGCGGTTGAGGTGTTGGAATTTGCCTTTGTCGGCGTAGGTCTCGGGGGCTTCGAGGGCGGCGGTGATTTCGGACTGCTTGGCTTCGAGTTCGACGACCTTCTTTTCGAGGACTCCGACGTGTTCGCGGAATTTGCGGATTTCGCTCGGGCTGGCTTTGGATTTGCCGGACGGGGCGGCTGCGGCGACGGGCGCGGCTTTTTTGACTTCGGCTTGTTTCGGGCGGTTGTCGGTGAGGCCGGCGGTGAGGGCGACGCGGGCGTCGCCGGCTTTGGATTTGTCCAGGAAGTATTCGTAGTCGCCGGCGTAGTGGGTGAGCTTGCCGCTGTGGACGTGGAGGACGTTTTTCGCGAGGGCCTTGATGAAGTGAACGTCGTGCGAGATGAAGATGAGCGTGCCTTGGTATTCGCGAAGGGCCATCACGAGTGCGTCGATCGATTGGATGTCCAGGTGCGTCGTGGGCTCGTCCATGAGGAGCAAGTTGGGCGGGCGGACGAGAATGCGGGCGAGGGCAAGGCGGGTTTTTTCGCCGCCGGAGAGGACGGAGACGGGCTTGAGGACGTCGTCTTTGCGGAAGAGGAAGGCGCCGAGGATGGCGCGGGCCTGCTGTTCGGTGAGCTGGTTTTCGTTGGTGCGCAGCTCCATCACGTTTTCGAAGACCGTGGCGTCGGGGTTCAAGTTATCGAGACGGTTCTGGGCGAAGTAACCGGGGACGACGTTGCTGCCGAGTTCGCGCGTGCCGCCCTGGATGGGGATGACGCCGGCGAGGATTTTGAGGAGCGTGGATTTGCCGGCGCCGTTGGGTCCGATGAGGACGATGCCTTGGCCGCGCTCGGCGGTGAAGTTGAGGTTTTCGTAAACGACGTGGTCGCCGTAGGCCTGCCGGACGTGTTCGAGCTCGATGACCTTGAGGCCGGAGCGCGGGGGCTGCGGGAACTTGAAGTTCATCTTGCGCAGCTCTTCGGTCGGCTCCTCGACGGCGACATCCTTGAGGCGCTGGATTTGTTTTTCCTTGGACTTGGCGCGGGAGGCCATGGAGGCCTTGGCACCGAAGCGGTCAACGAAGACCTGCAAGTGGGCGATCTCGCGCTGCTGATTTTTGAAGGCGGCGAGCTGCTGGTGTTTGCGGGCTTCTTTCTCGGTGAGGAAGTTGTCGTAGTTGCCGTGGTAGTAATGGAGCGTGCCGGCGCGGAGCTCGAGCATGCCGGTGCAGAGGGCGTTCAAGAAAGCACGGTCGTGGGAGATGACGACGAGGCCGCCGGGGTAGCGTGTGAGGTAGTCCTGGAACCAGAGGAGAGCTTCGAGATCGAGATGGTTCGTCGGCTCGTCGAGGAGGAGCAACGCGGGTTCGGCGACGAGGAGGCGGGCGAGGTGGGCGCGCATGACCCAGCCGCCGGAGAAGGTTTTGGCGAGTTTGTCGGCGTCGTCGGTTTTGAAACCGAGGCCGTCGAGGATTTTGCGGGCGCGGGGTTCGAGGGTGTAGTCGATGTCGTAGTCGTCATCGGTGGGCTCGAGTTTTTTGCCGGAGGTCGCGATGTGGAGAATGGTCTCGTCGCCGGCGGGGGCGGACTCCTGCGGGAGGTAGCCGAAGTCGGCGCCGCGTTCCCACTCGATGGTGCCGGTGTCGGGTTTTTCCTCGCCGAGGATGAGGCCGAAGAGGGTGGACTTGCCGGCGCCGTTGGGGCCGATGAGGCCGAGGCGGTCGGTGCGGGCGATGAACAGCGAGACGTCGGAAAAGAGTTCGCGGGTGCCGTAGGACTTAGAAACGTCTGCAATAGTCAGCATGAGAACGGGACACCCAAACGGGGCCGGGTGCGTCGGTCAACGCCTCATCCACGAGGGGGCGCGGACGGGTGGACGTGGGGGTTTGTCACTTATTAAGTGACAAACTTGCTTGGGGGGCGGGGGCTGCGGCGGTCAGTTCAGGTTGAAGACGAGGCGGCCGAGGGTCCACATGAGCAGCGGGAGGAGGAGGGCGAAGAGGAGGTTTACCCAGATGCCGGCGCGCAACATGCGGGGGAGCGAGACGAGTCCGGAGCTGTAGGCGATGGGGTGGGGCGGGGTGCCGACGGGGAGGGCGAAGTCGGCCGAGGCGGCGAGGGCGACGGGCACGCAGAGGAGCAGCGCGGGCTGGTTGACGCCGATGGCGAGGGCACCGATCACGGGGAGGAAGGCGGTGGCGGTCGCGGTGTTGCTGGTGAGCGCGGTGGCGAAAATCATCACGAGCGTGACGAGGAACATGATGGCGAGCGGGGGCCAGCCGGAGAGGCCCTGCATCGCGGTGGCGAGGGCGGCGACCAAGCCGGTTTTGTCCATGGCGCCGGCGAGGCTGAGGCCGCCGCCGAAGAGGATGAGGACATCCCACGGCATTTTTTGGAGGCCCTTCCAGTCGAGGATGAAGGTGTCGGCGCGGCGGTTGGCGGGAATGAAGAACAGCAGGACGGCGGCGCCCATGGCGATGACCTCGTCGGTGATGAGTTTGCCGAACGGAGTGGTTTTCCAGGCTTCGCGCGAAATCCACAGGACGATGGCGAGACCGAAGGCGGCGCAGACGGCTTTTTCGGGCCAGGTGACGAGGCCGAGTTTGGCGCGTTCGCCGGAGATTTGTTCACGGACGCCGGGTATTTCGATGTTGGATACGCGGAAGCTGATGCGCGTGAGGACGAGGTGGACGAGAGGCAGCGCGATGAGGACGAGCGGCACGCCGATGAGCATCCACTGGCCGAAAGTGATTTCGATGCCGTGGGCCTTTTCCATGTAGGCTTTGAGGATGGCGTTGGGCGGGGTGCCGATGAGGGTGCCCATGCCGCCGATGTTGGCGCCGTAGGCGATGGCGAGGACGAGGGCGGCGCCCATTTCCTTGGCACCGAGTCGGGCGCCGGGGACGGATTTGAGGAGGGTGTAAACGCTGACGCCGATGGGCAGGAGCATCATCGCGGTTGCGGAGTTACTCGTCCACATGCTGATGAACGCGGCGGCGCAGAGGAAACCGAGGATGAGCGAGCGGGGTTTGGTGCCGACCTTGGCGATGATGGCGAGGGCGATGCGGCGGTTGAGGTTCCAACGCTACATGGCGAGGGCGAGCATGAAGCCGCCCATGAAGAGGTAGATGATCGGATCGGCGTAGGGCGCGGCGGCCTGGCGGATGGGCATGATGCCCATGAGCGGGAGCAGGACGAGCGGCAGCAGGGAGGTTGCGGGAATGGGCACGGCTTCGGTTACCCAGAGTGCGGCCATGAGGACGGCGAGGAAGGCGACGCGCGTGCCCTCGGCGGTGAGGCCCGGGAGGGGCGGGCTGATCCAGATGGCGGCAAACAGCAGGGCGGCGATGATCAGGCCGATGCGACGGCTCCAGCCGAGGCCTGGGTTGTCGATGAGGTTGCCGTCCTGATCGTGAAGGGGGTGGGTGAGGGGGTAGTTTTTGTCCATGGCGGGGACGGGGGCGGGGCGGGGTTTGGCGAGCGTGGTGAACGGCTTGCGTGGCACAATCTTTTCGTGGCGGGCGGGTGACAATGCGGGGGGCGCGGAGTTTTGTGTGGCGTCGGGTTTCGGGGCCGCTGTAAGTCTCGGGCTTACTTTTATGAAGAAAGCCAAGCTCCAGAAGCGTCCGGAAGACATCAACGCGAAGCTCGCCGCCAAGAAGGGCCCGATCTCGCAGTTTATCGCGCACAACTACCGTCATTTTAACGCGGCGGCGCTGTTGGATTCCGCCAAAGGTTACGAGGACCACCTCACGGCCGGTGGCAAGATGCTCGTGACGCTCGCGGGCGCGATGTCCACGGCCGAACTCGGGCTCACGCTCGCGGAGATGATCCGTGCGGACAAGGTGCACGCGATCGTCTGCACCGGCGCGAACCTGGAGGAGGATATTTTCAATCTTGTGGCGCACGATTATTACGAGCGCGTTCCCGGTTATCGCGACCTGACGGCGGCCGACGAGCAGGCGCTCTTGGACAGACACATGAACCGCGTGACCGACACGTGCATTCCGGAAGGCGAGGCGATGCGGCGCATCGAGGCGGCGGTTGCGGAAGAGTGGATCGCCGCCGACAAGGCGGGGCAGCGGTTTTTCCCGCACGAGTTCATGTATAAGATTCTTCGCTCGGGTAAGCTGAAGAAGATGTATCAGATCGATCCGAAGAACTCGTGGATGCTCGCGGCGTGCGAGAAGAACCTGCCGATCATCGTTCCCGGTTGGGAAGACGCGACGCTGGGCAACATGTTTGCCGGCCGCGTGATCACCGGTGAGATCAAGAACGTGCACACGGTGCGCACCGGCATCGAATACATGACCGTGCTGGCCGAGTGGTATACGAAGACCGCGAAGCTCCTCAAAAACGGTGAAGGCTCGATCGGGTTTTTCCAGATCGGCGGCGGTATCGCGGGCGATTTCCCGATCTGCGTGGTGCCGATGCTGCACCAGGATCTTGGGCGCACGAGCGTGCCGTTGTGGGGTTATTTCTCGCAGATCAGCGACTCGACCACGTCCTACGGCAGCTACTCGGGCGCGGTGCCGAACGAGAAGATCACCTGGGGCAAGTTGGGTCAGAAGACCCCGAAGTTCATCGTCGAGAGCGACGCGACCATCGTGGCTCCGTTGATTTTCAGCTGGGTGTTGGGCAAGTAAGCCGACTGGCAGAGCCGGATATCCGGACGAAACGGCTCCGCCGTTCCGCTACGGGTTATACAAAAAGCCGCACCTTTCGGGGTGCGGCTTTTTTTGGCGGGGCTGCCTGCGGTCAGGGTTAATTGAGGCTGACGCCGAGGAATTCGAGATCGGAGCCGGGGGTTTTGTCCACGAGGACGACCATCCCCTTGGCGTCGGTGGCGACGGCGAGGTTGTTGGCGCGGGCGATCTCTTTCATGAAGGTAGCCAAGGTCATGCGAGGCATGGCGCCGGAGAGTTTGACGCGGGCGGCGAGGTTGGCGGGTTCGGTGCGCACGAGAAGCGGCTGGCCGGCGGGAGACTTGATGGCGTCGACCGACAAGCGCCGGTTGAGGGTTTCCAGCACGAGATCGAGGCTCGTGTTGCTGTAGGTGGTCTCGGGCTGCGTGCCGCTGGCCGCGAGCAAAGTCCAGAGCGCGGGGTCGGCGGCTTTGAGGCCGTCCGGCAGCTTGAACTTCGGCGTTTGGGGGGCGGCTCGGAGCGACTTCACGTAGGCTTGGTCGGCCGGCGAGAAGGCCTTGAGGGACACGGTGAACGAGAGGCCGTCCTGGCGTTCGATTTTGATGGATTCGGTGCCGATGGCCTCGACGAGACGCGCGGTGATCGTGCGACCATTGGCGTCGGTCCATTGGCGGAAATCGTGGGTGTCGGCGGCCTGAAGGGTGAGGCCGCACGTGAACTGAAGGGTAACCAAGCAAGCGAGGAGCTTGTATGGTTTCATAAGAATGAGGATGCAGAAAGCCTGTCAGCCGGAGCCACGCAAGCGATTAGTGTAAAACTAGTGCATTATAGGGGTGGTGGGGGTGGTGGGTAAGTGGTGCGGAGCGTTGCATCGGTCGGGTTTTTGCGTGAACGTGCGTGCTTCGATTCATGCCCAACGAACTTGCCCACGAAAAATCGCCCTACCTGTTGCAACATGCCGCGAATCCGGTGGCCTGGCTGCCTTGGGGGGGGGCGGCGTTTGCGAAGGCGCGGGCGGAAGGGAAGCCGGTTTTTTTGAGCATCGGTTATTCGACCTGCCATTGGTGTCACGTGATGGCGCACGAGTCGTTTGAGAACGCGGAGATCGCGGCGATTTTGAACGAGCATTTTGTGTCCGTGAAAGTGGACCGCGAGGAGCGGCCGGATGTGGACAAGGTTTACATGGCGTATGTGCAGGCGATGACGGGGCACGGCGGGTGGCCGTTGTCGGCGTGGCTGACGCCGGACCTGAAGCCGTTTTACGGCGGCACGTATTTTCCGCCGGAGGACCGGCACGGGCGCACGGGGTTACCGTCGATCCTGCGGGCGATTGCGAAGGCGTGGGCGGAAGATCGCGAGCGGCTGGTCGCGGAGTCGGTGCGGGTGATCGATTCGCTGACGGAGTATCATGAGTCGCGGCGGTCGGAGGCCGGGGCGGCGCCGGATCTGCACGATTCGGGCGGGGAGGCGTTTGAGAAGGCTTATCAGTATTTTAATGAAAACTTCGATGCGACGAACGGCGGGTTTGGCGGTGCGCCGAAGTTTCCGCGGGCGTCGAACCTGGGGTTTTTGTTGCGGGCGGCGGTGATTCAAGGCGTCGAAACCGAGTCGGGGCGCGAAGGCGTGAAGATGGTGGCGGTGACGCTGCAAAAGATGGCGGGCGGAGGGTTGCACGACCATGTCGGCGGAGGGTTTCACCGTTACTCGGTGGATGAGGCGTGGTTTGTGCCGCACTTCGAGAAAATGCTCTACGACCAGGCGCAGATCGCGGTGAACGCGCTGGAGACGCACCAGGCGACGGGGGACGAACGGTTCGCGTGGATGGCGCGGGATGTATTCAATTATGTGTTACGCGACCTGGCGGCGCCGGGCGGGGCGTTTTATTCGGCGGAGGACGCTGATTCGCTGCTGGCGCACGGGAAGCCGGAGCACGCGGAAGGGGCGTTTTATGTGTGGACGCGGTCGGAGATCGAGTCGGCGTTGGAGGCGGACGATGCGGCGCTGGTGTGCGCGCATTTTGGTGTCGCGGCGGAGGGCAACGTGCCGGTGCAGCTTGATTCGCACGGGGAGTTCACGGGGAAAAACATTTTGATGCAGCGGCAGCCGCTGGCGGCGACGGCACGGGGGCTGGAGCTCGCGCCGGAGGTGGCGGCGGAGCGTTTGGGGGCGGCTTTGGAGGTGATGCGGGCGGTGCGGGAGAAACGACCGCGTCCGCATCTGGACGACAAGGTGATCACGGCGTGGAACGGGTTGATGATCTCGGCGCTGGCGCGGGCGGCGGTGTCGACCGCGGGGTGTCTGGCGGACGTGCGCGACGGTTACCGGGCGGCGGCGGTGAAGGCGGCGGAGTTCATCGAGCGGGAGTTGTATGATGCGAAGCGCGGGGTATTGTATCGGAATTTTCGTGACGGGCGCGGGGCGAACGAAGGGTTTGCGGAGGATTACGCGTATCTGATCGCGGGGCTGCTGGATTTATATGAGGCGACCTTTGATGCGCGCTGGCTGCGGTGGGCGGACGGGTTGCAGCAGGTGATGGACGCGTTGTTTTGGGATGCGGAGCACGGTGGGTATTTCAACTCGCGGGCGGACGATGCGGGCATCGTGCTGCGGTTGAAGGAAGATTACGACGGGGCGGAGCCCTCGCCGAATTCGGTGGCGGCGGGGAACCTCCTGGGGATGTCGGCGATGCTCCATGACGACGCGGCGCGGGAGCGGGCGTTGGGGACGATCGAGGCGTTGCGGGCGCAGTGGGCGAAGGCGCCGCATGCGTTGCCGGAGATGTTGTGCGCGATCGAACGGGCGCTGGAGCTGCCGCGTCAGGTGGTGATCGCGGGGGACGTGGCTTCGGCGGAGTTTCGTGAACTCGCGGATGTGTTGAGGGAAAAGGCGGGACCGCGGCGGGCGGTTTTGGCGACGCCGGGCGAGGATGAGGCGGGGCGGTGGCTGGCGGGACGGGCGCCTTGGCTGGCGGAGATGAAACCTGGGGCGGACGGACGGGTGCGGGCGTTTGTGTGCGAGCGGTTCAGTTGTCAGGCGCCGGTGGATACGGCCGAGGCGTTGCGGACGGTGTTGGGCTGAGCCGAGCCGCGCCTGCAAGCAGGCGGCCTACCTTCGGCAAAGGGTGGGGTTAAAAAATGTAAAGCTGGCGAAAGCAAGGGGGAGCAGAAAGGCGGGGATGGCAGAAAACTTACACCCCCAGCCGGCAGCTGGACGGGTTGAGTGGATCGGGGATTGTCAATGGGCTGCGGAACGGCGCATAACATCATCAAGTCAGCATTTTCCCCGCCCCATTTTTTCCAACCAGTCGTGAAAATCCTCGCCGTAGAAGATGATCCGGTCGCCCGCGCGGTGCTGCACCAGGCCCTGTTGCGGCTGGGGCATGAAGTGATCGAGGCGAAGGACGGGGCGGAGGCGTTGCGGGTGTTGGAGAAAGAGCCGGTGCGACTGATCGTGAGCGACTGGATGATGCCGGAGCTCGACGGGTTGGGGTTGTGCCGGGCGGTGCGCAACCGGGTGAACGCGGATTACGCGTATTTTATTCTGCTCACGAGCCGGGAGGCGGATGTGGACAACCAGCGGGAGGCGATCGAGGCGGGGGTGGATGATTTTCTGACGAAGCCGCTCGATTTACAGGAGATCTGGATGCGGTTGCGCGTGGCGGAGCGGATCTTGCGCTATGCGACGGAAGTGCGGCAGCTGGAGGCATTCCTCCCTATCTGCGGCTACTGCAAAAAAGTGCGCGACGACCAAAATTACTGGCAGCAGATCGAGAGTTACATCAACGAACGGACGGGCACGGATTTCAGCCACTCGGTGTGTCCGGATTGTTACCAGCGCGTGGTCGTGCCGGAGTTGGAGAAACTGCGGGCGAGTTCGCCCGCCCCTGCAAACAAACCCCGTGTCGAACGAACGAATTGATCGTCTGGAGGAGCGGCTGGCGTGGTTGCAGCGACATGTGGTCGAGCAGGACAAAGCCATGCTCGAAATGGCGGGGCAGCTGGACCGGCTGAAGGCGGAGCTGACGCGGTTGCGCCAGCGGGCGGAGACGGCGCCGGCGGGCGGGGAAGGAGAGCGAAACGCGGCGGAGGAGAGGCCGCCGCATTATTAAGGCGGGGGCGGAGCCGAGGACCTCGCGAGGTCAGGGGGTGACCAGGCCGGTGCCGGCGGTTTTCAGGGTGATCGTGTCGTTGTCACCGACGGTGACCTCCAAGGAGCTTTCGACGGAGGCGCGGAGTTGTCCGGGGTGCTTGGCGAGGTAGGCGCGGAGTTCGGCGGCGAGCTTGGGCGTGAGGGTGGCCGAGTGGGGGACGCCGCCCAAGGGCGGGATGCCGACGGGGGTGCGGTCGTCGAGGCGGCCGATTTGGGTGTCGCCGAGATAGAGTGTGTGGGTTGAGCGGCTGACGACGAGCGGGGCGGTGTTGGGGTTGATGAATTCCAACTGGAGGGCGTAGGTGTCCGCGGAGGGCGTCAGGCTTTTGACGCGGAGGGCGGGGGAATCGAGGCGGCGTTCGGGCGGGGTGCCGCAGCCGGAGAGAATCAGAGCGAGCAGGGACAGGCAGGTGAGGGAAAGCAGTGAACGCATGGGGGCATCAAAGGCGTTCGGGTGCGGGGTGCAAATGCGGAGACGCGGGCCGATCCAGGGGATTTTTAACCACGGATTACGCAGATGGGCACGGATCAGGTGCCGTGAGGACGGGCGCGGAAGGCTCGGTCGTTTAGAAAAACGAGAGGGCCTTGGCGCTTTCGACGGCGACCCAGGCGAAACCGACGGCGGCGCCGATCATGACGACGGCGCGGGTGAGTTTTTGAAACTGCAGGCGGCGGTCGTGGCGGTCGGGATGACGGTGGCGGCTGCAACCCTGCACCGACATAAAGCTGGCAAACTGGCCGTTGCGCACGGGGGTGGTCCGCGTGGTGCGACGCGATCCCTGACCTCGAATGAAGGTCGGGAGGCGCAGAAAACGCAAAAATGTGGTCAGGGCGCGGAGCACGAAACGACCTTCGAGGCAAGACGCGCGGGGGTTCAAGAGGGAAGTGGGGAAACGGATACATTTTCACAGATGTTTGGCAGAGCGAGGGGTGAACGGACAGGCGGCGGAGACGTAGTTTGGCTTGTAAGGCGCGCGGAGGGGCGGTGGTGGTGCTTTCGTCTCCGAAGATGCCGCCGAGGATGCGGTGAGAGTTTGGGGTGGTTTTTACGCGGGGGAACCGGCAATTGTTCCGGTTTCCAAGAAGACCGTCATGCACCACTTCACTTACGTCGGCTCCAACCTGCATTGCGAATCCGTCGATCTCGCCGAGATCGCCCGCCTTTACGGCACGCCGACCTACGTTTACAGCGCGACCACGCTGGCGGACAATTACACGCGGTTGGCCAACGGATTGACGGGGCTCGATGTGCAGGTGTGTTATGCGCAGAAGGCCAACGCGAACATCGCGATCCTGCGGCATTTCGCGAACCTCGGGGCGGGCTTTGATCTGGTGAGCGGCGGGGAAATCCGGCGTGTGCTGGCAGCGGGCGCGGACGTGAAGCGCAGCGTGTTTGCCGGCGTGGGCAAGACGGAGCCGGAGATCAAGCTGGCGCTGGAGAATGGGATTTTTGCGTTCCACGTCGAGAGCGAGCCGGAGATCGCGCGCATCAATCATGTGGCGGGCAAACTCGGGATGAAGGCGCCGATCGCGATCCGCATCAACCCGGACGTCGATGCAAAGACCCACGCGAAGATCACGACGGGCAAGTCGGAGAACAAGTTTGGCATTCCGCTCAAATACGCGGCGGCCGCCTACGAGGCGGCGGCGAAGTATCCGAATATTTTCATCAAAGGCGTGCAGATGCACATCGGTTCGCAGCTGACGAGCGTGGCGCCGTTTGTCGAGGCGGTGACGAAGGTCGTGCCGTTTGTCGAGGAGTTGAAGGCGAAGTATGGCATCACGTATTTCTCGATCGGCGGCGGCATCGGCATCGTTTACCAGGATGCGCTGGCGAGCGGACAGCAGGCTTGGTGGGACGCGCAGCCGGCGGAGACGCGGCCGATCACGCCGGAGGCTTATGGCGCGGCGTTGGCTCCGCTGCTGAAGCCGCTTGGGTTGAAGATCCTGCTGGAGCCGGGCCGCAACATGGTGGGCAACGCGGGCGTGTTGTTGTCGCGGGTGGAATATTTAAAGCGCGGCGAAGGGCGCAATTTTCTGATCATCGACGCGGCGATGAACGATCTGGCGCGTCCGGCGATGTATGACAGCTACCACGAGATCGTGCCGCTTCACCGGGACAGCGGACGCCGCGCGTTCACGGCGGATGTGGTGGGGCCGATCTGTGAAAGCGGAGATTGTTTCGCCAAGCAGCGTCCGCTGCAGGAAATCGGCGAAGGCGAGTATATCGCGTTCATGAGCGCGGGTGCGTATGGTTTCTCGATGGCGAGCCGCTACAACACGCGCAATCTGGCGTGCGAAGTGTTGGTGAAGGGGGCGAGCTTTGAGCTGATCAACGCGCGCGAGACCTTCGAGCAGCAGATCGCGAACGAGAAGATTCCGGCGTTTTTGAAGTGAGGCGGAGTCGGAGTTTTTTAACCACGAAACACACGAACTACACGAAAGTCGGAGCTCGGATTTTGGACGTATTCTTTTCGTGTATTTCGTGTGTTTCGTGGTTAACCCGTCTTTATGAATTTCGCCATCATCGGTGCGGGGGCTTGGGGGACGGCGTTTGCTGTTCATCTTTCGCGGTTGAATCACACGGTCACGTTGGTGCCGCGGCGGTTTGAGCAGGCGCTGGCGATTGCCTCTACTCGGGAGAATGCGGATTACCTGCCGGGGATTTCGCTGCCGCCGAGCATCCAACTCGGGCATGAACTCACGCCGGTGTTGATGGAGGCGGAGGTCGTCATTCTGGCGTGTCCGTCGCAGGCGTTGCGCGAGACGTGTGAACGCGTGAAGGCGAATCTCGGGCTGGCGACGCAGCTCAAGCTGGTCGTGTCACTGGCGAAGGGGTTGGAGTCGGGCACGCATTTGCGTCCGAGCGAAGTCATCGCGGCGGTGTTGCCGCAGGTGGCGGCGGGTTCGCTGAGCGGGCCGACCAACGCGGCGGAAGTCGCGCAGGGAAAGCCGGCGGCGATGGTGCTCGCGGCGACGAAGACGGATGCGTTTCTCGCGGAAGTGCAGGCGGCGTTAAGCGGGCCGACGCTGCGGGTTTACACGAGCGACGACGTGGCCGGCGTGGAGCTGGGCGGGGCGTTGAAAAACGTTTATGCGATCGCGGCGGGTTGCAGCGACGGGTTGAAGCTCGGGGACAACACGAAGGCGGCGTTGCTGACGCGTGCGCTGGCCGAGATGGTGCGCGTGGGCGTGGCGCTCGGGGCGAAGGCGGAGACGTTTTACGGGCTCGGGGGATTTGGTGATCTCGTGGCGACGTGCACGGGTGCGTGGAGCCGTAACCGGACGTTTGGCCAGCACCTCGGCGAAGGGAAAAGTGCGGCGGAGTTGATCGCGGCGAGCAAGTCGGTGGTCGAGGGGTATCGCACGACGGAGTCGTTTTACGGGTTGTGCAAGGAACGCGGAATCGAGGCGCCGATCCTCGGGGAGATTCACCGGATACTGTATGCGGGCAAACCGCCGGCGGAGGCGTTGACGGCGTTGATGAAACGCGAATTGAAGCGCGAGTGAGGCGATTGTCGGAGGGTGGGCCGCAAAAAGGCGCAAAAAAAGAGCCGTCCGGCGAATCGAGTCCCCCGCGCGCCGATAGGCGCGATGCGAGGTTTCGAAGGCCGGACGGCCGGGGAGCGCGAGCGAGTGGCGGACTGTCGCTTCGCTCGAAACGCGGCCTACGGGGCTGAGGAAGGTTACTCCATCTCGGCTTTGTGACTTTCCTTGAGGTAGATCGCGCCGATGACGGTGGTGGCGACGGCGATGGTGATGGGGTAGGCGAGGCCGGCGTAGGGGTTGCCAAACTGGGCGACGAGACTCGTGGCGATGAGCGGGGTGAGTCCGCCGAAGATGCCGTTGCCGACGTGGTAGGGGAGCGACATCGAGGTGTAGCGGATGCGCGTGGGGAAGATTTCGACGAGGAAGGCGGCGATGGGTCCGTAGGTCATGGCGACGAGCGAGACCAGGACGAAGAGGATCGCGACGATCATGATGTAGTTGAACATCGCGGCGGAGAATTCGCTGACGCCGTTGGCCCGGGCGGTGGCGATGATCTCGTTGAGGGGGGCGGCGAAGTGCTGGAGTCCGGCGAAGAGCGGGATGTAGAGGATGGCGGCGAGGGCCATGCCGCCGAGGATGACGGGCTTGCGTCCGATCTTGTCGGAGAGGCTGCCGAAGAGGACGAAGCCGGGTGTGCCGAGGACGAGGGCGATGGCGACGAGGAGCAGGGCGGTTTCGTAGGGAACTTTGGATACGGTCTGCAGGAAATACATCGCGTAGAACTGGCCCGTATACCAAACGACGCCCTGGCCGGCGGTGGCGCCGAAGAGGGAGATGAGGACGAGGCGGCGGTTGGCGGGGTTGAGGAAGCTCTCCTTGATGGGATTGACGGCGAGTTTGCCGGCGGCCTTGGCCTTGGCGAAGAGGGGGGACTCCTCCATCTTGATGCGGATGTAGTAGGAGAGGCCGACGAGGAAGATCGAGACGAGGAAGGGCAGGCGCCAGCCCCAGTCGTTGAAGGATTCGACGCCGATGAGGTTGCGGATCGCGAGGATCACGACGATGGCGAGAAGGAGGCCGCCGGTGGCGGTGATCTGGATGAAGCTGGTGTAGAAGCCGCGGTGGTTTTGCGGGGTGTGTTCGGCGACGTAGGTGGCGGCGCCGCCGTATTCGCCGCCGAGGGCGAGGCCTTGCACGAGGCGGAGGAGCACGAGGCAGATGGGGGCGGCGATGCCGATGGTTTCGTAGTCGGGCAGGAGTCCGATGGCGAAGGTGGCGCCACCCATCAGGAGGAGGGTGAGGAGGAACGTGTATTTGCGGCCGACGAGATCGCCGATATGGCCGAAGACGATGGCGCCGAACGGGCGGACGACGAAGCCGGTGGCGAAGGTGGCGAGGGTGAGCAGGAGGCCGGCGGTGGGGTTGTCCTTGGGGAAGAAGTGTCCGGCGATGATGGTGGCGAGGGCGCCGTAAACGAAGAAGTCATACCACTCGATGAGGGTGCCTGCGGAGGAGGCGGAGATGACTTTCCAGAGCGTGCGTTTGTCGGGGGTGGAGGGGGAAGCGTGGGAAGAACTCATTGTGGGGTGCGGCGACCCCAAAGGAAAAGATCAGGTTGGGCAAGCGCCGTGTAGGGCGGTGGTTCCGGAGGGGCGGCGGGTGGCGCTTATGGAAGCCCGGAATGTGGCCGAAAGGGGTGACGATGCCGGTTTGGGCATGATCGAGGAGGGAATGAGCGGACGGGCGGGAATGCCGCGAAGTCAGGTTTTGGGCTGCTCGATGACGGTGACTTTGCCGTCGGTGAAGGTGATGCGGAGGATGGGTTGTTTGCGGTCGGTGTAGATCGGGCGGCTGACGGGTTCGAGGTAGACGGTGGAGGCGCCGGTCTTGGGGTCGCGGACGACGACGCGGCGGAAACCGTCGTAGGCGTCGCCCTGGTATTCCTGCCAGTAGCGGTTGTAGATCCAGGTGGTGGTCGCGCCGGTGGCGGTGGTGGACTGGAGTTTTTCGTCGGGGTTGCCGACGGCGATGTAAACCATGTCGAAGGTGTCGCCGACGAGGATGGATTTGTTTTCGAGACGCGTGCGGGTTTCGGGGGAGAGCGTGGCGAAGACGTCGGCCTTTTGTTTGGCGCGGCGCTCGTAGGTGTTGCAACCGGTGAAGACGAGGAGCGCGAGCAGGGAGAGCAGGAGCGAGGGGAGACGCATGATGGGAAAGGAAGGTGGGGAGGCGGGGGAAGTTCTCAAGGATTCAAGCAAGACGGACACGGGGAGGGCGGGGCGGTTCGGGGGAAGGAAGGGAGTGCCGTGGTGCGTGGGAGGGAAGGAAAGCGAACGGGAAATTTGTCACTTATTAAGTGACAAATATGTATTTTATGTTGGGGGAGAAGGGGATGTGGGCTCGTTTTTCGGGGGATAAAGGTCGGCGAGGTCGGGGTCGGAGGGGGCTTCGGTTTTCCAGGAGGGGTTACGGGCGATGGCGCGTTTGAGGCGGCGTCGGGCTTTGTCGAGGTGGCCCATCAGGCAATGATAACAGGCGAGGTTGTAGTCCACGAGGGGGCTGGGGCGGTGGATGGCTTCTTCGCCGATCATGAGGATGTCTAGGGCGTCGCCGATGTGGTTTTGCTCGCGCAGGGCGTAGGCCCAGGCGGTCCAGGGGCGTTCGAGGGAGGGTTCCGCAGCGGTGAGTTTGGAGGCGGTGGTGATGACGCTTTGCCAGTCGGAGGCGGACATCGCGACTTCCAAGGTCACGCCGAGAACCTCGGGGGTTTCGCGGTCGGCGGTCGGGATGAGCGCGAGTTCGGCGCGGGCTTCGGCGAGGAGATTCAACTCGAGGTAACCGAGGGCGTAGTCGAGGTGCTTGCGGGTGGAGATCACGGGGGCGGACTACGGGGAGGGTGCCGGTCAAGTTTGTCACTTAATAAGTGACAAATTGGGTTTGGACGCTGGGGCGGTCAGGATTTGACGGGGAGGAAAAGGGGGCGTGGGCCGATGGGGAGGGTCCATTGTCCGGGGCCGGCGGGTTGGGGTCGGACCGGGGCCGGAGGGGAGGCGTCGAGAGTCATGGGAAGGGCGTCGCCGGCGGGGGTGACGCGGAGGGTGCGGGCCGTGGTGGTGGCGCTGTCGGCTTCGGCGGTCCAGAGCATGAGCCAGGCGGTGCCGTCGGGTTTGCGCCAGCGGGCGGAGTGGAAGATGCCGTCGCGGTCGAGGCGTTCGAGGCGGGCGTCGCCGAGGAGGGTTTGGAGTTGGCGGAGGGCGTGCCAGGATGGCTTGGGTTTGCCGTGGCGCATGATGCCGGCGGCGGCGTGCATCTGCGGTTCGTCTTTGTCGTCGAAGAAATAGATGTGGGCGCGTTCGACACCTTCGTTGAGGAAGAGCGGGATGGAGCGGATCAAGTAGGCGGCCTGGGCGGAGTCGGTGACGTTGCCCTCCCATTTGGCGAAGTCGCCTTTGCGGGCTGCGAGGCTGGTGGGGGAGTCCCAGCCGAATTCGGTGACCCAAACCGGTTTGCCCGGGGCATGGGCGTCGCGCCAGGCGATGACGGCGCGCACGTCGCGGAGGTAGGGAGTGGCGGGGTCTTCGGGGAAGGTGCGCGGCCAGGTGGGCCAGCCGGCGGTCTGCGCGTAGGTGTGGACGGTGAGGATGTCGACGCGGTCGAGGAAGGGACGGAAGAGTTCGAGGGATTTTTCGTAGGCACCGCTTTTTCCGGCGGTGACGTTGCAGGTGGCGATCTTGAGTTGGGTATCCCCTTCTCGGATACCGCGGCTCATGGCGTCGAAGACGCGGGCGTAGTCGGCGTCGGAGTAGTGTCCGGGTTCGTTGCCGATCTCGACGGCCTCGAGCCAGTCGCGTCCGGAAGGGCCGGCCATGGCGGCGAAGGCGCGGGCGTAGGCTCGGGAGTCGGCCTCGAGGTTTTTCCATTTCCCGGCGGGGAGGTTGTGGAACATGAGGCTGGCGTGGACGCGGTAGCCGGCTTTGCGCCAGTTGCCGTAGAGGTGTTCCCAACTGACGCGGTTTTTGGCGAAGGGGAGCGGGGCGGGGGTGGCGGTGTCGTCGGCGAGATCCCAGCCGATCGGGTGGTAGTCGCGGACGACGGTGGTGACGCCGGCGTAGCGCTCGGGCTTGAACTGCACGGTGTGCACGCAGAGGCCGAGGAAGTCGTTGAGGGTGACGGGCGGCGGGGTTGGGGGTTTCGCGGCGAAAGCGAGCGGTGGGAAGATGACCGCAAGGCAGGCAAGACGGCGGATAAGACAGGGCACGGGCATGGCGTGAAGTTTCGACGGAGGCCGGTGCAGGGCAATGCCGGGGTGTGGGCTGCGATGGAGAGCCGACCGGCTGGCAGGAGCATCAGGATAAGTTTGTCACTTATTAAGTGACAAACTTGTATTTGTAATTGGTGTTTATGGGTTTGTGTTGGTGTGTTTTGGGGGTTCGGGCAAGGCTGGGGGACTGAGTTTTTTGAGGTATTTGGCGGGGTTTTTGCGGAATTTTTTGTCGCAGGGGGCGCAGCAGAATTTGATCTCCTGGCCCTCGTAGATGATGACTTTTTCGTCGCCCATGGAGCCGAGGTCGTTGTCGGTGACGATGCAGGTTTTGAGGGGGTAGGGTTTGGGCGGAGCTTCGGAGGCCGATGCGGTCACGGAGGCGGAGAGGGACAGGATGAACAGGATGAGGCGGTGGAGGGAGCGCATGGTTTTGAAGGGAGGATTTAAAAGCGGAAGGCGAGGCCGGCGCCGGGGCCGTAGTCGTCGTCGTAGGTGGCGATGAGGGAGAATTGTTTGGTGAGTAGGTAAGTGGTGGATACACTCCAGCCGAAGTCTTGCGCGGTGTCGTAACCGGCGCGGAGGTTCAGGCCGAGGCGGGCGGTGATCGGGAGTTCTTTGGCGAGGCCGAAGCGGGCGTGGCCGTCGCTTTGGAGGGTGAGCGTGGAGTCGATGTTGTAGGGGAGCAGGTAGGTTGCGCCGGCGATGACGGCGTCCGCGCCGCCGGGGAGGTTGGTGAGACGGTAGCCGGCGAAGGCGGTCCAGCGCGGGTTGAAGTAGCGGGAATAGGTGGCGTCGATTTCGTAGCCGCGGCGGGGGACGCGTTCCCAGCCGAGTTCCCAGGAGAGGTTGAGGTTGTTGCGTCCGCGTTGGAGGGTCGCGACGCCGTCGCTGAGGTGGGATTGGACGGTGCCATCGATCCAGGCGTAGGTGTGGGCGTGTTCGCCGAGGTTGGGTCGGTGGGCGGGGCCCTGGTCATCGTAGCTGAAGACGCGGGCCATGCCGTTCATCATGTGGTAGAGGAGGTGGCAGTGGAAGAGCCAGTCGCGGTTTTCGTTGGCGTAGAATTCGATCACGCGGCGGCTCATGGGCGGGACATCGACCGTGTGCTTGAGCGGTGAATACGCGGGGTCGGCGGCGTTGGGCATGAGCAGACGGAAGAAGTGTCCGTGGAGATGCATGGGGTGGTGCATCATGGTGTTGTTGACCAAGGTGAGGCGGAGGATCTCGCCGCGGCGGACGCGGATGACGTTGTCGGGGGACATGGCTTCGTCGTCGAGGGACCACGTGTAGCGGAGCATGTCGCCGGTGAGTTTGAGTGTGAGGTCGCGGACGGGGGCGTCGGCGGGGAGCGTGGTGGGGGTGACGGATTGGAGACGCGTGTAGGGCGGGAGCGGGCGGGGGGATTCGGCGGCGAGGGCGTCGGTGTCGGAGGCGGTGCCGTCGGCGTCGTGTTCGTCGAGGATGGCTTCGAGGGCGGCGTCCATGCTGTAGAGGTCGAGGGGGCCCGGAGACGGAGCGGTGGATGCGGAGGCGGATTCGTCGCCGATCCAGACGGAGGCGTGGCCGGAGTTGTCCTGGGCGGTGGCGCGGAGTTCGGCGGAGCCGGAGGCGGGGAGCGTGAGGAGGACGTCGTAGGTTTCGGCCATGCCGATGAGGAGGCGGTTTTGGCGGATGGGGCGGATGTCGGGTCCGTCGGCGGCGGCGACGGTGAGCGGGCCGGCGGAGGAGCTGAGGTAGAAGTAAGTGGAGGCCGCGGCGTTGATGATGCGGAGGCGGAGGGTTTCTCCGGGGGAGCCGGTGAGGCGGGAGGTGCGGTGGCCGTTGATCAAGAAGGCGTCGTAGGCGATGTCGGAGACGTCCATCGCGGGGAGGCGGGATTTTTCGCGTTGGAAGAAGTCGCGCAGGTGTCCGGCGCGACGTGCGCCGAGGAGGGATTGGGAGGTGCCCTTGCGGAGGGCATACCAGTCGGAGCCGCGCAGGAGGGTGCGCATGACCTCGTGCGGATTTTCGTTGGTCCAGTCGGAGAGGACGAGGACCTCGTCGCGGCGGGCGGGCGGGGTGTCGGTGGCGGCGGGTTCGACGACGATGGCGCCGTAGATGCCGCGTTGTTCCTGGAGGCCGGTGTGGCTGTGATACCAGTAGGTGCCGGGGTGTTTGAGGAGGAACTCGAAAGTGCGCGATTGGCCGGGTTTGATGGGCGGGGTTGTCAGGTAGGGGACACCGTCTTCGAGGTTGGGGACGAGGAGGCCGTGCCAGTGGGTGGAGGTTTCTTCGCGGGCAAGTGTATTGGTTACGCGGATACGGGCGACGTCGCCGACGCGGAAGCGGAGGACGGGGCCGGGGACGGTGCCGTTGAGGGTGAGGGCGCGGACGGGTTTGCCGGCCGGCGAGAGAGTCGTCTCTGCGACGGTGAGGCTGTAGTCGATGACGGGGGCGTCGGGGAAGAGGGTGGTGGCTTTGGGTTCTAGTTCGCGGAGGACGAGAGGCATGGCTTTGCCCATGCCGCCGCAGTCGGGGCAGGCGTGTGCGGGGGTGGCGGCGAAGGCGGCGAGCGAAAAGGTCAGGAGGGCGATAAGGCGCACGTAGATGTATACGCTGGCGGGAAGGGAATCCCTTGGGGTTTTCCTTGGCAGGGTAGGGGCACGCGGGTCTATGTTGCGGGCATGATTTATCCCGGGCTGGTTTCGATTACCTTTCGGAAATTCACGCCAGCCGAGGTGGCGGGGTGGGTGAAGAAGGCGGGGTTGAAGGGGATCGAGTGGGGCGGGGACGTGCATGTGCCGCATGGCGATCTGGGGCGGGCGCGGGAAGTGCGGGAGTTGACGATGGAGCACGGGTTGGCGACGGCGGCTTACGGGAGTTATTACCGGGCGGGGCAGAGCGAAGGGGCGGGGCTGGCGTTTGAGCGGGTGTTGGAGACGGCGGTGGAGCTCGGGGCGCCTACGATCCGGGTGTGGCCGGGGACGGCGGGGTCGGATTCGGTGGACGAGGAAGGGCGTTGGAAAATCATCCATGATTTGAGGCGGGTGGCGGAGCTGGCGGCGAAGGCGGGCGTGGGGGTGTGCACGGAGTTTCATGCGGGCACGCTGACGGACACGAACGAGTCGGCGGGGCGTCTGCTCGTGGAAGTGGATCATGCGAACGTGTCGACCTGCTGGCAGCCGCACAACGGGGAGGAGACGGCGGAGTGCGTGGAAGGATTGCGCGAAGTGCTACCGCGGACGGGCAACATCCATGTGTTTCATTGGTGGCCGACGGGGGCGGAGCGGCACGCGCTGGCGGACGGGGCGGAGCGGTGGGCGCGTTTCCTGGAAGTGATCAAGCAGGCGCCGGGGGACCGGTATGCGCTGTTGGAATTTGTGAAGGGGGACGAGCCGGAGGCTTTTTTGAAGGATGCGGCGACGTTGCGCGAATGGTTGGCGTGAACGGATGCGCGGGGCAAAACGGGGATTGCGCCTCGACAAGGCGCGGGGGCGGGGATTGTGTCGCTGCTTTGTGTAAAAAAGCATGAAACGCCCTTCAATTCTGCGTCTGACGAAGGTGGTCCTGGTGTCGTTTGCGACGCTGGCCGCGACCCTTTACGGGCAGGAGGCGGGAGCGGTGGCGGAGCCGGTGCATGCGGACACGCTGGTGCGCTGGGTGGGCTGGGTGTTTGTGGTGATGGCGCTCGGCGGGCTGCTGGTGTTTTGGATCAACCGGCGGTTGCAAGGGCAGATCACGGTGCAGACGCGGGCGTTGCGGGCGTCGGAGACGCGGATGCGGAATTTGTTTGAGAACACGCCGGTGGCGATCGTGGAGGAGGATTATTCGGAGGTGGCGGTGTGGTTGCAGGAGCTGCGCAAGCAAGGCGTGACGGATCTGGCGGCGCACCTGGCGGGGCGGCCGGAACTGGTGACGGCGAAATTTTCACGGGTGAAGGTGGTGGCGGCGAACCACACGGTGTTGCGGCTGGCGGCGGTGGAGCATGTGGGGGATTACGAGACGTTGATCCGCAGCGTGCCGACGCCGGCGATGCTGGACACGTTTGCGGCGCAGTTGCAGGCGATCTGGGCGGGGGATTCGGAGATGACGAGGGAGTTGCTTTACCGCGGGGTGGACAGCAGGGCGGGGCACAGTCTGATGCATTGGAGCGTGCCGGAGGAAGAAGGGCGGCCGGATTACAGCCGGGTGCAGGTGGCGTTCACGGATCTGAGCGTGTTGAGGGCGACGGAGGAGAAGTTGCGGGACGTGGAGGACCGGTGGCGGCTGGCGGTGATCGGGATCAACGCGGGCATCTGGGAGTTTAATTTTGTGACGGGGGAGACGTTCATCTCGGACCGGTGGAGGGAGATCATCGGTTATCCGGCGTCGGACATGATGAATGCGCGCGACGAGTTCTGGCCGCGGATTCATCCGGACGACGTGGGGATGGTGAAGCAGGCGATGCGGGATTATCTGGAAGGGCACCGGTCGAGTTACCGCGTGGAGTTCCGGATGCGGTGCAAGGACGGGGACTACAAGTGGATCCTGTCGCGCGGCATGGCGCTCTTCGACCAGGCAGGGAAGCCGCAGCGGCTGGTGGGGTCGCATTCGGACATCGACGAACGCAAGCGGGCGGAGGAGTCGTTGCGGGCGTCGGAGGAACGCTACCGGGTGCTCTTCGAGAATTCGCCGGTGGCGATCATCGAATACGATTTGCGCGGGCTGCGGGTGTGGCTGGATGATTTGAAGGCGGGCGGCGTGACGGATTTCGACGCGTATGCGGACGGGCATCCGGAGCTGTTGAAAGGGACGCTGCCCGGTTCGGTGATGGTGGGCGTGAACCGGGAGACGCTTCATCTGGTGGGGGCGGGCAGCAAGGAAGAGGCGGTGGCCAACATCGGGCGGATTCTCACGCCGGACATGGAAAAAGTGCGCCGGACGCTGTGCCGGGCGCTGTGGGACGGCCGCAATGCGATCGAAGGCGAGATGCGCATGAACGCGCTGGACGGCATGCCGCGGCGGGTGTTCTACCGCTGGTGGGTGCCATCGCTGGGAGGCAAACAAAGCTATGCGTGGACGCAGGTGGTGCTGGTGGATTTGACGGGCATCAAGCGCACCGAGGAGGCGCTGGCGGCGGAGCGCGAGCGACTCGCGGTGACGTTGCGTGCGATGGCGGAAGGCGTGATCACGACGGACATGGAAGGGCGGGTGCTTTTCCTGAACGAGGCGGCGGGGGAGTTGACGGGCTGGTCGGAGGACGCGGCGATCGGGCGGATGCTCGACGACGTGTGTGTGCTGCGCCACGAGAAGACACGGCTGCCGGTGGCGACGCCCGCGGCGACGGCGGTGTCGTCGCACCGCGTGATCGACCTGCCGGCGAACACGGTGCTGCTGGACCGGCAGGGATCGCCGCGGGTGATCGAAGGACGCTGCGCGCCGATCCACAACATGCAGAGCCAGGCGATCGGCGCGGTGCTGGTGTTGCGCGACGTGACGGAGCGGGCGCGGCTGGAAGGGGAGATTTTGCGGGCCTCGAAGCTGGAGTCGGTGGGCATCCTGGCGGGCGGGATCGCGCATGATTTCAACAACCTGCTGACGGTGGTGATGGGCAACATCACGCTGGCGACGCTGGATTCGCAGGCGATGGCCTCGGCGGGGCGCTGGTTGCAGGACGCGGAGCGCGGGGTGATGCGGGCGAGGGACCTGACGCAGCAGTTGCTGACCTTTGCGCGCGGGGGCGAGCCGGTGCGGTCGGCGGTGCGGTTGCCGGAAGTGGTGAAGGAGGCGGCGAACTTCGCGTTGCACGGCTCGAAGGTGCGGTGCGAGTTTGCGATCGAAGAAGGCCTCTGGACGGCGGAAGTGGACAAAGGGCAGATCGGGCAGGTGGTGCAGAACCTGGTGATCAACGCGGTGCAGGCGATGCCGGAGGGCGGGGTGATGCACATCGCGATGCGCAACCAGCATCTGGCGGACGCGGCGGTGCCGCAGCTGGAGGAAGGGAATTATTTGTGTATCACGCTCAGCGATACGGGAGAGGGCATCCGGCCGGAGCACCTGGCGCGGATATTCGACCCGTATTTCACGACGAAGCATTCGGGCAGCGGGTTGGGGCTGGCGACGGTGTATTCAATCGTCCGCAAGCACCAAGGGCACATCGAAGTGGAGTCGGAGGTGGGACGCGGGACGCGGTTCCGTTTCTGGCTGCCGGCGGTGCCGGACGCGCGGCCGGCGGCGGCGGAAGTGGCGCATGCGCCGGACAATCTGACCGGCCGGGTGTTGTTCATGGACGACGAAGAGCTGATCCGGGCGATGGCGGACGCGCTGTTGCGGAGGCTGGGCTTCGAGGTGACCTGCGTGGCGGACGGGCAGGAAGTGTTGCGCGTGTATGCCGAGGCGCTGCGCACGGGGCTGCGTTTCGACCTGGTGATCATGGACCTGACGGTGCCGGGGGGGCTGGGCGGGCAGGAGGCGATGATCGAGCTCCACAAGCTGGACCCGCAGGTGAAAGGAATCGTGTCGAGCGGCTACTCAAGCGATCCGGTGATGGCGAATTACAAGACCCACGGGTTCAGCGGCAGGGTGGCGAAGCCCTACCGGCTGACGGATTTTGCGAAGGCGATCCGCTCGGTGCTGGAAGGCGGGCACGGGGAGGAGTGAAGGGGCGCGGGCAAGGCGTGAAAAAGCCCCGGCGGTGCGGCCGGGGCTGCGGGGCGACGGTGTATCGGATTATTTGATACGGACCTCTTTTCCGGTTTTGGCGGAGACGTAGATGGCGTCGAGGATCTTTTGGATGGCGAGGGACTCGGCGGGTTTTACGTGGGGCTGGGCCTTGCCGAGGAGGACGTCGATGAAGTGTTTCATGCGGTTGCCATCGACGAGATTCGGGAGGTGGGTGACGAGCTCCGTGCTGTAGCCGTGCGGGCCGTTGCGGAAGAGCTGCAGCGGGGGGAACTTGAGGCCGGCCTGGGTGCCGAAGAGCTGCGTGCCGTTGTTGTCGGGCTCGGGCTGGTGCGCGGCCCAGGACGTTTCAAGGAGGACGGTGCGGCCGCTCTTGAGCTTGATGAGGGCGATGGAAAGGTCGTCGACGTCGAACTTGGCCTTGGGGTCGATTTCGCTTTTGCCCCAGGTGCCGGAGCCCTGGCCGCGGGGGCCGAATTTGCCGTAGGTCTGGCCGGAGACGGCGGCGGCGTCGAATTCGCCCATGAGGTAGAGGCAGCGGTCGAGGGCGTGGACGCCGATGTCGTAGGTGCCGCCGCCGCCGGCGAATTGTTTCTGGGTGAACCAGGAGCCGATGCGCGGGATGCCGGCGCGGCGGCACCAGGCGGTCTTGGCGTGGTAAACGTCGCCGAGGACGCCCTTGGTGATGAGTTGTTTGGCGGTCTGCACTTCGGGGATGAAGCGCTGGTTCTGGCCTACCATGAGGAGGACTTTTTGCTTCTTCGCTTCGACGACGAGTTTGGCGGCGTCGGCGGCGTTGGTCGCCATGGGCTTGTCGAGCATGACGTGTTTGCCGGCTTTGAGGGCGGCGAGCGCGACGGAGGCGTGAAGGTAGTTGGGTAGCGCGATGGAGAAGATATCGATGTCGGGGCGCGCAAGGAGCGTGCGGAAGTCGGTGACGAGTTCGGGGATGTTGAATTTGTCGGCGGCTTCGCGTCCGCGTTCAGGGGAGGTTTCGGCGAGGGCGACGACCCTGGCGGCGGGGTGCTGCTTGAAGGAGGCGATGTGGTCGTGGCCGATGGCGCCGGCGCCGATGACGGCGATGGTGTAGGAGGATTTTTTCTTCATGGATTGGAAGGGGGAGGAGGTTGGGGAATACGAACAGCTGAAACATTCAGACTTTAACCACGGATTTCACGGATGGGCACGGATTGATGGGTTTGTATCCGCGCTGATCCGCAAGAGAATATAAATTTTTTTCGCAGCTATGCCAATCTGATATAAGATCTTGGACAATAAGAGCCGGGGGTTTCGACTACGGCCGGCTTCGAGTGGCGAAGGGACGCGGAGAGGCGCATCGAGGAGCGTAAGCGTCGGCCCCGCCTCGAAGCCGGTGTGTATCGAGGATTTGATTACACGGATGGAAAAGCGGGACCCGGACGCGCGGTGGATAACCGATGGCGTTAACGTCGGTTAATACGACGAACGGGAGGCGTTTCGGTGACGATTGTGATCGTGGGTTTACGCGAAGGTTAAGATTTGGTGCGCAACAAGTCGGGTGTTGTGCCGGGGTCGGGGGCGGGCTTGAGATGCGGAACGCCAGTCACGTAGTTAAAAAACAAATACACCGTTCACCGCCATGAGCATTCCGATCACATCGTCCTCCCGTCTGTTCGAGGCGATCGACCGCGAGCAGGCCGTGCAACTGCAGGTGCATCTTGACGATCCGGGGACGCATTACCTGGTGTTGTATGCGGGTGCGGACGGGTCGCAGGTGGCGGTGATGCCGGTGGGGCCGAACTGCATGTTTACGAATCTGTCCCTGCTGGCGGGCAAGGAGATCGAGGGGTTGAAGCCGGTGTCGGCGGCGCGGACGCGGTTCGCGCCCACGCTGGAGACGCGGTTTTTGTCGGATCTGTGGATACATCTGGGGCAGGCGCGGCTGGATGCGTCGGCGTTCAGGAATTTTTCACTGGAGTTGCGCGAGATACCGGCGGAGGAGAAGGAGACGCTGCTGCTGGAGATCCTGGCGCGGTTGAGGATGTTTCACCAGGACATGGCGCAGATGCTGGCGTTGCCGCTGGAGGAGATCGAAACATGCCGGCACAGCGACGGCGTGGGGATGCCGGCGGGGCTGCGCACGTTGATGATCGAGCGGTTCCACGAGGCGCGGGAGCAACTGGCGGTGGTGGAGCAGCGGGAGCAGTTCCTGAGGGAGCGCGAGCATTCGTTGATCTCGGGACTCGAGCAGCGGGCGCAAGTGGCGTCGGCGGCGCCCTTCCCCGTGCCGACGGGAACCGGCGCGGGGCCGGGGTATCGCGGCGGCGGGGTGCGCTGACGACGGGTGAATAATTTTTATGAGCGTTGAAAAATCCACAGGCAAAGCGACGGATGCGCGGAGTAATGCGGGGAACGGTTCGCCGTTTGCGATAAAGATGCAGCGGGCGGTGGTGGCACCGCCGACGCCGGAGTTGGTAAAGTTGACACCGGCACCGGTGGCGGCGGAACCTGTGTATAACGAGCAGACGATTCCGCCGACATCCATGCAGACGGCACCGGTCGCTCCGGCGGCGGGTGTGAAGCGGATGATGGTGCCGCCGCCGGATCCGCAGGGACGGCCGCGCTGGCTGGATACGCCGGTGCAGGGAGTGCAGGTGGCGGCGGCCGGCGTGGTCGCGCCGGTGCAGGAACCGAAACCGGCGGCGGTGGAGCCGAAGACGCCGGTTAAAAAGAAGGGCGTGAGCGCGGGGTGGATCGGGTGGCTGACGGCGGGAGTGTTGGTGCTGGGGGGCGGAGCCTGGTATTTTTTGAAGGGGGACGCGAAGGCCGGGGTGAAGGCGGCGTCGGCGGCCGTTGCGGCGGTGGCCGCGCCTGCGCCGGCTCCGGCACCTGCGGTGGTGGTGGCGGATGCGGGGGATGAGTTGGAGGCGGCGATGGCGGCGAAGCGTGAGGCGGAAGAGTTGATTGCGCTGGCCCGTGCGGGAGCGGTTACGGGCGAAGTGGATCCGGGGCTGGCGGGGGCGTTTGCCGGTGCGAGCGGGGCACAGCGGCGCTTCGAGGCGGGGGAGCTGCGTGAAGCGGGGGAGTTGTGGCGGGCGGCGGCGCGCAGTGCGGGCGAGGTGGCGGTGAAGGTGGCGAGGCGGCGTTACGAGACGGGGTTCGAGGCGGTGCCGATGAAGATGTTGTCGGAGTATGCGCCGGACGAGGCGGCGAAACTGGCCGGGCAGGTGAAGGCGGCCGAGGGACTGGCGGCGAGCGATCCGAAGGCGGCGGGTGAGGCTTATTACCAGGCGGCGGCGGCGGTGAAACGGGTGCGGGAGGCGGCGGCGCGGCAAACGAGGGTGCTGGCGGAGAAGGCGGTGGCGGCGAAGGACGCGGGCATGGCGTTGTATTTTTACGAGCAGGAGCTGCGGCTGGCGCCGGGGAGCGAGGAGGCGCAGGCGTATGTGTTTCGTCACAAATTCAAGCCGGGGCAGGTGTTGACGACGCCGACGGGGCTGGCGCTGGCGTATGTGCCGCCGGGGACTTTCAAACAAGGCACGCCGGCGGGGGAACCGGGGCGTGATTCCGACGAGGTGCAGCGCACGGTGACGGTGACGAAGGGGTTTTACATGGGGATGACGGAGGTGACGCAGGCCATGTGGGACCGGGTGATGGGGGCGGGGCAGGCGGAGGCGCGCATCACGGCGGGGAAGCAGAAGCGGGATTTTATCGGAGGGGACAAGCCGATGGTTCTGGTGACGTGGGAGGATGCGCAGGAGTTCTGCCGCCGGTTGGGGGAACGGGAGCAGGCGAGTTACCGGCTGCCGACCGAGGCGGAGTGGGAATATGCGTGCCGGGCGGGGACGACGACGGCGTTCCAGTCGGGTGCGGGGCTGAGTTTGCGCGAGGCGAACATTGACGACGGGTCGAGCCGGGCGGTCGGAGCGCCGGTGTCGGCGGGGACGGCGGGTGTGGCGAACGGGTGGGGGTTGAGCGACCTGCACGGCAATGTGTGGGAATGGTGCGCGGACTGGAGCGCGCCGTATGCCGCGACGGCGCTTAGCGATCCGACCGGACCGGCGGACGAAAACATCGGGCGTCCGGATCTGGCGATGAAGGTGGTGCGCGGCGGCTCGTGGAATGACGGCGCGACGGAGGCGCGCTCGGGGAATCGCTGGAGTTATTCGCCGGTGGTGGTGACGGCCTACATCGGGTTCCGCGTGATCCGTGAAATTGATTTTTCTTCCCAACCATGAAATCCAAAAAAACCTGTTCTGATTATTTAAAACCGACCCGGGCGGCGTTTGCGCTGCTGGTTGTCTGTGCGGGGGTGCTGCCTTTTTCCGGGTGTGTCGCGCCGGAGTCCACCCCGGCCTACAAGGAGGCGCAGGCGCGCGCGGAGGCGGAAAAAGCGAAGCAGGTGGCGCATGTGATGGAGATGCGGCGCATCGGGACGTTGAGTGATGCGCAGGCGGTGGACGTGCTGGCGGCGATCAACGGGCAAAAGCCCGCGCCGCGCACGCCGGTGGCCGAGGCGGCGAAGCCTGCGGCGCCGGTGACGAGTGCGCCGGCGGCGACCAGCCCCGCACCGACGGTTGTGCCGGTGGGCGGGGCCGCGCCAGATGCGCGTTACCAGCCGGTGCGAGTGCTCAAAGGGGAGCGCATGCGGAGCATCGGATCGGATTCGATGGACGAGATGGTGGCGGAGTTGGAGAAGGTGTTTTTGGGTTACCACGAAGGGCTGCGGATCGCCCACGAAGGGCTGGGTTCGTCGACGGCGATGCCCGCGTTGATCGAAGGGCGTTCGGATTTCGGTCCGATGAGCCGGCCGTTGCAGGCGGCGGAAGTGGAGCGTTTCCAGGCGCATTTCGGGTATCCGCCCACGCTTTTGCGCGTGGCAGTGGACGCGCTCGGGGTGTATGTGCACCCGGACAATCCCATCGCCAAGAGCGGCCTGACGCTGGGGCAGCTTGACGCGATTTTTTCGGCGACGCGCAAGCGGGGCGAGGCGGCGATCACGACCTGGGGTCAACTCGGGCTGACGGGTGACTGGGCGAATGCGCCGGTCGTCATTTTCAGCCGCAACAAAGCCTCGGGGACGTATGGGTTTTTCCGCGACGAGGTGTTGATGAAAGGCGAGTTTGCCCCGGTGGTGCAGGAGCTGCCCGGCAGCGCGGCGGTGGTGGCGGCGGTGGCCGCCGAGCGCTATGCGATCGGGTATTCAGGAATCGCCTACAAGACGCCCAGCGTGAACGCGGTGCCGCTGGCGAAGACGGCGGGTGCGGCCAAGGTCGCTCCGGGCGAGGCGACGGCGATCAACGGCAGTTATCCGCTGGCCCGGGGACTTTATATCGTGATCAACCGCGATCCCTCCAAGCCGGCGAACGACAAGCAGCGGGAGTTTTTCACCTTCACGCTCTCGCCGGTGGGGCAGGAGGTCGTGAAAAAAATCGGTTATTATCCGCTGGTGGGCGCGGCGTTGGAAAGCGAGCGGGCGAAGCTGAAGTGACGAGGGCGGACAGAAGGCGAAGGGCCGCGGGTTTGCCTGCGGCCCTTCGCCTGAAAAAGGGACGGTTGGATCACATGCCGTCCATGATCGAGTTGATCTGGCCGTAGTATTGGAGGGCGAAGGAAATCACGAACCAGGCGACCAGGAGGGCGACGGCGGCGAAGAGCACGCCGGGGTAGATCATGGAGGCGGCGGTGAGGCGGGCGTTGGCGGCGGTCTGGTGGTGCTCGGCGAGGGAGAAGAGCGTGGTGTCCAGGCTGCCGGTGGTTTCGCCGGTTTGGTAGCGGGCGACGTATTCGGAGGGAAATACGTCGAGGGCGGTGAGGTGGGGGCCGGGGGCTTCGCCGCGTTCGATGCACGCGTGGATGGTGCGGGTGGCTGCGGCGATGCGGGGGGAGCGGGCGAGTCCGCCGGCGGCGAGCCAGGCATGGTCGATGGGGGCGCCGCTTTCGAGGAGGTTGCCGAGGGCGAAGGAGAAGTCGGCGAGGGCTTGGTGGCGGCGGTAGCCGCCGATGGCGGGGAGGATGTTGAGGAGGGCGAGGGCGAGCGGGTGTTCGCGGCGGATGAGGACGCGGAGCAGGAAGGCGCCGCCCCAGACGGGGAGGAGGATGGCGAGGAGTCCGCCGAGGTAGGCGGAGAGACTCCAGTTGAGTCCGGTTTCAAAATCGATGAGCCGGAGGAACGGGAAGAGGACGGCGGCGAGGTGGAAGACGCCGGCGGGGTAGAGGCAGGCGAGGAGGACGCGGCGGCGGGTCTGCGCGATTTGCGCGTGGCGTTCGGCGAGGTTGACGAGGACGCGCGGGAGGCGTCCGGAGCGGGCGGCGGCGGCGAGAAAGGGACGGTCGTTTTGCGGGAGCCAGTCTCCGGCTGAGGCGATGATTTCGGGGATGGAGAGTCCGTCTTCGGCGAGGGCGGAGAGGCGGAGGGTGTCGGCGGCGGGGGCGGACGAAGGCGCGCGGAGGGCCTGGGCGAAGGTGAGGCCGGCCGAGAGTTGCTGCGCGAGCTGGTGGTAGAAGCGCGAGAGGGTCGCGGGAGGGAGGGGCACGGACGGGGTGGTTACTGAGTGGATACGCGGATTTCGGGCATCGCCTGCAAGCAGGCTCCTACATTTCGGAAAGCCCGACCGGCGGTCGGGCCTACATCGGACGGGGTTAGAGTTTCAGTTCGACCTGGGTCATGCGGGGGGCGATGCGGGCCTGGTGGCTGAAGTAGTGGTCGCTGAGGACGGGGTGTAGGGCGTAGAGGCGGTCGAGGAGGTCGGCGAGGGTTTCGCTGAGTTTGGCGTCTTCGGCGGAGGGGCGGTCGGGGTCGTCGTTGAAGTGGCGGGCGAGGGGGACGGCGGCGATGAAGTTGAGGGTGTCGGTGACGACGGCGATGGTGGGGTCGTCGCCGGGTTCGCCGACGTCGTGGCGGATGGCGCGGAGGGCGATTTTGATCTGATGGAGGTTGTGGAAGATGCTGCGGGGGGCGTCGGGTTGCTGGAGGAACAACTCGGCGACGAAGCGCGGCTGGCTGCGCATCTGGTAGAGGCGGCGGTAGGCGTCCTGGGAGCCCAGCATGCGGAGGAGGGCGGAGAGTTCGGGGTTGTCGCGGTAGGGGGTTTTGGCGGCGGCGTCGGCGGCGGGGCGGGCGGCGGCGGCGGTGTCGAGGGCGCTGAGGATGTGGCGGAGGGCGCTGCACGTCATGGTGGCGCGTTCGAGGTGCATGCCCATGTGGAGGAAGTGCCAGCCGGCGTCCTGGACCATGGTGCGTTCGGCGAGGCCGATCATGGCGTTGATCTCGGTGAGGACGGTCTGGACGGCCTGGGTGGGCAGCGACGGGCCGCGGTCGGGGCGGGCCACGGTGCGGCGTCCGCCGGGAACGGGGCGGAGCTTGTGGAGTTCGTCGAGGCGGCGGAGGAGACGGCCGAGGGTGGTCCAGACCTCGGGGCTGACGTAGTCGCGGAGCTGGCGGGCGTTTTCGACGGCCCAGCTGATGGAGGAATAGATCGAGCTGGAGTTGGCGGTGTCGAGGGACATGCGCCACATGAGGTCGGTGGAGAGGGAAGCCTGGGGGTTGGCGCGGGCGGTGATTTTGTGGTCGGTGTGGCCGGTGGCCTCGAGGAGGCCGCGCCAAAGCGGGAGCCAGCGGCGGCGGTCCTTGGCGGAGATTTCCTCGAGGGCGACGTCGTCGAGGATGGACAACATGCGGGCGGTGGCCTCGGCGCGTTCGAGGTAGCGGCCGAGCCAGAAAAGGTGTTCGGCGGCGCGGGAGCCGAGGGTGTTGGTCTGGACGCCGCCGGAGGCGGTTTCGTGGTCGGCGATGTCGCCGGAGTTGTCCTGGGTGTCGATGAGGACGACGGCATCGGCGGTGGGGCCGACGCGGGAGGTGACGTGGTCGGGTTCGCCGAGCCGGACGAGTCCGCCCGGGAAGACGGAGAAACGCCGGCCCTGGCAGAGGACGAAGGCGGAAAGGCGGGCGGGGGGGGCGTTGCGCGGGCCGGGGGAGACGGGCAGGAGTTGGAGGCGCGGCTGGGCGACGAACGCGTGCGGGTTTTCGCGGACGGTCTTGGAGAGTCCGCCGGGGCCGATGAGGGCGGGGGAGGAGGCGGGGGCGAAGTTGGTGGAAAGCCAGTCGCCGTTGCGCGGGTCGTGGGCGGGGAGGATGCGGAGACGGTCGCCGTGTTCGAGGATGTAGTCGAGGTGGTCGGTGTCGCCGCACGTGTAGGTGGGGACGGAGCCGAGCAGGGGTTTCTCGCCGAGGTAGAAGCGGAGGAGCTTGGGGGCGTAGGCGTTGAGGGCGCGGCTCTCGGCGATGCCGGTGCCGATGGCGTTGGCGAGGACGACGTGGCCGGTGCGGATGCACTGGAGGAGTCCCGGGATGCCGGCGTTCTCGCGGTCGGTGGAGAAGACGACGGGGTCGATGTGGGCGTCGTTGAGGCGGCGGTAGATGACGTCGACGCGTTCGAGGCCGGCGATGGTTTTGAAGTAGACGCGGTTGTCGAGGACGAGGAGGTCGTCACCGCGGGCGAGGGGGAGACCCATCTTGCGGGCGAGGAAGCTGTGCTCGGAGTAGAACGGGTCGTGGGGGCCGGCGGTGAGGACGACGATGGACGGGGCGCGGATGTCGCCGGGGGCGAGGGCGCGGAGGTGGTCGAGGAGCTGTAGTGGAAAGTTGATTACACTGTGGTAATCGGGGAGGGCGCGGTAGAGATCGGTGGCCTCCTGGGTCATGAAACGGCGGTTCTGGACCGCGTAGGAAAGACCGATGGGGGTGTTGGCGCGGGTGTCGTCGAAGAGCCAGCCCTCGGCGGTCTTGACGAGGTCGAAGCGGAGGAGAGTGGCGGGGCTGGCGCGGTGGGGTTCCAAGTCCAGGCAAGGGCGGCGGTAGTAGGGGTCGGAGAAGACGAGCTCGGGCGGGATGATGTGCTGGTGGAGGGCCTGTTGACCGCCGTAGAGATCGACGAGGAGGGCGTTTACGAAGTGGGCGCGCTGGCGGAGGGCGGCTTCGAGTTGGGTCCATTCGGGGGCCTCGATGACTAGGGGGGTGGGCTCGAGTTCCCAGAACGGTTGTCCGGCGGGGCCGGCGGCGAGTCCGAAATCGGTGAGGCCGGCGTCACGGATGGAGGCACGCAGGCGGGCGCGCAACGGGCGGAGTTGCGCGGGGTGGAGCGTGGGATGTGACGACGGGCGGGCGGACGGCATGAAACGAAGTGGTGATGAACAGTCGGGCGGAGCGCAGGCGCAAGCACGGGGTTTGCCAGATGAAGGAGGACGAGGGGGTTAAAGGGTTAACCGCGAAAAGGCGATGGGGCGCGGAATCGCGAGCAAGCTCGCTCCCACGAATGAGAGCCGGGATGAAAAGTGTCACCTAATAGGTGACACTGTGGGGTTGTTACAGAGGTAACGAGGTCGCAGGA
>CAMBLN010000011.1 GCA_945868215.1 Opitutus sp. GAS368
GTTGTGACTGTCCCACTGGAGTTCTTGGCGCAGGATTCTGGAAATAGCAGTAATTTTAACGGCACCGTCACCAGTATTGGATTACTTACGAGCGGTCTTGGAAATACGTTAAATTTATCGCTAGATACATTGTCTGCGATTCCGGAGCCGGCGGCTTGGGCGGGGGTTTTGGGAGTTGGAGCGCTGGGAGTTGTGGGTCTGCGCAGGCGGCGGAGGGTTTGAGGGGCCTGACTCTGTTTATGGTTTGAAAGCCCGCCCGATTCGGGCGGGTTTTTTGTTTTCTGGTTTTTATGGATAATGACGATCTGCCCAGCCCTCCGGATGCCTCCAAGGTGTCGGCGGAGGCGCGTGAGGTTTCGCCGGGGCTCGGCCTCGGGCGGTGGGCGCCGTTTCAATATGAGCGGTCTGCGGACGCCACGGCGGTGCGTTTGTTTTGGGGGCGGATCATGGTGTGGCTGCTGGTGCTCGGGGGCATTGGGTGGGTGTCGCTGGCTTCGGGAGCGTATGCGTTTGTCAAATACAGGCGGGGGTTCTCCGAGGTGAGTTACGGGCATATGTTGCTGCTGCCTTGGAAGCTCGAGGATTACCGGCGGGCGAAGGGGGAGTTTCTGATTCGTCAGGGGCTGGAGTTGGCGGAGCGTCAGGAGTGGCGGGCGGCGTTCGGGTTGTTGCGTTCGGGGTTGCCGGCGGTGCCGGAGCATCGGGAGGCGCGGTTGATGGTGGCGCGGATTTATCTGATGGCGGGGCGGGCGGACATGACGCGGAGCACGCTGGCGGACGGGTTGCGGCATCACGGGGACGAGGTGGAGTATCTGCGGCAGGTGCTGGGGTTTTTCTTCGGGTTGCAGGCGGACGATACGGTGATCGGGTTGACGGATGAGTTGCGCGGGCGGCTGGAGGCGGGGAGCGCGGCGTGGCGGATGGCGAACACGGCGCGGGCGTATGCGTTTTTCAACCGGGACCGCCATGCGGAGGCGGTGGCGGTGTTGGAGGAGGCGAAATTGCTGGGGACGCCGGAAGGCCGGTTTGTGCTGGCGCGCATCGACTGGGAGGAAGGGCGGCGGGACGCGGCGACGACGCGGTTGCGGGAGTTGACGGCGCAGGTGCCGGAGGATTTCGAGATTTACCGGACGCTGGTGCATTATCTGCGGGAGCAGAAACGGTGGGGCGAGGTGCGGACGGCGGCCGTGGCGAGACAGCTGGCGTTGCCGGAGCGGGTGGAGGCGTATGTGGATTTTATCGCGGCGTGCGGGGACGAGGGGGACGACGTGCGCCGGGAGGAGGCGGAGCGGGCGTTTTTGACGCGGTTCGCGGGGGAGGCGGAGGCGTTGCTCAAGTTGGGCGAAGAGGCGGCGCGTGCGGGGCGCGTGGAGGTGGCGAAGGCGGTGGAGGGGCGTTGTCGGGAACTCGGTCGCGGGGAGGCGGATGCGGGGTTGTTGGTGGTGACGGCGCTGCTGGCGCGGGGGGATGCGGCGGGTGCGGTGGGGTGGAGCGACGAACTCGTGAAGCGGGCGGGGGCCGGGGCGGCGGGGGGCGAAGCTTGGAGCGAGCGGGCGCGGCTGGTGTTGGGCGGACTGAGGGCGGTGGCGTTTTATGCGACGGGGCGGGAGGCGGAGGCGGAGCCGCTGGTGAGGCGGGTGTGCGATACGCGGGTGTTGCCGGCGACGGTGTTGCTGGCGCTGGCCGAGCGGCTGGAGGGGGCGGGGCGGCGGGTGGAGGCGCAGCGGGTGTTGAGTCACGCGGTGGAGGTGGATCCGTTGAACCAGCCGACGCTGGCCATGTTGATGCGCGGGATGCTGGCGGACGGGAAGACGGAGGAGGCGTTGGAGCGGGTGGAGCGTTTGCTGGGGATGCGGAAGCCGCCGGCGGAGTTGCTGGCGCGGCTGGCGCGGACGCTGGAGTCGGATTTGTATTTGTTTTTACCGGGGCGGGAGCGTGGCTTGGGGATGATGACGGAGTGGCTGGCGGAGCGTGGGCGGCGGGGGTAGGCGGGGGCTGATGGGGTTTGCGGATGAAGGTTTTTGAGGTTAGGGTCTGCCATGAAAACAATCCTGACCCCTGTGGATTTTTCGTCGGCGACGCGTGGCGTGCTGGCGGTGGCGGTGGAACTGGCCAAGACGACCGGCGGCCGGGTCGTGTTGCTGCACGCGGTGCAGCATCCGGTGATCACGACCGACTATGGACTCACGGCCGAAGTGTTGCAGGAGACTCTGGCGATCAATGAAGGGGCCGCGCGCAAACAGATGGCGCATCTGGAGAAATCCCTTGCGGCGAAGGGTGTGCCGGTGGCGACGCGACTCGTGAGTGGTTTTGCGGCGGGGAATATTCTGGAGCAGGCAGGCAAGGTGCGGGCCGCCTACATCGTGCTCGGGTCGCATGGACACACGGCGTTCTATGATCTGCTGGTGGGTAGCACGACGAATGCGGTGCTCAAGAAAGCGCCGTGTCCGGTGGTGGTGGTGCCGCCGGAGCGGAAAAAGAAGGGGAAGAAGAAACGCTGAGGCCGGCCGCGGCGGTAAAAGTGGCGGGGCGGGCCGCGCGGGGATTTCTACCGGCGGGGCAGGCGGCATGGTGGCGGTGCTGCGGCCACCCTTATGAAACCTTACCTGCGGGTTACTTTTGCGTATGCCGTGTTCGGCATTCTGTGGATTTTTTTATCGGACCGGCTGGTGGAGTTGATGACGGCGGACGCGGGTGAGCTGGCGTATTTGCAGACGATCAAGGGGTGGTTGTTCGTGGCGTTGTCCACGTTGCTGATCTTCACGATCACGCTGCGGGCGTTTGAGGATCACCGGCGGACGGAGCAGGAGAAGCTCGCGGTGTTTCACAAGACGGTGGAAGGGTCTTATCACATTTTGCTGAACTATCTGAACCAGATGCAGCTCGTGGCGATCGAGGCGGAGCGGTGCGGGACGTTTGACCGGGAGGTTTTGAAGCTGGCGAACAACGCGACGGACGAGGCCACGACGGAGCTGATGAGATTGCGCGAGGTGCAGACGGTCACGGCGGAGAGCATCGACGCGGTGGTTTACGCGAAGATACGGAAGGCGTGACGCCCCGTCCCCGGCCGGGCAAGCGGACGGGGACAAGGGACGGAGTGGATCGCGCTCAGGCGTAGGTGTCGGCGAGGGAGCGGAACCGGAGGGCGGCGGCGAGGCGGGCTTTCGTGACGGGCTTGGTGAATTCGACGACGACCTCTTTTTTCTCGCGCGGGTAGAGTTCGAGGTAGTTGTCGCTGGCGGTGTGGGTGATGCCCGGGAGGTCGAAGGCGAAGCGGTGTTGGAAGACCGGAGACGTGAACGACACGAGGGCCTTGGTGGGCGTGAGCAGCTTGATGGTCGTCGCGGTTTTCTTCGGCTTCGGGAGGTCGAGGAAGCGCGGCGGGGCGAGGAAGACGGTGTCTTCGCTCACGGTGGCGCCGTCGATGTCGAGGGCGATGCGCAGGTAGACGCGGTCGCGGGTGTGTTTCGCGAGCGGTTTGGCGAGATCGAGGGTTTTTTGGGAGATGCTTTCGCCGTGGCGGAGGACGATCTTCTTTTTTCCGGTGAGGATGATTTTGCCGTCGAGGGTGAAGAGGTCCCAGCGTAGTAGTCCTTTGGCGGATACAGGTGCGTCATAGACCGTGTAGAGGTGGACCTCGCCCACGGTGGACGTGCGGTAGTTGCCGATGATGACGCCCTCGTCGCCCGGGACGTGGGCGGAGACGAGTGCGGGGGCGTTGAAGCGGCGGGCGATGTGGTGGAGGGCCTTCCACTTGCCGGTGAACTCGATGGACGCCCAGGAGGCGACGGGCCAGCAGTCGTTGAGCTGCCAGTAGATCGCGCCCATGCAGCGCGGCATGAGCCGGCGGTAGTGCTCGACGCCGATGCTCATGCAGTAGGCCTGGTTTAGCTGGGAGAGGTAGATGAGATCCTCCTGGGATTTCGGGAAACGGTAGCGGCGAGAGACGTAGTCGAGGATGACCTGGTTGCCGCCGCGGTTCTTCTGGTGGTTCTCCATGACCGCGTCGAAGACGTTGGCATCGGCGGGAGCGAAGGTGGCCTGGGTCTCGGGGGAGGAGTAGCTCTGCATGCCGAATTCGGAGCAGAAGCGGAAGGCCCATTTCTCGTAGGATTTGACGGGCTGGCGGGCGTGCCAGACGTCCCAGTAGTGGGTGTCGCCGCGCTGTTCGCCGGTTTCGTGGGAGTTGTCGTGTTTCCAGTCGCCGCGCCATTGGGAGGTGGGCCAGTAGGACGTGACGCCGTCGTGGTCGGCGATGGCGGCGGGGAGGACGCCGTGGAAGATGTCCTCGTAGGCTTTGCGGTAGGAGGGGTTTTCGCGGAGGATTTTTTCGCCGAGCTGGACGATCTCGTTGTTGCCGCACCAGAGGGCCAAGCAGGCGTGGTGGCGGATGCGTTTGATCTGGTGGACGGCCTCGGCGCGGACGCTGGCGAGGAAGGCTTCGTCGCCCGGGTAGAGCGTGCAGGCGAACATGAAGTCGTGCCAGACGAGCAGGCCGAGTTCGTCGCACAAGTCGTAGAAGTGTTCGCTCTCGTAGATGCCGCCGCCCCAGAGACGCATGCAGTTCATGTTGGCGAGGACGGCGGCGCGGAGGTCGCGGGCGTAGTCGGCGCGCGTGAGGTCGGCGACGAAGCTGTTAACGGGAATCCAGTTGGCGCCCTTGATGAAGACGGGGCGTCCGTTGACGAGGAATTGGAAAGATTCGCCCCATTGGTCGGCGTGGCGGTCGAGGACGATGGTGCGCAGGCCGACGCGTTGTCGGACGGTGCCGAGCTCGCGTCCGTCGGAGTCAAAGGCGGTGACGGCGAGGTCGTAGAGCGGTTGTTCGCCCTGGCCGGCGGGCCACCAGAGTTGGGGATTCGGGACGGCGAACGAGAGGGAGTCGGACTCGACGACGGGATTTCCGCCGAGGGAAAGAGTAACCCAATAGGTTACTCTGGGATCGGGGAGGGCGAGTTCGGGGGAGAGGGAGAGGGAGACGGCGGTGCGGGCGGGGGAGCCGGTGTGGAGCTGGGTGACGCGGACGTGGGCGAGGCGGTTGACGGAGCGGGCCTCGAGGCGGAGGCCGCGCCAGATGCCGGCGGTGACGAAGCGGGGACCCCAGTCCCAGCCGAACTGGCATTGTTGTTTGCGGATGCGCACGCAGCCGCCGACGGGGTCGTTGAATTCGGATGGAACGATGAAGTCGGGGCGGGCCTCGCGGATGTAGCGCATGGCGCTGCCGAAGACGATGCGGAGCTCGTTGGCGCCGGGGCGGAGGAGTTTTTTCACCTGCCAGCGGTGGCCGACGAACATGTTGTCGGTGGACGCGATTTTTTTGCCGTTGAGGTAGACGGTGGCGACGGTGTCGAGGCCGTCGGCGACGAGCTCAATGCCGGATTTGGAGAGCAGGGCGGCGGAAGCGGTGAACGTGGCTTTGTATTCCCAGTCGCGCTCCTCGATCCACTGGAGGCCGAGTTCGTTGGTGCCGTAGAAAGGGTCGGGGATCTGTTTGGCGCGGCGGAGGTCGGTGTGGACGCAGCCGGGGACGGTGGCGGGGAGCCAGGTTTTGGAGGAGGTGTCGCGGAACTGCCAGCGGGCTTTGCTGAGATCGAGGGTAGGCATGGTGATGGAGGGAGTGGGGGAATGAGGGAGTGAGGGAAGGAATCGCGAGCGAGCTCGCTCCCACATTAGGGAGGAGGGAGTTTAGCGGAAAGGACGGATTGAGGCGTTGCGTAAAACGACAAATTTTGTGTCGTTTTGGATATGAGCAAAAAGGGCAGGATGCGCGGGCCGTTCCGGGTGCAGGTGGTGGCGGAGGAGACGCAGGGGTATTTTCGCGACACGGTGCTGGGGGCGAGGCGCTACGGATTTTCGACGGGCCGGATGGTGTTTGCGGACCGCTGGCTGGCGCATGAGCTGGCGGGGGATTTGCGGAAGCTGGTGAAACGCGACGGGGTGCAGGGCATCGTGGCGGCGATCCATTCGGCGGCGATGGAGAGGAGGTTTGCGGGGCTGGGGATTCCGGTGGTGAACGTGTCGAATTCGGTGCCGCGGGCGCGGTTGCCGCTGGTGACGCAGGACGACGCGGGGGTGGGGCGGCTGGCGGCGGAGCACCTGCGGGCGTGCGGGTGCCGGGCGTTGGGATTTTGGGGTCAGCCGGGGGCGAGTTATTCGGAGGAGCGGCTGGCGGGGTTTGGCGGGGCGGCGAAGGCGGCGGGGCTGGCATGGAGCGCGGACGGTTGCGCGGATTGGGATGCGACCTCGTATGGGCGCATGAAGGCGTGGCTGGCGAGGCAGCCGAGGCCGCTGGGGGTGTTTGCGGTGTTGGATTTGTATGCGTTGTCGCTGATGCGGGCGGCGAGGGAGCTGGGGTGGCGGGTGCCGGAGGACGTGGCGGTGCTGGGGGCGGGCGACGAGGATTTTCTGGTGGAGTTTGAGAGCGTGCCGTTGTCGAGCGTGCGGTTGCCGGCGCGGCAGGTCGGGCACGAGGCGGCGGCGTTGCTGGACCGGTTGATGACGCGTGGACGGCGGGAGACGAAAGGTGTGCGGCTGGCGGGGGCGGAGATCGTGGCGCGGCGCTCGACGGACGTGATTTACGCGGAGGATGAGGCGGTGGGGCGGGCGGTGAGGTTTATCCGCGAACGGGCGGGAGAGAATCCGTATGTCGGCGACGTGGCGAAGGCGGCGGGGGTGTCGGTGGTGGCGTTGCAGACGCGGTTTCGTGAGGCGCTCGGGCGGACGGTTTTGGAGGAGATCACGCGCGTGCGGGTGGGGCGGGCGCAGGGATTGCTGGCGGGGACGGAGTTGAAGATGGCGGCGGTGGCGGAGCGGTGCGGGTTTCCGAATTCGCAGCGGTTCAGCGTGGTGTTTCGCCAGGTGGCGGGGGTGTCGCCGAGCGGGTATCGGCGGCAGTTCCGGGAAAGGTGATCAGGCGAGCGGCTGGCGGAGGAGGAGGCGGCGGACGCCCTCGATGGGGGCTTCTTCGATGGGGCGGAGGTTGAGGGAGCTGCGGGACGCGAGCAAGGGGCGCACGGCGGCGTGGGTGAGGATGGGGCCGCTGACTCCGGCGCGGAGGGTGTCGCGGTGCCAGCCGGGGAAGAGTTTGGTCATGACGTCCTCGGAGAGTTGCAGGAGGGCGGTGATGGATTCGGCGACGATCTGGTGGGCGGCGTGGTCGCCCTCGGCGGCGAGACGGAGGAGGGCGGGGGCGAGCGCGGCGATCTGGCGGTTGGGCTCGGCGTGCTGGTAAAAGTGGCGGGTGATGGCGGCGGCTTGGACGAGGCCGGTGTGGTCGCGGACGACGGTCGAGAGGCTGGTGGGGAGTTGCCAGCCCTGGAGTTCGAGGAGGGCTTTGGCGATGGCGCGGCGTCCGATGTCGTAGCCGCTGCCCGGGTCGCCGAAGCGCCAGCCGGTGCCGCCGGCGTAGTGGAGGGAGCCGTCGGGAGCCTGGGCGGCGACGAAGGAACCGGTGCCGGCGTGGAGGACGAGGCCGGGGCGACCGTGGGTGGCGAGTTCGAGGACGGGGCGGGAGTCGTCGAGGGTGGAGACGGAGCCGAAGAGACCGCCGGCGTTGAGGGATTCGACGGTTTCGCGCCAGAAGGCGGGCGAGCCGGCCATGCACAGGAGCGTGTGGGAGACAGGGAAGTGGGCGGCGAGGGTGCCGAGACCTTCTTCCAGGATGATGCGGGCGTTTTCGGGGCCGGTGCTGTTGGGGTTGCAGCCGCCGGTGGTGCGGCGGGCGACGATGTCGCCGCGGTCGTCGATCAGGATGATCTCGGTTTTGGTGCCGCCACCATCAACGCCGATTTTCATTTTTGGGGGTAATTAAGAGGAGTAAGAGGTGCAGGAGGAGTAAGAGGTGTAAGGTCAGAAAACCAGTGAGCCCGGCTTTCGCCCCTTACTCATCTTAGACTTCTTACTCCTCTTATTCACCCGATCAGTTTGCTGAGGCGGGTGCGGTATTGTTTGGAGAGCTCGATGTTGGCTTCCATGCCGCCGGGGATGTTTTGGCTGGTGACGAGGGGGAGGGGATGGTTGTGGGTTTTTAACCAGTCGAGGACCTCGAGGGTAAGGAGGTTCAGGAGCGTGGCGCCGATGAGGGTCGAGGTGGGGCCGGCGAAACGGCCGGGGTGGACCTCGGTGATGGCGTCGCCGGTGACGCCGAGGTTGTCCAAGGTGTAGTCGGCGATGGCGTGGAGGTTTTGTCCGCCGGGGTGGACGGTTTTGGCGGTGGTGCTCATCTCGAGCGAGGTGAGGGCGATGACGGTGACGCCTTTTTTCTTGGCGTAGAGGGCGACCTCGATGGGGGAGGCGTTTTTGCCGGAGTTGGAGATGACGATGATGCTTTCGCCGGCTTTGAAGTGGTAGTGGTTGTCGTAGCGTTCGGCGAGGCGGGTGCCGTAGCCGACGACGTTTTCGGAGAAGCCGTAGCCGGGGTCGATGAGGCCGGTGACGGGCATGAGTCCGCCGGCGCGGCCGATGATCTCGCGGCCGATGAGTTCGGAGTGTCCGCTGCCGAACGTGTGCAGGACGCCGCCGGCGGCGATGGAGGCGCCGATGTGCGGTGCGACGGCGCGGATGACCGGCATGTTTTTGTCACGCGCGCGGGCGAGCGTGGCGGTGGCGGTGGCGAAATATTGGTCGGCTAAGCTCATGGGGAAATGACCAATGACCAATGTCCAATGACCAATGAAGGATGAAATGTGCGGACGGCGAAAGGGGCGGGCGGTTAGTAGAAGAAGGAGAGGCTGAGGGAGCCGAAGACGGAGCGTTGGGGTTGGCCGACGTATTCGATGGTGCGGTAGGTCTGGGCGTAGGTGAGTTGCCAGTGGCGCGTGCCGAGGCCGAGGCCGGCGTAGAGGTCGGCGACGACGTGTTTTTTGTCGATGGAGTGGCTGTCGCGAAAGGTGTTTCCGTCGAGGGTGATGTCGCGGGCGACGGCGCGTCCGTCGGCGGCGGCGAAGAGGAAGACGTTGAAGGGGGCGCGGCGCAGGCTGTTGGAATCGCCGGAGGGGCGGATCAAGTTGCTGCCGAAATCGGCGGGGAGGGCGAAGCCGGCGCGGACCTCGAAACCGGCGTTGGCGTAGGTGAAGATGTTGCCGAGCGAGATGCCGGCGTGGGGGATGAAGTCGGCTCCCCAGCCGGTGCGCGCGCCGGCGGTGGAAAAGCGGTATTTGCGTTCGTAGACGAGGTTCAGGCCGGGCTCGTTTTCGATCTGGTTGTCCCAGCCGTTGGCTTCGGCGACGTTGATGAGGTTGTGGAAGCCGTTTTGGAATTCGCGGCCGAGGGCGGCGGGGCCGACGACTCCGGCGGTGACCTCGAAGACGTCGAGGCGGGCGAGGCCGTCTTCGGTGGCGGGCGGGTGGTAAACTTGAAAGGCTACACCGACGTAAAGCCAGGCGGCGTAGGGGCGGTCGTTGGGGATAAGCGCGGTGGCGGCGGTGTTTTCGGGCGTGTAGATGTTTTGGCCGAAGGAGAGGCCGAGCTTGTAGGGGAGGTCGTCGGTGATGAGGCCGCCGAGGACGCGGGAGAGGCCGCGGATGGGCTTCGGCACGGAGTCGTCGGTGAAGCTGCGCAGGTCGGTGGAGAGCGCGGAGAGCTTGAGGCCGTTGGTGTAGTTCTGGTCGGTGCCGGCGAAGTATTTGTCGTTCTCGGTGTAGAGGGTGAAGGAGCCGATGCGCAGCGGCTCCGCCGCGCCGATGTCATCGGCGGCGAATGACGAATGACCAATGACCAATGACGCAAGGAGGCCGAGGTAGATGCGGAGTCGGGGCATGGAGGTTAGTTTTCCCAGCGTCCGTAGATGCCGCAGGGGAGGATTTTGCCGTCGGCCTGGACGGGGAGGCCGACTTCGCCGCCGGTGATGAGGCCGCCGCGACCGCGCATGAGCTCGGTGAGGAGGTTGACTACGACCGTGGGCGAGAGGCGGGCGGTGTAGGCGTTGATCAGGAAGAAGAGAGGCTTGGGGGTGAGGAGTTCGCGGCACTCGGTGAGGAGCGGCCAGAGGTGTTCCTCGAGTTTCCACATTTCGCCGGTGGCGCCGCGTCCGTAGGTGGGCGGGTCCATGATGATGGCGTCGTATTTTTTGCCGCGTTTGAGTTCGCGGCGGACGAATTTGAGGCAGTCGTCGGTGATGAAACGGATGGGCGCGTCTTTGAGGCCGGAGAGAGCGGCGTTTTCTTTGCACCACTTGACCATGCCCTCGGCGGCGTCGATGTGGGTGACGCTGGCGCCGGCCTTGGCGGCGGCGCAGGTGGCGGCGCCGGTGTAGCCGAAGAGGTTGAGGACGTTGATTTCGCGGCCTTGGGCGCGGGCGGCTTTTATGAGCGACGAGGACCACTCCCAGTTGACGGCCTGTTCGGGGAAGAGGCCGGTGTGTTTGAAGGAGGTGGGGTGGATGCGGAAGGTGAGGCCGAGCGACTGGTATTTGATCTGCCAGGAGTCGGGGAGGGGTTTTTTATTTTCCCAGCGTCCGCCGCCTTTTTCGCTGCGGTGGTAGAAGGCGTCCCAAGATTTCCATTCGGGGCCGGAGCGTTTGGGCCAGATGATCTGGGGGTCGGGGCGGACGAGGACGACGTCGCCCCAGCGCTCCTGTTTCATGCCGTCGCCGCAGTCGAGAAGTTGGTAGTCCTGCCAGCGGTCGGCGAGAATGAGGGAAGGGCGTTGGGTGGAATCGGCGGACATTCTATTTTCAACCAACGCGGCGGGTGCGGGGGTGTCGAGTGCCTTTCGGTCGCGGGGAAGGTTCACGCCGAAGAATCGGCGATAGGGGTTTGACGCATCCGAAAAGCCGCCTCGTTAATAGGGGTAACATATGCCCAAAGGACATCCATTCACACTCTCCGTCGCGATCCTGTTCGCGGCACTCGTCAACCAGGTCAGCGCGGATGTCGTCGAGACGAAGAGCGGGGCCCGGCTGGTGGGCAAAGTGACGGCCATCGATGCGTATGACATCACGTTGGGCACCGACTATGCGGGGGACATCAAGATCAAGAAGTCGGAGGTCGTGAGTGTGCAGACGGACGAGCCGATGGTGGTGCGCCTGACCGGGGGCACGGTGATGGCGGGCAAGGTGGCGCCGGTGGCGGGCGGGGGCATCCGTATCAGCGGAGAGGACGGGGTGATCACGACCTCGGTGGAGAAGGTGGCGGCGACGTGGGCGCCGGGAGAAACGGATCCGGCGGTGGCGGCGTTGGAGCCGAAGTGGAGTTATGAGGCGGCGGCGGACATCAAGGGCAAGACGGGCAACAGCGAGGAGTTTGGCTCGGCGGTGAGCGCGCGGGCGAAGCGCGTGGGCGTGCATGACGTGTTGCAGTTTTACACCGACTACAAGCGGCAGGAGTCCAATGGCGCGATTTCGGCCGATCAGTTCAAGGCGGGCATCGACTACGCCAATAATTTTGCGGGGCGCAGATCGTGGTATGTGCGCGACGAAGCCGGTTATGGCCGGGTGAAGGATATCGATTTCTACAATCTGGCGGCGGTGGGTCTGGGTTATGATTTTATCAAAGAGGACAAGCAGATCCTCACGGGCCGCGTGGGTGTGGCGCATCGTTATGAAAGCTACGGCGACCCGGCGACCGATGATTTGAACAGCGCCGGTTTGGACCTGGGGTTGCATCACGAGTATACCTTCCGCACCGCCAAGATGGTGAATGATCTGACGTTTTTGCCGGCGTTTGACGACTTCACGAACTACCGCGCGGTCCATGAGTCCTATTACGAGATTCCGCTGGCGGCGGCGCGTTGGAAGCTGCGCATGGGGGTGACCAATGACTACACGAGCCAGGTGGGTGCGGGGGTGGAGAAGCTTGATACGACCTATTTCACGCGGTTTGTGCTGAGCTGGCAGTAAAGCGGGCGCGGAGCGGGACACAAAAAGGGGTTTTCATTCGGCCGGCTCTCGGGTGCAGTGGGAGATCATGCCGTCCAAACCCATTCCCGGTTCCACGGGGGAAGTGCTCACATGTCTGCCCTCGCCTTATCTGCCGCATCCGGCGACGGGGCTGCTGTATCTACCGCGGTTTCTCGCGAAGTGCGCCTATGTGAAGGCACACGGCGCGTTGCCGAAGAGTTATGCGAAGAACTACAAGCGCGGCCTGGACCGGTTCCTGTGCATGCATCTGGGCATCGATCCGGGGGCGGTGGAGAAGATCGTGCATGAGTCGGCGACCAACGATGAGATCGAGGCGAAGCTGAAGGAGCTCTTTCCGGCCGATGTGAAGGCGATCAAGTGGAACCGTGAGCTTGCCCAGAAGGGGATGACGGTGGCGGGTCGGGAGTTTTTGACGGAGGCGCTGACCAACATGGGCTGCGCGGATCGCGCCGAGCAGATCATCAGCGTGCCGGACCTGATCGATTTCGACGAAGGACGCATCGAGTGATCGCGGCGGCGTTGCGCCGGGCGGCAAAATCCCTACGTTTCTCCCATCATGGTCAAAGGTCAGAAAGTCGTTTGCACGAATGATAGTTTCACGGCGGTCATCCGCGCGATCTACAAGCAGCTTCCGGTGAAGGGTAACACCTACACGATCCGGGAGGTGTTTCTTGGTCGGGAAAAAGTCGTCAAGGGCGGGGACAGCGCGACGGTCGGCCTGTTGCTGAACGAGCTGGTGAACCCGCCGGATCCGTTTCATGCGGGTCAGCAGGAGCTCGGGTTTTCGTCGGAGCGGTTTGCGCCGCTGGAGGAGGTGCCGGCCGAGGAAGGCGAGGAGCAGCTGGAGGGCGTCGGTGTGGGTGGCGACGAGAAGGGCGGCGGGTATTGGATGAATTGAGGCGTGGGCGGATGCGCCGGTTTGCGGATTGGAAGGTGGGAGCCTGCTTGTAGGCGATGAGAGGTAAACGAAGGCGTGGCTCTCTCGTATCGCGAGCAAGCTCGCTCCCACATTTCGGAGGTCGATCCATCGCCCATAAATGGGCTCCTCCCTCTGAAAAACGGGCAATAAAAAGGCCGCCCGTTTTACCGGGCGGCCTCAGGCCATAAAAAAAGCAACGGGCGTTAGCGCGTTACTTCTTCTTCTTGGCGGCGACTTTCTTCACAGCCTTTTTAGGGGCGGCTTTCTTAGCGACAACTTTCTTAACGGTCTTTTTGGCTTTGGCCATGGGATGTGGATGTTTTGGTTCTGGTATTGACGCCCGGAGAGAATCCCCGGGCGCTTGGCGCACTATGCGCCGCGCAGCGACAGCATCAGTGAGCGTGTAAGAATTGCAAGTGTCCAGTGAGCGTAAGCGCATGATTTTGCGGTGCGCGGTCCGGCTTTAAAACATCGTATCCTATATGTGGATACCGTTTGAATTTCTCCTCTGAAAATCCGGTTTTTGATGTTTCGGGTTCGCGTTCGACACGGTGCGGACGGCCGCCTAAACCGTTTCGTCGAAAAAAATATTTTTCAAAATGAGCACAGATTCGCCCCGTCCCGCGCGCATTGAGATCTGCCGTTTTCCCGCGGGGAAACGCATCGCCGTCACCACGAGTTGGGATGACGGGCACACGTTTGACCGGCGGATCGTGGAGGCATTCAACGCGTGGGGACTCAAGGGCACGTTCAACCTGAACTCGGCGAAGTTGCAGCGGACCGGCAAGCCGGCGGTCGAGGCTCCGGGAAAGGCGCGCACGTATCTCGACGCGTCGGAAGTGGCGGAGCTGTATCGCGGGCACGAGGTGGCGATTCACACGGTGACGCATCCGTGGCTGGACCGGCTGGATGCTTCGCAGATCGCGACGGAGGTGTTGGAGGACCGGAAAGCGCTGGAGGATATCGTGGGTTATCCGGTGCGCGGGATGGCTTATCCGTTCGGGGCGTATGACGGACGGGTGATCGAAGTGTTGAAGGGGTTGGGGATCGTTTACAGCCGCACGTGCGAGAACGCGGCGAACTGTTTTCCGCCGGCGGAGCCGCTGGCGTGGGCGAGCACGGCGCATCAATACGCGTCAAATCCCACGGTGACGGAGCGGTTTGCGCAGCTGCACGCGAATGCGCGCTACTCGGGGGTGTTCTATGTGTGGGGGCACGCGTTTGAGTTTGCGGACAAGGATGACTGGGCGGGGATCGAGCGGATTTTCAAGCCGCTCTCGGGTCATGCGGACGTGTGGTATTGCACGAACATCGAGTTGTTCGATTACGAGGAGGCGAGGAAGCGGGTTCAGATCGCGGCGAACCGGGCGACGGTGTTCAACCCGAGCGCGTTGACGGTGACGTTGAACGTGGACGGCAAGCTGGTGGACGTGCCGCCGGGCGTGTTGGTGAAGTTGGGGTGAGGTTTCCGGCAGGGCGGGGCGTTTATCGCGAGCAAGCTCGCTCCTACATTTTCGATCCTACCGATACTCGATCCACTCGGGGGACGAGTATTGTTCGGTGAGGCCGTCGTGTTCGCCTTCGGCGAATTCGGGCCAGGGCGTCGGCGTGGCTTCGGCACCGAGGAGCGCGGCGAGGCGGGTCGTGAAGGAGTCGGCGAAGGCGTCCCAATCGACGGACGGAGAGAGCACGGGTTTGGCGATGCTGCCTTGGAAGAGGAGGCCGTGCTTGGTGCGTTTCTGGGCGGCGCCGGCGACTTTTGCGCCGGTGTCGGCGTGGAGGACGTCGTAGAGTTCGGGGCGGGTGAAGCACACGGACGGGCCGGAATCGCGAGCAAGCTCGCTCCCACATGAGGCGGAGTCGGGTTCGCAGCGTTCTTTGAGGATGACGGGTTGGGATTGGTAGCGGAGGGCGGCGGTGAGGGCGGCGTGGACCTGGCGGTAGCTCTCGGTGGCGCGGGCGTCGTAGAGGGCGTGGCCGCGCGGGATCACGAGGGCGAAGGTCCAGTCGTCGCGATGATCGACGATGCCGCCGCCGGTGGGGCGGCGGGTGAGGTCGACGGAAAGCGCGTTGGGGACAACGCGCTCCACCCCGGACGAGAGGATTTGGGCGAGTTGTTCGCGGACGTAGGCGATTTTCTGGCTGTAGCCGAAGGTGAAGGCGGGGGCGCGCCAGTCGTAGTGGCGGAAGCGGGCGCGGGCGGGTTCGGGGTAGCGTTGCAGCAGGAGGAAGTCGGCCGCCATGTTTTCGGCGGCGCCGGCGGTGCGCACGGGCAGGAGGTCCAAAATCATGCGCTGAAATACCACGCGCGATAGGCGGGCGGGATGATGAACTGGTCGAGTTGGGCGGCGAAGCTTTCGATGGGCGTCTTCACGACGCCGGCGAGGGGTTTCAGGTCGAGGGCGAGGCGGGCGGGGCGCTTGGAGGCTTCACGCGGGTTGGCTTCCCGGGTGATGGCCTCGAGCGGGGCGGATTGTTCGCTGAGTTTGAAATGCGTGCGGATGCGCACGGCGAGTTCGTGGCGGGAGAGGGCGTCGGCGCCGGCCCAGTGGACGATGCCGCGGACGTCGTTGCGCTCGAGGAGCTCGACCATGAGCTCGGCGAGGTTGGCGGCGGTGCAAGGCTGGCGGATTTCGTCGGTGTAAACCTTGGGGGTTTTGCCGGCGGACCAGTCGGCGAAGAGGCGTTCGTGCAGGCTACGTTTGCCGGTGAGGCTGTTGCCGGAGAGGAGCGGGGCGCGGAGCGTGATCGCGAAATCAGGGGCGGTGGTGTGGACGAGGCGTTCGCTCTCGACCTTCTGGCGGGCGTAGAGGTTGAGGGGTTTGACCGGGCTCTTGACGGAGTAGGCGTGGGTGGCGGTGCCGTCGAAGACCTGTTCGGAGGAGAGGTGGACGAGGCGGGCGCTGACGTGGTGGGCGAGGCGGGCGAGGTGGGCGGGGAGGGCGACGTTGAGGGCTTGGGCGCGGGCGGGGTCGGCGTCGCATTGGGCGGGCTCGGCGACGGCGGCGCAGTTGACGATGGCGTCGGGGAAAGTGTCGAGGACGAGGGCGGTGAGCGCGTGTTCGTCGGTGAGGTCGGCGGTGCGTTTCGACGCGAGGCCGGTGAGGTCGGCGGTGTGGGTGTTAACGAGACCGATGACGTGGTGTCCGCGGCGTTGGGCGGATTGGGCGAAGGCGTGGCCGACGAGGCCGGAGGCTCCGGTGAGGAGGATTTTCATGGGCGGAAGACGGGAGCCGGGGCTCAGGCTTTGCGGGGGCGGAGGGGCTTGCCCGGAGAGGGCTTGCCATCGAGCAAGGCGCGCACGGTGTGCAGGAGCGTGCTGAGGGCGTAGGGTTTGGAGAGGGTGACTTGCGCCTCGCGGCGGAGCCAGGTGAAGGGGGGGCCGGGCAGGCTGTCGGTGGCGATGATGTGCAAGGACGGGTGGCTGGCGTGGACGGCGCGGGCGAGCTTGGGGTCATCGGTCTGCTGCATGTTGCCGATGAGCAGGTGGACGGTTTTTTTGTGGCGGCGGGCGAGTTGGAGGGCCTTGGCGGGGGTGTTGGCGGCGAGGACGGTGTAGCCGTCGGTGGTGAGGATGCCGGCGACCATTTTGCAGACGACGGGATCGGCCTCGGCGATGAGGATGGTTTCGCGTCCGCGGGTGGAAGGGAGAGGTCCGAGTGAGACGGGTTGGGGGTCGGCCGGTTCGTTCACCTCGGGGAGGAGGATTTCGAACGTGGAGCCGGCGCCCGGTGCGCTGCGGACGCCGATGTAGCCGCCGCTTTGCTGGACAACGCCGTAGACGAGGGCGAGGCCGAGGCCGGTGCCCTGGCCGTGTTCCTTGGTGGTGAAGAACGGTTCGAAGAGGTGGGCCTGGGTTTGTTCGTCCATGCCGCGGCCGTTGTCCTGGACGCAGAGTTGCAGGTAGTGGCCCGGGGGGGTGTCGCCGATGCGCGAATGGAAGCGTGCACCGATCTCGCGGTTGGCGGTGCTGATGGTGACGCGGCCGCCGGGGGCGAGGGAATCGCGGGCGTTGAGCGTGAGGTTGAGAAGAACCTGCTGGAGCTGGGACGGATCGACGAGGACGTGGTCGGAGGTGGCGTCGAGGGCGAGGGCGATGGATTTGCCGGTGCCGAGGAGCTTGGCGAAGATGCCGGCGTTGTCACGGACGAGCTGGTTGAGGCTCACGACCTTCGGGTCCATGGTCTGGCGTCGGCTGAAGGCGAGCAGCTGGCGCACGAGACCGGCGGCCTGCATACCCGCGCGGTGGATCTCGCCGATCTCGCGGGAGGCGTCTTTGCGGACGGACGGCTTGCTGCCGAGGATCTCGCAGTAGCCGTTGATGACGGAGAGGAGGTTGTTGAAATCGTGGGCGACGCCGCCGGCGAGACGGTTCACGGCTTCGAGACGCTGGGAATGGATGAGAGCCTCCTGCAGGCTGCGCTTGGCGGTCATGTCGCGGTAGGTGATGGCGACATGGGTGATGCGCCCCCGGGTGTTGGCCACGAGGCTGAACGTCCAAGTGGTGTAGAGACGCGTGCCGTCGCGGCGGGTGAGATAACCCTCGCCGGTGAAAGTGCGCCCCGGGGTGGCCTTGGTGCGCCAGCGGCGCAAGTCGGCGAGATGGCGGTGGTCGGAGTGCAGAAAATCGTGGGGGCGGCGGCGCAGTTCGGCGGCGGACCAGCCAGTCATCGTGCAGATGCTTGTATTGACAAAAGCGATACGGAAGCCGCCGCGCTCCCAGCGTCCGTCGGCGATGATGACGCCCTCGCCGAGGGTTTCGAGGGCGGCGGCGAGGAGGCTGTCGGACGGGCGCGGGCGGGTGCGCGCGGTTTTTTTAGTAGCGGGCACGGGGGTTCAAGGGGCGAGGCGCTCGACGATCCAGGCGCCGCCGGCTTCGCGGCGGTAGCGCAGACGGTCGTGAAGGCGGCTGCGGCGGCCCTGCCAGAATTCGACGCTTTCGGGGGAGAGCCGATAGCCGCCCCAGGCGGGCGGGAGGGGGATCTCGGCGCCGGCGTGCTTTTTTTCGAGGGCCTTCATGGCGTCTTCGAGCACGGAGCGGCCGGTGATGATGGAGCTTTGTTGGGAGACCCAGGCGCCGAGCTGGCTGGCGCGCGGGCGGCTGTGGAAATAGGCGGCGCTTTCTTCGCGACTGAGTTTGGCGAGGGTGCCCTCGATGATGACCTGGCGTTCGAGGGCGATCCACGGAAGCAAGAGGCTGGCGCGGGGGTTTTCGGAGAGTTCGCGACCCTTGCGGCTTTCGTAGTTGGTGTAGAAAACGAAGCCCCGGCCATCGACGCCCTTGAGGAGAACGGTGCGGGCGGAGGGACGGCCGTCGCGCGTGGCGGTGGCGAGCGTCATGGCGTTGGGTTCGACGAGCTTGGCGGCCTCGGCTTCTTGGAACCATTGGTCGAACTGGCGGAACGGGTCGCGTGCTAGGTCCTTTTCGAGAAGGCCGGACAGACTGTAATCTTTACGAAGATCGGCGAGGGACATGTTTGCTGGAAACGATGCGCGGGGCGGCGGGGCTGTCAAAAAATCATCGCGTGAGGGCGTGAATATCGGCGGACCAATCGGGGAACGCGGTGACGAGGGTGTCGCGGCGGGCGAGGGAAAACTCCCGGTGGTCCCAACCCGGCGACATCGTGCAGCCGAGCAGTGCCCAGTCATGCGTGCGCGGGCCCGGTGCGAGCCGCGCGCCCTGGCAGGCGTGCGCAGGGACGATGAGTTGGGGGCGTTGACCGGCGGCAATGTCGGTGCCGAGGAGAGTTTTGGCGCCGGTGCGTGTGGACATATCGAACATGAGATGCTCGACCGGGTCGCCTGCGTAAAAGTGCCAGACCTCCTCGGTGGCGAGCGTGTGCAGCGCCGAGAATCCCCCGGGCGTGATCAGAAAATAAATCGCGGTGCCGGTCGGGCGTCCGCCGGGCAGCGAGACGTTGCTGACATATGTTTGCCGGAAAAATCCACCTTCGTCGGGCAAGGGCTCCAGCTTCAGCAAGTCGATGGTCTCGGCGGCGGTGGGCATGGGATGGATGTTTATCGCCTCGCGCGGCGAGGCAACACGTCTAGTTTGCGAGGCGATGTCGCCCGCCGCCTACATAGACGCCCATTCCGCCGATCTGGTCGCGCTGTTGCAGCGCCTCGTGCGCCTGCCGACGGTGAATCCGCCGGGCGAGCACTACGATGAGATCACGCGGTTGCTGGCGGACGAGTTGGGCGCGGCGGGACTGAAGACGCGCCGTTTTTCCGTGCCGCGGGAGCTGATGAAAAAAACGCTGCCACCCGAGCAGCACGGGTATCCGCGCTACAACGTTCTTGGCACGCTCGCGGCGCGCGGTGCGAAGAAGACGATTCATTTTAACGCGCACTATGACGTCGTGCCGGTTTCCGGCGCGTGGAAACACGGCGGCGCGTTCAGCGGCTCGGTCGAGGGCGGCTGGATTTACGGACGCGGCACGGCGGACATGAAGGGGTCGCACGCGTCGCTGTTGCTGGCGCTGCGCGCGCTGAAGGCGACGGGGGTGGTTCCGCAGATGAATGTGGAAGTCTCGTTTACCGCCGACGAGGAAACGGATTCGGAGCTCGGCGCGGGCTGGCTGGTGCAACACGCGCCGATCCGTCCCGACTACGCGATCGTGATGGAAGGCGGCGAAGGCAACGGCATCTGTTGCGGGCACAACGGCGTGGTTTGGCTCAACGTCATCGTGCACGGCAAGGCGGCGCACGGCAGCCGGCCCGACCAAGGCGTCAACGCCCTCGAAAAAATGTCCGCCCTCGTGCGCGCGCTCGACGGCTACAAGCGGTTGCTGGCGAAACGCACGTTCACCGCGCCCGACGGCGTCGTGAAGACGCCCACGATCAATGTCGGCGGCGTGTTTGCATCCGGCGAAGGCGGGAAGATCAACACCGTGCCGGCGCTCGCGAGTTTCTCGATTGATCGCCGCGTGCTGCCCGTGGAGTCGGTGGACAAAGTCGAGCGTGAGCTGCGCGCGTTTTTGCGTGATGCGGCGAAGGCGATTCCTCAGTGCCGCATCACGGTGGAAAAAGTGTCGCACAACCACCCGTGTTTCACGCCGCCCGACGATCCGTTCTTCGGGGCGATGGCGGGGTGCGTGACGGGCGTGCGCGGGAAGAAGAGCGTTTTTCGCACGTCGTATGGATTTAACGACATGCACTTCTTTTCACATCACCTGAAGATTCCCACGCTCGGCTACGGTCCGGGCGGGGATAACTGTCATGCGGTCGATGAACGCGCGTCGGTGCGCGAACTGGTGGCGAGCGCGAAGATTTACGCGCAGTTGCTGACGACGTTTTCGGGGTGACCGAGGAATTTTCGCCCAATGCAAAGAGTAACCTATTGGGTTACTCTTTGCTTGGGGAGGGCGGGGCTGGTTTCGTGCTTGGATGGCGGGTTTGTGCTGACGGTTGGCCCTTGTTTAGCGGGGCGGCGCGACGCACGCTTTCCGCATCCATTCACCATGAAAATCGACGCCACGCTGACCCCCGCCAAGCTGCAGAAGAAAGTTGACCGCGTATTTGAACTCGCCGGTCAGAAGATCGATTCGATCAACAAATCCTGGGACCCGTCGAAGGGCACGCCCGTCTTCACCGTGAAGGGCAAATACACCTCGCGCGGCTGGACCGAGTGGACGCAGGGCTTCCAGTTCGGCATGGCGTTCCTCCAATACGACGCGACCGGCGACGAACGTTTTCTCAAGCTTGGCCGCGAGAAGACCGTGCAGCTGATGGCCTCGCACGTTTCGCACACCGGCGTGCACGACCACGGCTTCAACAACGTCTCCACCTACGGCAATCTCCGCCGTCTCATGCTCGAAGGGAAAATCCCCTTCAACCAGGACGAGCTCAACTTCACCGAGCTCGCGCTCAAGGTCTCCGGCGCCGTGCAGGCGGCGCGCCACGCGACGACGAACAACGTCACCCCGTGGTCGCCGGTCAAAGGCGTGCCCGGCGTGAAACCCTCCGGTTACGTTTACTCCTTCAACGGTCCGCAGTCGCTCTTCGCCGACACCATCCGCTCGATGCGTTCGCTGGTCGTGGCGCACCAGCTCGGCCATTCGTTGATGGGCGAGGGCGACAAGCCCGTGAACCTGCTCCACCGCGCTATCGAGCACGCCGCGACCACCGCGCGTTACAACGTGTTTTTCGGACAAGGCCGCGACAGCTATGACGTGCGCGGACGCGTTGCGCACGAGTCGGTCTTCAATCGCAACGACGGCCAGTTCCGCTGTCCGTCCTCGCAGCAAGGTTACTCGCCGTTCACCACGTGGACGCGCGGGGCGGCGTGGATCATCGCCGGTTTCGCCGAGCAGCTGGAGTTTCTCGACACGGTCAAAGGCGCGGAGCTCGACGCGGTCGGCGGACGCCGCGCGGTCACCGGCCTCTTCCTCGAAACCGCGATGGCGACGAGCGACTACTACATCGACGGTTACTCCGCGAAGGATGGCATTCCCTACTGGGACAGCGCCGCGCTCAACTGGGCCGCGCTCGGTGACATCACGCAAAAACCCGCCGATCCCTTCAACGCCTTCGAGCCCGTGGACAGCTCCGCCGCCGCGATCGCCGCGCAAGGGTTCCTCCGCCTCGGCAACTGGCTCTCTTCGAAGGGCGAAAAGGTCGCCGGCAAACACTACACGCAAGCCGGTCTCACCGTGGCGAGTTCGCTGTTCTCCGACACGTATTTGTCCGCCGACCCGAAGCACCAGGGTCTGATCCTTCACAGTGTTTATCACCGTCCGAACGGCTGGGATCACATTCCCAAGGGACAAAAGGTTCCCTGCGGCGAGTCGTCCATGTGGGGCGATTACCATGCGATGGAACTTGCGCTCCTCATCAAGCGCATGGCCAAGGGCGATTACCTGACGTTTTTTTGACGAATCAGGGCAACGCCGGTCCGGCCCGATGCACCCGGGCCGGCGTTGATTCCCGGTATGGCGCAAGCCATGCTTGAAAAGAGTCTGTAATCCGGCGGCTATTGTAGGCAGCCGACCTTTAACCATGAGCTGCATCCTTCTTGTTGATGACCACGCGGAATTCCTGGCAGTCCAGAAGGAGTTGCTGGAGGACGCCGGGCATACGGTCGTCACCGCAGCCAACGGCTTCAAGGCGCTGGCGGCGGTGGATGCGGGCGTCTTTGATCTCGTGATCACCGACATCATCATGCCGGGCAAGGAGGGCATCGAGACGATCATCGAGCTCCGGCGTCGCCACCCGTTGTTGAAAATCATCGCGATGTCCGGAGGCGGCCGCGTGGGGGCGATGAGTTATCTCGAACTCGCGGAAAAACTCGGGGCCATCCACACGCTGGAGAAGCCGTTCAACGAGGCCGTGTTGCTCGAGGCGATCGATACGGTGCTGAAGGCGTGAGCGGAGCGCGACATCAGGCGACGACGCTTCCGGCCGGGCGGGTGGCCGCTTGACGCAACCGTGGGTTGGCGCGTGATGGGGCGTTCATGTCCGAGCCTGCGCCCTACGCTCCCCACGATCCTTATGCCGCTCTCCGGCACACGGCCTACCGGCGTTATTTGATCGGGACGTTTTGCGCGAATGTGGGCCGGCAGATGACGTCCGTCGCCGTCGCGTGGCAAATCTACCAGTGGACGCATTCCGCCACGGCGCTCGGCCTGGTCGGTTTGCTCAACGTCATTCCGCTCCTCGTGTGCTCGCTGCCGGCCGGTGCGCTGGCCGACCGTTTTGATCGTAAGCGGATAATCGCTTTCAGCACCGCGGCGACCGCCGGTCTTTCGCTTTTGCTGGCCTGGGTGGCCTTCTTTCATGAATCGGTTCCGCGACTGGCCGTGCTCGATTCGCTCAACGGCGGGCTGCGACGGCTCGCGCTGCTCTTCGAGCAAAAGGCCGACCCGGCCTCGCTCGATTTCACCCATCCGGCCTTGCCCGTGGTATACGTCATTCTGCTGGTGATGGGGGTGATCCGGATTCTCGGCTGGCCAGCGCGCTCCGCCATCGTGCCGCAACTCGTGCCGGCGGGGGTGTTGAGCAACACGATGACGTGGAACTCCAGCGCCTTTGAAATCGCCACCATGGCCGGTCCGGCCATCGGCGGCTTCCTCATCGCCTGGGCGGGCTTTCCGGTCGTGTATGTGCTCGACGCATTGTTTGGCGTGACGCTCGTCATCCTGTTGCGTCGCGTCCACGTGCCGCCGCCGGTGGCTCCCGTGATCGCCGTGGGCAAACGATCATTGCGCAGTCTTTTCGCCGGCGCGGAATTCATCTGGAGCAAAAAAGTGGTCCTCGCCGCCAGCGGTCTCGACATGTTCGCGGTGCTGCTCGGCGGAGCAGTCGCGTTGCTGCCGATTTATGCCGACCAAATCCTGCGGGTCGGCCCCATCGGGCTCGGGTGGTTGCGGGCCGCGCCGAGCATCGGTGCGTTTGGCATGGCGATGTGGATCGCGCACCGCCGTCCGATGCAGCGGCCCGGCGTGATGTTGCTATGGGCGGTCGCGGGATTCGGCGCGTCCATCGTGGTGTTTGGATTGTCCCACTGGTTCTGGCTTTCATTCATCGCGCTGTTGCTCACGGGTTCGTTCGACAACGTGAGCGTGGTCGTGCGCCAGTCGCTCGTGCAGCTGCTCACGCCCAACCACCTGCGCGGGCGGGTGACCTCGGTGAACCAGATTTTTGTGGGTTCCTCGAACGAGATCGGGACGTTGCGCGCGGGGTTGATGGCGGCGTTGATCGGGCCGGTGGGTGCGGTCGTGTGGGGCGGCGCGGGCACGATTCTCACGGTGCTGGTGATCGCGCGCGCCGTGCCGCAGCTGAAGGATGTGGCGCCGCTTGACCGGTTGCGGCCCGAGTAACCAAACGCGTTCAGCCGACGACGGGGGGCGACGGTTGATCGTCGATTACTCCGCGCAGGGTCTTCAGCAGAATTTCGGCGGAGTAGGGTTTGGGGATGAACTGTTTCACGCCGGCGCCGGCGGCTTTGGCGACGGCGCCGTTGGCGGTGATGCCACTGGCCGCGATGATGCGGACCGCGGGATTGAGTTTCATCAGAATCTGGATCGCCGCCGCGCCGTCCATCACGGGCATCATCATGTCGATGATCACGGCCGCGATTCGGGCGCGGTGTTCCGCATAGGCGGCCACGCCCTGGGCGCCGTCCGAGGCGTCGAGCACTTGATAGCCGAAGGTCTCCAACGTGTGCCGGGTGACGTGACGGATGGAGGCTTCGTCGTCGATGACGAGGATGGTTTCGCCGCGGCCGCGGGGCAGGTTGGTTTTCAGGCCGGTGGCGGGCGCGGAGGATTCGGCGACGCGCGCGGGCAGATAAATGCGGAAGCGGGCGCCTTTGTTTTCCTCGCTGTAAACGCGGATGAACCCCTCGTGGCTTTTGATGATGGCGAGCGTGGTGGAAAGCCCGAGCCCGGTGCCTTTGCCCACATCCTTGGTCGTGAAAAACGGGTCGAAAATCTTTTCGATGATGGAGGCGGGGATGCCGGTGCCGGAGTCTTCGACGTCGATCACCACGTGGGGCCCGGCTTTCGCATCGATGTTCAGGGCGATGTCGGTGGCGTCGAGTGACACATTCTCCGCGCTGATGAGCAACTGGCCGCCGTCGGGCATGGCGTCGCGGGCGTTGACGCAGAGGTTGAGCAGCACCTGGTGGAGTTGCGTGGGGTCGCCGATGAGCGTCCACAAATCGCCGCTGATGCGGGTGTCGATGACGATGTTTTTGGGGAACGTGTCGTGGGCGATTTTCTCGATGTCGTGGATGAGATGGCGGGCCTGGACCTCGATGCGCCGGCTGTCCAGACCGCGGGCGAAGGAGAGCACCTGGCTGACCATGTCGGCGCCGCGGCGGGCGCTGGCGGCAATGGTGTTGAGGAGGGACAGCTTGTGGGCGTCGGCTTCCTTGAGCCGGATGAGGTCCACGGCCATGATGACGGGGGCGAGGACGTTGTTGAGGTCGTGCGCGATGCCGCCGGCGAGTGTGCCGATGCTTTCCATGCGTTGGGCGCGGAGGAACTGGTGCTCGAGTTTTTTCTTGGCGGTGATGTCGGTGTTGATGGCGAGGACCGAGCGGGGCGTGCCGGTTTCCTCGCGCACGAGCGTCCAGCGGCCTTCGATCATGAGCTCGGCTCCGTGCTTGTTGATCTGGTGGAGTTCGCCGACCCATTCGCCTTGGGAGAGAACCTGACGCATGGCCTCGCGGAAGGACGAGCGGTCCTTGTAGAGCAGGTCAGATGCGGAACGATGGAGGGCCTCTTCGGCGGTCCAGCCGTAAAGACGTTCGGCGCTCTTGTTCCAGAAGGTGATGCGGTGGTCGAGGTCGCGGACGATGATGGCGTCCTGGGCCTTGTCGAGGAGGGCGGCCTGCTCGCGCAGACGCGAGTCCACCTGCCGGCGCTCGAGTTCGGAAGCGGCGCGGGAGGCGAGGATTTGCAGCGAGGAGGCGATGTAGTCGGCGCGCTCCAGAGGCTGGTGGTAGAGAACCGCCATGATGCCGAGCAGCTTGCCCTCGGAGGTGACGAGAGGGTGGCCGACGTAGGCTTCCACGCGCAGGTCGGCCATGAGTTTGCTGGAAGGATGGATTTTCCGGACGTCGCGGGGGATGATGCAGGGGAGGGCGGGCGATACGTTTTCACACGGCGCGCCGACGAGGCTGTAGGTGAAGTTGTCGATGCGCTGACCGCCGGCGACGACGCAAAGCGTGTGGCAGAGCGTGGGGTCTTCGGAGTCGATCATGGCGACGGTGGCGATGTCCGCGCCGAGGGCGGAAACCATGCTGTGGGTGAGTTGGTGGAAAAACTCGACGCCCACCGAGGCGGACACGGCGCGCGCGACGGTGATGAGGGCTTCTTGCGTTTTCCGTCTTTCGGCGCGGATGCGCAGGATGTTGAGACCGAAGGCGAGGTCGGCGGCGAGTTGTTCGAGGAGTTTGATCTCGTCGTCGCCGATGTTGAGGATTTCGCCGGAGTAAAGCGCGAGGAGGCCCTGGGTGCGGAGTTCGCCGACGAGCGGCAGGCAGATGACGCCGCGATAGCCGCGTGCGCGCGCCGGTTCGCGCCAGAATACAAGCGGTTCGGTGGTCTCGATGTCGGCCAGCAAGGTGGTGCAGCCTTTGCGGATGGTGTTGCCCGCGGGGCCTTGTCCGCCCGGGGTGGCTTCGTCCCAGTTGAGGGAGATCGCGGACAGGTAGCCGTTTTCCGCGCCGGCGTGACTGATCGGGCGGATGGTGCGTGCCTCGTCCTCAAGTGCGAAGCCGGCCCAGGCCATGCGATAGCCGCCGATCTCGACGGCGATGTTGCAGATATCGCGGAGAAGCGTGGATTCGGATTCGGCCCGGATGAGGGCTTCGTTGCATGCGCCGAGCAGACGTTGGGCGTGGTTGACGCGGGCGAGTTCTTGCTCGGCCCGGTAACGTGCGCTGACGTCCTCGGCGACGACGATGATGCTGCCGGCGTGGCCCTCGGCGGGGCGCACGATGGAGACGCTGGCGCGTTTCCATACGAAGCCGCCGGTCTTTTTTATGCAGCGGACCTCGGTGGTAAAATCGTTTTCAGGTCCGGTTTGCAGTCCCTTGAAGAGATCGATGCAGGCGGGGCGGTCCTCGGGGTGGATGATCTCCAGAAGCTGCCTGGTTTGCAGTTCGGATTCCGTGTAGCCCGTCGTGGCACAGTAGGAGGGATTGGCCTGGAGAAAACGACCGTCGGTCGACAAGACGGCGATGCCGGTGGCGGCTCCGTTGAACATGAGCTGGAAACGTTCCTCGCCGGCGCGCATCCCGGTTTCCGCACGGGTGCGCTGATGGACCTCGTCGGCAAGTTCGCGGGTGCGCTGGTGCACCTTGCGGCGGATTTGGAGGTTCCAGAGCAGGATCAAGGCGACCAGCACGGCGGCGGCCGAACCGAGGCGAAGCGCCCATCGCGTGGTTTCCGTCTGATTGGCGGCGTGCGGATCGTAGAGGAATCCCTCGAGGGAGACTTCGGCGGGAGCCATGCCGACTTCGACGAAGGTCCGGGCGATTTTTTCCCAACTGCCCGGGTTCATGTGGCCGATCTGGACCACGTCGGAGAGAATGAACGGCTTCATCGCCTCGGCCTCGGCCAGGAGGGATTCACGGGTGACGGCGCGTTGTTTCACGCCTTCCATCGCCAGAATGAGGCCGGCGATTTCGCCGGGATTTTTCAGGGCGTAGTCCCAGCCGCGCATACTGGCGCGCACGAAGGCGGCGGTGCGTTCCGGGTCGCGCTCGATCTGGTGTTCGGTCGTGAACAACGTGTCGCCATAAAATCGACGCCGTAGTCGATGCTGCGGAGCAGGGCCGGTGTCACGCCGCGCATGCCCATCTGGATGGGTTCCTCGGTGGCGTAGGCGGTCATCGCGTCGACCCGCTTTTCGACGAGGTCGTCGATGCTCCAGGTGTGCGGAACGATTTCCACGGACCCGTGGGGAATCCCTTCGCGCAGCAGCATGGCGATCATCAACGCGCGACCTTGTTCACCCACGAGCATCACGCGGGCGTTCACCAGATCCGCGGGCGTGCGGATGTTGCGGTCGGCCCGGCTCATGATCACGTCGGGTGCGTGTTGGAGGATCGCCGCGCAGGCGACGAGCGGCTGGCCCTTGAGCCTGCGGAGCACGACCGAACTGTCGTTGATGCCGAAGTGAGCGTCACCGGCCAGCACGGCGTCCATTGACGAGATGGACGACCGGCCTTGTTCGATGCGCACATTGAGACCTTCTTCCGCGTAGTAACCCTTGGCCTGCGCCGCGTAGAAACCGGCGAATTGAAACTGGTGCCACCACTTCAGGCGCAGCACCAGGGTGTCGTCCGTCGCGGCCTGCAACGAAACCGCACCGCACATCAGAACCGCCGCCAAGACGGCCGTCATGCGAGGCCAGCCGGTGGGAGTCGCCTTCAAGAGAAAAGGGCGTCTGTTCCGGGCGGAAGCTGCGAGGTCTGGCATGGATGAGGGATAACCAAAGTGCAAAAGCCGGTGATTGCGTGGCCACGAACACATGACGGAGCACGGTCAAAGGCAAGCGGCCTGAGCCGGCCGCCGGGTCCGGACTCGGGGGAGTTGGGCGATGGTTCGATAAGTTAAGGGTTGTCCGCGCAAGCCGCGCGCACGCGTTCGCGCACGGAAAGCAGATGGGCGCGCAACCAGTAGAAACGATCCGCAAAGGACGCGGGGATCTTGAGGTGGTTCACGGCGTCTTCGATTTCATCGAGTCGCTCCAGCAGCTCCTTGGCGCGCCCGGGCGCGAGCGGCTCGAAACTTTCCTGCTCGATGCGCAGCAGCGGACGATAGCAGCGGTAGAGTCGCAGTTGGATGCTGAGCCGATACATCACGGGGAGCAGGCGGATCGCCGGGATGATGACCAGCGCCAGCGGCACCACGACCACCAGCAGGCGGTTGAGGAGGCTGGCCACCCAGAAGGAGCCGACCACGCGGTGCAAAAAGCCTTTGCCCGATTTGAAGTAGCGCACCGCCTCGTCGCTGAGCGGAATGTCGCGCTCGGTGAGCGCGGGAAATTCGGCCCGCCGCTGCAACAGGCCCGCGCGGCCGTGAACCTGTTTCGCCACGTCGAGCAACAGATCCGAAAGCGCCGCGTGCAGCTCCTCGCGCGCCACCAGTTCCACCGTCGGGCCGACCAGCATGATGTCCTGAGCCGGCAGGTTTTTGCCGAGATCGATGGAGCCTTGCGGCAGGGGGATTTTATTCAGGAAGGCGTAGCGACGCTGATAGGCATCGGCCTGAGTGAACGTGAACAACTGCACGCCGGGCGCACGCACCAGAGTGCGCAGCGTTTGAATCGAAGCCGAGTCGCCCATCAGGAAAACCACGTCGAGTTTTTCCGCGAGCAGGGCCTCTGCGGCGGAGGAGGAGTCGAGGTCGCTGAAGACCGTCGGTTCGCCGGTGATGCCGTTGGACTGAAGCATGGCGAGCGCGAGCGCCCGCGTCGCACTGCCCTCGGTGCCGACCGCGATGCGCAGGCCTTCGAGTTGCGAGAGCCGCTGGATCGGCGCGTCGCCGCGATAGAATATCCAAAGCGGTTGGTTGCTTATGCTGCCGAGCGACATGAGGCCGGTGAGGTTTTCCTCTTTCACGTTGCCGCCCGCGACGAAGCCGATGTCGGCTCCGGCGGCCTGCAGACGGTGAAGGTTGTCGAGAGAGCCGGCGGACGGGATGATTTCGAGTGTCACGCCATGTTCGGCGAGGGCCTTTTGGTAAGCACCGGCCCAGCGGTGAAACGAACTGCCCTCGGGTCCGCTGGTGAGCGTGAGTTTGCGTGGCGGCGCCGACTGCATGACCCAAGCGACGGCCAGCAAAAGCACGAACGAAATGAAGAGCGCGACGACCAGTGCGAGCCCCGGGCTGAACCCGAAATTATCAATCAACGTGGCGACAAGCGGGAAGCGGCGGCGTGGTTTGGGTTTCGACATGGCGTGTTTTCGACACGGGCACGCTGGGCGGGTGCGCGGGAATATGCAATGAGCCGCACGCCACCGCGTGATTCGTCATCGACCTGCGCCCGCCGGAATCCTTTCTAATCGGCATCTTGAAAGTCGTCCTCGCCGAAAAACCCTCCGTCGCCCGCGACATCGCCAAACATCTTGGCGCAACTTCGCGCGCCAATGGCTGGCTCGAGGGCAACGGCTGGGCCGTCACCTGGGCGTTCGGCCACCTCGTTGAGTTGCAGGAGCCCGAGGACTACACGCCCGATTGGAAACCCTGGCGCGTCTCCAATCTCCCCATCATTCCCGAAAAATTCCGCCTGCGTCCGCGCGGCGATGCCGGTGCGCTCCAACAACTCGATACCGTTAAAAAACTGTTCACCGACGCCGAGGAAATCGTGTGCGCCACGGATGCCGGCCGCGAGGGCGAGCTCATCTTCCGCTACATCCTCGAATGGTCCGGCTGCCTCGAGAAAACCGTCCGCCGCCTCTGGATCAGCTCGCTCACCAACGAGGCCATCGAAAAAGGGTTCGCGAAACTCCAGCCCGGCTCCGACTTCGACAAACTCTACGCCGCCGCCCGCTGCCGCAGCGAGGCCGACTGGATCGTGGGCCTCAACGCCACGCGTTTCTTCACCGTCGAATACGGCCGCCGCAATTTACTCCTCAGCCTCGGCCGCGTGCAGACGCCCATCCTTGCGATGATCGTCGGCCGAGACCTCGAAGTGGAGCGCTTTGTCGCCGAGGATTTTTGGGAGGTCCACACCAAGTGCCGCGGCGCCGTCTTCAAGCACACGACCGGTAAATTCACCGCGCAACCCGTCGCCGAGGCCGTCGTGGCGAAGATCACCGGCCGGGACCTCGTCATCACCGGCGTCGTTAAGAAAAACGCCCTCGCGCATCCGCCGTCGCTCTACGACCTCACGACGCTCCAGCGCGACATGAACAAGCGCCACGGCTTCACGGCAGACCACACGCTGAAACTCGCCCAAAGCCTCTACGAAAAAAAACACCTCACCTATCCGCGCACCGACAGCTCCTACCTGAGCACCGACATCCAGCCGACCATCGCGCCGCTCCTCGAAAAACTCCGCGCCGTGAAACCCGCCGAGATCGCCAAGCTCGACCTCGCCGCGCTCCCGTTTTCCAAGCGCATCATCGACGATAAAAAAGTCTCCGACCACCACGCCATCATCCCGACCCACGTCCTTGGCGGCGAACTCGACGGCGACGAGGCCAAACTCTACGACGCCGTCGTCACGCGCCTCATCGCCGCGTTTTATCCGCCGTGTATCCGGGCGATCACTACTGTTGACGCCGCCTCCGCCGAAGAACCGTTCCGCGCCCGCGGCGTCGTCCTCATCGATGCCGGTTGGGAAGCGCTCTACGGTGGCGACGCGTCCGACGAGGAAAAGGACGGCAAAGACGCCGAGGCCGTGCAAAAACTTCCCGATTTCCAGGAGGGCGAACGCAACCCGCACGAGCCCAAACTCGCGCAGTTAAAGACTTCCGCGCCGAAGCGTTTCAACGAAGCGAGCCTTCTCCAGTTGATGGAAACCGCCGGCAAGATCGTGACCGACGAAACCCTCAAGGAAGCCCTCAAGGAAAAAGGCGTCGGCACACCCGCCACGCGCGCCTCGATCATCGAAGTGCTCATCACGCGCCAATACGTCGAGCGCCGCAAAAAGAACCTCGTGAGCACCGACTCCGGCCGCGCGCTCATCTCGCTCGTCAAAGACGAACGCCTCAAATCCCCCGAGCTTACCGGCGACTGGGAGCACCGCCTCAAACGCATCGAACGCGGCGACTACGAAGCCTCCGTCTTCATGAAAGAGGTCGAGGCCTACACGCGCGAAATCCTGCAAGGCAACGCCGAGGCCACCATTGATCTTACCAACCTCGGCCCGTGTCCGTCGTGTTACGCGCCCGTCATGCGCGGACGCACCGGCTATGGCTGCACGAAGTGGAAGGACGGCTGCAAATTCGTCCTCCCCGGCGTGCTCTGGGGTCTGACGATTTCGCCGGTGCTCGCGCGGGAAATTCTCATCCACAAACGCAGCCTCACGCCGCACCCCATCGACGTGGATGGCACGCGCCACTTCGCGCACCTGCGTTTCGACAAAAAAGGAAACCCCGCCTACGACATCGCCGAGACCGCGCAAAAAGCCGCGTCCGGCGTGGAGTCGCTCGGCGCGTGTCCGGTGTGTGCGGGCGATGTGGTGGTCGGCCCGAAAGCCTACGGCTGTTCCAACTGGCGCGGCGGCTGCCGCTTCGTCGTGTGGAAGGTGATCGCGCAAAAAGAGATCACGCCCGACATCGTGCAACAGCTGCTCACCGCGCAAGTCACCGACACGCTCACCGGCTTCACGTCCAAGGCCGGCAAGACCTTCGACGCCAAACTCAAGGTCATCGGCGGCGAAGTGAAATTCGATTTCGGTGGGTAAGGCGGTTCGTTGGATTCCGAACGTAGGCCGCGAGCTTGCTCGCGCTCCGAACCGCTCCTGCAAGCAGGTGGCCTACGAAAGTCTGCCGCAGTGCCATGGGTGAATCTACCAAGCGGCCACACGGGATTTCGCCCGTTTCTCGCACCTGCCTGCGACCGGCGTGAACGACGGGTGTCAGGTGGCCAAACCCTCAACCCGAAAGTCACCATGAACACCAAATCCTCCATGCTCGCCGGCAAGAAAGTCGCCATCCTCACCGCCGATGGTTTTGAAGAAAGCGAACTCCTCAAGCCGCGCGCCGCGCTCGAAGCCGCGGGCGCGACCACCGTGATTGTTTCGCCCAACCAGGAAGCCGTGAAGAGCTGGACCGGTGATGGTTTCGGCGCAGCTGTTGCCGTCGAGGTTCATGTGAGCAAAGCCGACGCCTCCCATTTCGACGCCTTGCTCCTGCCCGGCGGAGTGATCAACCCCGACAAACTTCGCGCCGAACCTGAAGCCGTGAAATTCGTGCGCGCCTTTTTCGAGGCCGGCAAACCCGTCGCCGCGATCTGCCATGGTCCGCAAACCTTGATCGAGGCCGGCGTGGTCAAGGGCCGCCGCCTCACTTCCTACGGTTCCATCAAGACCGACCTCATCAACGCCGGGGCCGACTGGGTCGATGAGGAAGTCGTGTGCGACCAAGGGCTCGTCACCAGCCGCAAGCCCGACGACATCCCCGCGTTCAGCAAAAAGTTCATCGAGGAAATCGCCGAAGGCGTGCACGACGGCCAGCACGCCTGATTGACCGGGCACGGCTCCGTTAAGTTTTTTCCGCTCGGGCGGCGCCCGGTGGAGGGCGCGACGGGTTACGACCCCGCGTCCCGCCCGGTTTCCGTGCTGGCCAACCGCGACCTGTCCGGTGATCTGAATAGGGATGACTACCCCCGTTTGTTCCGCGCGCTGGAGTCTTCGCCCCCTGCTTGTTCTCGTCGGCCTTCTGGTTTTCTGCGCCGGCCTGCGGGCCAACAGCGACGAACGCGCCTGGATACTTTCGGACGGGACAACGTTTCGCGCCGAGCTCGTCCGCTACGACGAGGCAGCCGGCAAGGTCTTCCTTCGGTTGCGTGACGATGCCGCGGCGGGCGAATACGCCATTGATCGTTTCGGCACCGTGGACCGTGCGTGGCTTGCGGAATGGGCCGAGCTGGAGGACGACCTCAACGCGCTCGTCGCCGAGTTGGGCGGGAAGTTGACCCACCTCGTCACGACCGGCGCGCACCCCACCGATTTGTTTGTTTATGAGCCCTCGTCCGTCCGCAAAGCCGGCGCGGCGTTGCCCCCCGCGCTCGTGCTGTTCCATCCCGGCGGCAAGGCCGCGCGCTACGTGAAAAGCCACATGGAGGCGGCGGAAAAGTCCGGGTTGCTGCTCGTCGGTTGCGGACAGTTCACCAACACCCACAGCGAAGAAAAAACCGCGGAGATGCTCGTGCGATTCAAGGAAGTCTTCCCGCAAATCCTCTCCCGCGTGCGCCTGGACCCCGCGCGCATTTTCCTGGGCGGCACGTCGGGCGGGGCGTCGCGCGCCTACCACTACACCGCGCAAGTCGCGCATCCCTGGGCGGGGGTCTATGCGAACTGCGGCTGGTTGAATGGCCGGGAGTATTACAGCCTGCCGTATCCCGCCGGCATGCGCGTCGCCATGGTGAACGGCAGCCTCGACGCCCCCGCCAACCATTGGGTGGACGCCGACGGCGCGGTGCTGAAGCGCGCGGGCAACACGGTGGGAGTCTTTGCCTTTGAAGGCGGCCACCAGGTCCCGCCGCCCCTGCACCAGCACATCGCGTTCGAATGGCTGCTGGGCCGCGAGGCCGACACCCGCGCGCCCTGAAACCCGCGGGGTGAGAGAGAAATTCAAGAAGTTGAGGCACGCCTCCTTTTGTCGGACGCCCGAGGCCCGATAAATTGAGGGTTTTCCAAATTGAAAAAAAATAAAACGTTAGCTAACGTTTTATTTAAATGCCTTACGAGCCGTTGGATCAAACTCGCCTGACACAAGCGCTGCGGCGCTTGGGCGAGCTCGCCGTGGCCGAAGGAGTCGAGCTGGAATTATCCCTCTACGGGGGCGCGGTGTTCACCTTGGTCTATGGTTCACGCGACAGCACCAAGGACGTGGATGCGTTGATTCGTCCCTCTGATATCGGTCACCGCCTCGCCCGCCAGGTTGCTCGCGAACAGGAGTTGCCCGAGGATTGGATCAACTCCGACGTGGCGCAGTTTTTATCCGGGCAGGAGGCGAAACGTGCACTGCCGGCGGACACCTTTGGGCCGGGACTCGCGGTCACCGTGCCCACCGCCGCCTACCTGCTGGCGTTGAAGTTGCGCGCCTGCCGGCCACCGCTGCCTGGTTATGCGGGCGACGCGCCCGACATCCGCTTCCTCCTAGGCAAACTCAAACCCACCAACCTTGAAGACGTGGATGCGATCTTTGCGCGCTTTTTCCCTCACGACGTGCTCGCCGCCCGTGCACGGGAACTGGTCGAAACCT
>CAMBLN010000012.1 GCA_945868215.1 Opitutus sp. GAS368
GCTGTTCAGCGCCGCCGCCATGAACTTTAAGAAGCTCCTGGGCTTCTTTTTGGCCTTTTTGTTCCGCCTGCTCTCCGCTCTTCTCCCGTCTCGCCCCACGGCCTGCCGAACATGTCTTGCCTAAAATGGCGTTTTTCAGAACCGACTAGTAAAGGTGCTGAAGCAAAACCATAGTTGCATTTTCCAGAAGAGGGATGGCACCAACTCAATCATTCACTATGGCAATGGCATACTCTACGCGAACTATAGTGAGGGAAAACTCATGTGGATGAATCGGCGGAACAATACCCTAATTTGGGACGATCAATCAGCTAAAGCGCTCGAAATTATTGAGCTGATAAAATAATATACAAAATTAAACTAACCACTTAATAGGAAACCAGCAATTTTCGCTAAGAAGCCCAAGCCTAGTGGCGCAGATCGCTCGCCGCGAGCGTTGCACAATCCGGATCGAGGTCGCCCGTCCGAAACATTCGCCAAGGGATTCCCCTCCCACCATCGTATCATTCGGCATGAACGATCAATCCGACCGCGATCCGCTCGCTTCCACCCTCCGCTCGTGGTCTCACACGCCCGCCCCCGCCCCCGACTTCCGCGATCAAGTCTGGAGCCGCATCCGCTCCGCCTCATCCGCCGCCCCCTCGCCCTTCGCTTCGATCCTGCGCTTCCCGTCCGCGCTCCCCCTCGCCGCCAGCCTCGCACTCCTCCTCTCCATCGCCGCCGGCACCGGCACCGCCTTCGCCCTCAACCGCACCGTCTCCACCGATCGCATGGCCGCCGCCTACGTGCGCACCATCGATCCCGTGCAACTCACCGCCTCCGGCGCCCACTCCGCCCACGCACACGCCCACCACCCGTGAGCCCCGCCGTCCGCTACACGCTCCTCGCCCTCTCCGCCGCCGCACTCGCTTTCGGCGTCACCTTCCTCTGCCTGCGTCCGTCCGTCGCCGCAGCGAGCACCGACGAAATCGCCTGGCTCCGCACCGAGTTCCACCTCACGCCCGCCCAGCTCGCCGCCGTCGAACAACTCCACGCCGACTACCAGCCCGTGTGCCTGGCCCACTGCGTCGCCATCACCGAGGCCCGCGAAACCTCCGCCCCGCCCGCCGAACTCGCCCGACTCGAAGCCGTCTGCCGCGACGCCACTCTCGCCCACTTGCAACGCGTCGCCGCCGTCATGCCTCCCGCCGAGGGCACCCGCTTCCTCGCCCTCGTCACGCCCAAGGTCTCCGCCCCTCCCCACGACGCCCCGCTCGGGCTCAAATGACCCCCGAGCCGCCCCCCGCTCCTTCCGACGAAGCCTTCGCCTCCGCCTTGCGCGACGGCGACGACACCGCGCTCGACGCCCTCATGCTGCGTTGGCAACTCCCGCTGCGCGCCTTCCTCTACCGCCACCTCCAAAACGAGGCCGACGCCCTCGATCTCGCCCAGGACACCTTCGTCCGCATCTACCGCCACCGCGCCGCCTACCGCGAAGGCGCCCGCTTCAGCACGTGGATGTTCCAGATCGCCCTCAACCTCTGCCGCGACCACGCCCGCCGCCGCACCCGCCGCCCGCTCGTCGCCCTCGACACCACACCCGATTTCGCCGACCCACTCCCCGCCCCCGATGCCACCGCGCTCGCCACCGAACGCACCGCCTCCGTCCGCGCCGCCATCGCCGCGCTCCCCGAAAAACTCCGCGCCCCGCTCCTCCTCTCGACCTACGAAAATCTCTCGCACCTCGAGATCGCCGCCATCCTTCGCGCCACCCCGAAAGCCGTCGAAACCCGCCTCACCCGCGCCCGCGACCAGCTCCGCCAAAAACTCACCCGCTGGCTCGCGTCGTAAAAAAACTCACGCCGCCGCGATGCTCTTGAACTCCCCGACCACCCCTTGCAGCGCCGCCTTCGCGTCGCCGTAAAGCATCCGCGTATTCGGCAGCAGGAACAACTGGTTCTCTATCCCCGAAAACCCCGTCCCCTTTCCGCGCTTCAAACAGATCACCGTGCGAGCCTCATGCGCATTGATGATCGGCATCCCGTAAATCGGCGAACTCTTGTCCCGCGCCGCCGCCGGATTCACCACGTCGTTCGCGCCGATCACAATCGCCACATCCATCGTCGGCATCATCGGGTTGATCGCGTCCATTTCCACGAGCTGTTCGTAAGGCACGCTCGCCTCCGCCAGCAGCACGTTCATGTGCCCGGGCATGCGCCCCGCCACCGGATGAATCGCGAACCGCACTTCCGCCCCGTTCTGCTCCAACAAATCCGCCAGCTCGCGCACCTGATGCTGCGCCTGCGAAACCGCCATTCCGTATCCGGGAATAATGACAACCTGCCGCGCCGCCTCCAGCACCGCGAACGTGTCCTCCGGCGAGATCGGTTTCAACTCGCCCTGAATCGCACCTTCGCCCCCCGCCTCCGCACCGCCCGGCACCACTCCCGAACCGAAGCCCGAGAACAACACATTCGTCAGCGACCGGTTCATCGCCTTGCACATGATCGCCGACAATATCACGCCGCTCGTCCCCACCAGACACCCCGCGACGATCAGCACGTTGTTCGTGATCACAAACCCCGCCGCGCACGCCGCCAGTCCCGACAGGCTGTTCAAAAACGAGATGACCACCGGCATGTCCCCTCCACCGATGGGCATCACAAAGGTCCAGCCCAACACCAGCGACACCACCAGATACGTCGTGAACCCCGCCAGCACCCACGTCGGATCCCCCGCAAAAATCGCCACGCCTCCGCCCGCCGCCGTGAGCACGAGCAAAAGTCCGTTCACCAGATGCTGACCGCGAAACAACACCGGCTTCCCGCTCACCAGCCCCGCCAGTTTCGCAAACGCATACACCGATCCCGTGAACGTCACCCCGCCGATCAACACAGCCAAAAAAATCACCGTCCCCGTGAACACCGGACTCCCCGCAAACTCCGCCAGATACCGCTCCCACCCAAACGCGCGGATCTTCCCATACTCCGCCCATCCCACCAGCAACGACGCGAGACCGCCAAACCCGTTCAAGAGCGCCACCATCTCCGGCATCGAGGTCATCTTCACCACCCGCGCACAGATCACACCCGCCACCGTGCCGATCACCAGCCCGGTGACGATCCACGTGAAATTAACCACCTGCTTGTCGAGCAATGTTACCACCACCGCGATCAACATACCCACCGCCGACACCAGATTTCCCCTCCGCGCCGTGGCCTGCCGCCCGAGCATTTTCAACCCCAGGATGAACAACACCGAGGCGACGATATACGAAAGATTGATGAGTGTGGCGGAGCTCATTTGACGCCTCCTTTCTTCACCGCGCCCGCATCCTTCTTCTTAAAAAATCCGAGCATCCGGTCGGTCACCAGATAACCGCCCACCACATTGATCATCGCGAGAATCACCGCGCTCGTCCCCAACACCGTCGTCAGCCACGAATCATCCGCCGTCCCTCCCGCGATCAACGCCCCCACGATGGTGATGCCCGACACCGCGTTCGATCCCGACATCAGCGGCGTGTGCAATTGCGACGGCACTTTCGCGATCAGCTCGAAGCCCAGAAACGCCGCGAGCACGAAGATGAAAAAAAGCAGCATGAGGTCCATGTGAGGAAATTTTTTGCGCCCGTGCGCGGAGTTAAAACTTAAGCGGCCGGCTTCGATACGAACTGCGGATGCACCACCGCGCCGTCGCGCGTCAGCAGGCACCCCTTGAGAATTTCGTCGGCGGGATCGAGCCGCAGCGCCTTCGCTCCCGCGTCCCAAAAATGCGTCACCCACGCCGCGATGTTCGCCGCGAACACCTGCGACGCATGAGCCGGCACCAGCCGCTCCAAACCCGCCGCACCGAGAATCAACACCCCGTTCGGCGTCGTCACGTCGCGCCCCGGCACCGAGCCTTCCACGTTCCCGCCGCTGTCGATCGCGAGATCCACAACCACGCTGCCCGCCTTCATTCCCGCGAGCATCGCGTGCGTCAGCAAAACCGGCGCTTTCCGCCCGAATAATTTCGCCGTCGTGATCACGATGTCCGACTGCGCGCACACTTTCGCCATGCCGGCCTGCTGACGCGCGATCTGCTCCGGCGTGAGCGCCTGCGCATAGCCGCCGCTCGTCTGCCCCGTCTCGCCCAAATCGATCTTGATGAACTTCGCACCCAACGACCGCACCTGCTCCTCCACCACCGGACGCGTATCAAACGCCTCCACCCGCGCCCCCAACCGCTTCGCCGTCGCGATCGCCTGCAAACCCGCCACACCCGCCCCGATCACAAACACCCGCGACGGCATCAACGTGCCCGCCGGCGTCATCATCATCGGCAAAATCCTCCCCAACCGCGCCGCCGCCTGAATCACCGCGACATACCCCGCCAGACTCGCCTGCGAACTCAACGCATCCATCTTCTGCGCCAGCGTCGTCCGCGGAATCATCTCCAGGCTCACCGCCGACACCCCCGCCGCCGCAAACGACGCCAGCAACTCCGGCTCGTTAAACGGATCCAAAAAACTCACATGCACCGCCCCGCGCTTCATCCGCGCCACGCTCTCCGCCGTCGGCTTCCCCGTGCGAATAACCAAGTCCGCCTCCGCCAACGCCGCATCCTCATCGTCACGCAACACCACACCCGCGGCCCGATACTCATCGTCCGCATGACCCGCCGCGAGACCCACGCCGGGCGCGGCGTGAACGGCCAGACCCAGTTGCACAAAAGTCGCCGCACTTGCGGGAGTAAGAGCAGCCCGGGTTTCCCCCGAAGCCGCGCCGGATGGAGCGTAGCAGAGCATACGCTTACATTAACAATCACCCACCCACCCCGTCTGAGCGTTATTTGCCCAACCTTCCGCAACCCTTGCTGGAGAGAAAGCCCTCCGTCCGAAAAGTAGCGCAGGCTTCCAGCCTGCTCCGCACCACGCCTCCTTTTTTGTGCCTTTTGTGCTTTTTGTGGCCACCTCTTCCTCTCAGGCAGGTCTTCTTTGCGTTCTTTGCGTTAAAAAACTCCGTCCCCTCCGTCCCCATGCCGCTCGTCTCCCTCAACCCCGCCACCGGCCGCCTCATCCAACGCCACCGCGCCCACACCGCCGCGCAGGTCTCCGCCGCTCTCGCCGCCTCCCACACCGCCTTCCTCGCCTGGAGCGACACCCCTCTCACCGCCCGCGCCCGCCACCTCCGCGCCGTCGCCGCGACCCTCCGCCGCCAGCGCACCGCCCTCGCCCGCCTCATCACCGCCGAGATGGGCAAACCCCGCGCCGACGCCCTCGCCGAAATCGAGAAATGCGCCGCCTGCTGCGAATTCTACGCCCAACACGCCGCGCATTTCCTCCGTCCCGTCCACCCCGTCGGCGCCCCGAAAAACGCCTCCGTCACCTTCGAACCTCTCGGCGTCATCCTCGCCGTGATGCCGTGGAACTACCCGTTCTGGCAGGCTTTCCGCGCCGCCGTCCCCGCCCTCCTCGCCGGCAACACCGTCCTCCTCAAACACGCCTCCAACGTCTCCGGCTGCGCCCTCGCCATCGAACGCATCTTCACCTCCGCCCGTTCTTCCGTCCCCGCATCCTCCCGCTCCCCCGCCAACCTTCTCCGCACGCTCCTCGTATCCGCTTCCCAACTACCGCCGCTCGTCGCCGACCCGCGCGTCCGCGGCGTCACCTTGACCGGCAGCACCGCCGCCGGCCGCCGGGTATCCGCCCTCGCCGGCGCCGCCCTCAAACCCGCCGTCTTCGAGCTCGGCGGCAGCGATCCTTACGTCGTCCTCGCCGACGCCGACCTCGACCTCGCCGCCGAGGTCTGCGCCGCCGCCCGTCTCGTCAACAACGGACAAAGCTGCATCGCCGCCAAACGCTTCGTCGTCGTCGAAAAAATCCGCCCCGCCTTCGAACAAAAACTCGCCGCCCGCCTCTCCGCGCTCGCCCCGAAGCTCGGCCCCCTCGCCCGCGCCGATCTCCGCACCGAGCTCCATTCCCAAATCCAAAAATCCATCAAGCTCGGTGCCCGCGTCCTCCTCGGTGGCAAACTCCCGCCTCGCTCCGCCCCCGGCTTCTTCTACCCCGCCACGCTTCTCTCCGGCGTCCGCCCCGGCATGCCCGCCTACGACGACGAACTCTTCGGACCCGTCGCCGTCGTCATCTCCGCCCGCGACGAGACCGACGCCGTCCGCATCGCCAACGACACGCCCTACGGACTCGGCGCCGCCGTCTTCTCGCGCAACCTCCGCCGCGCCCGCTCCCTCGCCCGCCGCCTCGACACCGGCATGATCGCCCTCAACGCCCAGATCGTCTCCCACCCCGCGCTTCCCTTTGGTGGCACCAAAGCCTCCGGTCTCGGCCGCGAACTCGCCGGTTTCGGCGCCCGCGCCTTCGTCAACATCAAGACCCTCACGTGGTCCTGATGTCCTTGGCTGCTCGTTACATTCCCGTCACACGCCATTAAAAACTGGTTTCGCCCCGTCTGCCGTTTACGTTGATCCGTCTTTCCCGATGGCCACGAAGCGCACCCAATCCCGCCCGAAGACCAAAGCCGCCCGCACCCCCAAGGTGCGTCGTGCCGCTGAAGCCGCCCCGGTAGCCGCCCCGGCCGACGATCTCGTCCTCATCCCCAAGTCCCGCAACCGCCGCGTCACCCCGTCCGCCAAGCAGGTCAAAGCCGCCTACTTCAACCGCGAACTCAGCTGGCTCGCCTTCAACCGCCGCGTCCTTGAACAGGCCCAAAACGAAAAACACCCGCTCCTCGAGCGCGTCAAATTCCTCGCCATCGTCTCCTCCAATCTCGACGAGTTTTTCGAGATCCGCGTCGCCGGCATCATCCAGCAGGTGGACAGCGGCATCACCGAACCCAGCGTCGACGGTCTCGGCCCCAAGGAATCCCTCCGCCGCATCCACTCCGTCGTCGGTTCCCTCGTCGAGGATCAATACGACTGCTGGCACAACCAGCTCCTGCCCGCACTCGCCGCAGAGGGCATCGTCTTCAAAACCGCCGCCGAGCTCAGCCCCGCGGAGCTCGCCTGGGTGACCGGGTATTTTCACGAGCAGGTCTTCCCCGTGCTCACACCGCTCGCCTTCGACCAGTCGCACCCGTTCCCGCAGCTGGGCAACAAAACCCTCAACGTCGTCGTCTGCCTCGACAATCCCGAGACTCCCGAAATCGACCGTCACTTCGCCATCCTGCCCGTGCCGCGCATCCTGCCGCGCCTCGTGCCGCTCGATCCCGCCGGCTCCCGCACCCAGCGTTTCGTCTTCCTCTCCGAAATCATCAAACTCTGCGCCGGCGAGTTTTTCCCCGGCTACGCCATCGAAGGCGCCCACTCCTTCCGCGTCACCCGCAACAGCGACCTCTACATCGACGAGGAGGAAGCCGACAACCTGCTGAAAAAAATCGAGGAGGAACTGCGCAATCTCCGCCGCGGCGCAGCCGTCCGGCTCGAAATCGAAGAAGGCGTCCACGACGGCATTTTCACCACGTTGTGCGAAAACCTCGACCTCTCCCACGAATACGTCTTCCGCCTCAACGGTCCCATCAACTTGCTCCGCCTGATGGCCCTCGCCGACATCGACCGGCCCGACCTCAAGTATCCGCCGTTCAACCCCGTCAACGTCTCCCCGCTCCGCGACACCACGCGGCTCTTCGCCACGCTGCGCGAACAGGATGTCCTCCTTCACCATCCCTACGATTCCTTCCAGCCCGTCGTCGATTTCGTCGAGCAGGCCGCCCGCGACCCCAAGGTCTTCGCGATCAAACAAACACTCTACCGCACCAGCGGCGACTCCCCCATCGTCCGCGCCCTGATCGAAGCCTCGAAAAACGGCAAACAGGTCACCGCGCTCGTCGAGCTCAAGGCCCGCTTCGACGAGGCCAACAACATCCAGTGGGCCAAACAGCTCGAGGAGGCCGGCGTCCACGTCGTCTACGGTCTCATCGGACACAAGACCCACTGCAAGTGCTCCCTCGTCGTCCGTCGCGAGGGCAAGCTGCTCCGCCGCTACGCCCACCTCGGCACCGGCAACTACAACCCGAAGACCGCCCGGCTCTACACCGACCTCAGCTACTTCACCGCCCGCGACGAACTCACCTCCGACGCCGCCAATCTCTTCAACACGCTCACCGGCTTCAGCCGCGAGCCGTCCTTCAAGCACCTGCTCGTCGCCCCCTACAACCTCCACCGCCGTATCCAGGAATTGATACAGGTCGAGTCCGCCGCCGCCGCCGCCGGCCTCCCCGCCCGCATCGTCGTCAAGATGAACTCCCTCGTGGACAAGGCCACCATCGACAGCCTCTACGCCGCCTCCCGCGCCGGCGTGAAGATCGACATCATCGTCCGCGGCGTCTGCTGCCTCGTCCCCGGCGTCAAGGGTCTCAGCGAAAACATCCGCGTGCGCAGCATCGTCAGCCGCTACCTCGAACACGCCCGCGCCTTCTATTTTGAAAACGCCGCCGCCGGCGAACCGCTCGTCCTCGCCGGCAGCGCCGACTGGATGCCCCGCAACTTCTTCCGCCGCGTCGAGGTCGTCTATCCCGTGCTCGACCCCGTCCTGCGCCGCTGGGTCATCGACGAGCTCTTCGCCATGGAGCTCCAGGACAACGAATGCGCCCGCGAACTCCACGCCAACGGCGGCTACCTCCCCGTCCGCCGCCCCGCCGGCGCCCCCGCCTTCTCCGCCCAAAGCTACTTCGTCGCCTCCGCCACCCAGCGCGCCCGCGCCTCCGTGGAATAGAGGAACGTTTAATTGGTCACCAGCCGCGCCCGGCCCCACGCGGTCCGGTGCGTGGAATTGTCATGGTTGCCGTTCCACATGAGCTGCTGGATGCGCAGATGGCCGTCGTCGCTGTTGTTGATCGCCAAATCAAAAAGGAACTCCTTCCCGCTTTCCGGCGTGACTCCGAAGATCGACCAGGGCAACGCGGCCGCGATCACGTAGCCCGAGCCCGCCACATCCTTCACGACCGTCGCGCGGAATTCTTTCGCGAGCCTCCGTCCATCCGCCTCTCCGCCTGCAAGCGCCACGAACACGGGCGCCTTTTCGGCGGCCCCGAGCATCACCTGGCGATCGTCGAAAATGATGCCCGCGTTCGTCGTCAGGTCTTTGCCTCCGACGAACAACTCCACTCCGTCCCCGCTCCAAAGGGCGCCGTGTTCTTTTTTGTTTTGCAGGGGCGTCGGGTCCTTGACCTGGACGTGCACGTAAAGGAACCGTTCATCCCAGCACAGGCGGAAGTCGCCGCGCAGCCCCGGATTGGGCAGCCCGCTGACGAGCCGCGCGCTGTCCACCGGCTCGGTGGGGACGCCGGGCCAGTTGGTGGTGGTGCCGTCGAGAGCGATGTCCGGCGGAGCGCGATGCACGCGCACGACTCGGTTGGCTCCCGCTGATTTCTGCCCCGTGAATTTCGGGTCCTGAAACGCATACGGCGCCTCCTTGCCGAGCATCACGTCGTAGAGCCGGTCGTTCGTGAGCTTCGCGGCCGCGACCAGATCCGCGTAGGGCCGGTCGGTCACGTCCACCAGTCCGGTGTTGCCGCCTTCGCCGTGGAAACCGGAGAACCACCGTCCGGTGATGGACTGGTCGGCGTAGATGAACCATTCGGAGCCGACGACAAACGGCAACGAGGCGGACTGTTCGACGTAGTTGCGGTAGGCGTGCCCGCGGTCGGCGAGCGTCTTCACCTCGATGGCGCCGCCGCCCAGCCCGTTCTCTGTCGATCCGTAGTGCCACTCGCTTAGAATGATCGGGCGCCCGCCGCTCCACTCGTGGGCGCGCGTCAGGAAGGCTTTATCGATGCCGTGCGTGTAATAGTTGATGCTGACGACATCGACGTATTTTCCGCCGATGCGCACGACGTCCTCGTGGCCGGAGGTGCCGGGTGTCCAGCGGCTGCCGATGAGCAGATGATTTGAGTCGTATTTCTTGAACGTGTCGCGCACGAGCGCGTAGTAAGTTTCCAAATACAATTTCAGGAACGCGTGCATGTCGGCGGCGCCGGCCTCGGTGCGCACAAACAAGGGCGCATCCTTCGCGGATTCGAAATCCGCAAAGGCTTCCGCGGGCTTCCAGGCGGCGTTGAACGCGGCGATGTCTCCGTATTTTTCACGAAGCATCTCCACGAGCCGGACTTTGGCGGCGACGTTCGCCTTGTAGGCGGGGATGAGCCGCGGGAGCGACTCGAAGTGTTGCTCGTTGCCGAGGAAGAATCCGATGAGCAGCGGATCGTTCGCGACGGTCGGCAGGTAGGTCGCAAAGGCCTTGTCTAGAGCGCCCGCCGTCTCCGGGGCGAAGGGATCGATCAACTTGGCCGCGCCGATCTGGTCGGGCAGGACCTTGACGCCCTTCGCGCTTTCGATGGGAAGGCCCGCAGTGTAGGGCACGCCGAGGCGGCGGGTGGTGTCGTTGGTGACGGAAAAGGCACCGGTGCTGTTGAAACCCCACGCACGCAGGCGCGTGATCGACTGCGCGAGCCACTCGTTCTGGTCGTAGGGTTTTCCATACTTGCGAATCCAATTGGCGATCTGGAACGACAACACACCGGGGTTGCCCTTTTTCCACGCGGTGGCGAATTCACCGTTGGTTTCGGGCAACCATTCGTAGGTGTGCTCGCGCCCCTTCACCACCGTGTAATCGTCGATGTTGTGAAGGCCGCACACTGCGATGTGGAAAAACACATTGCCCTCGGGCGTGACCAAAACCTGCCGGTTTCCGGCCTGTCCGACGTGGAAGAACCCCGTCTTCTTCAATCCATGGACCACCCCGCTGCCGGCGATCCCGCCATAGGCGTCTTTCTCCGGTCCGCCTGGCGCGGGCAACGCGGCGCGCTGCTCGGCGATATCATCACGCAACTCCTGGTCACTCTTCACCTTGCCCGGATAATCTTTCCGCGCGCTCTGGCCGTAACGGTCCACGAGGAACTTCCGCGGCGACGCCTCATCCCCTTTGGCGGATGCTGCGACCACCGGCGCACTCAGGCTGAAAACGACCTCGCCTTCGGTCTTTCCCTGAATGTCCGCATAAAAAATATAAACGTAGGAAGCTCCCCAGCCATGCACGCGGTTGTCCTGCAATTGGTGAAAACCCCAGGGCGTGGTGAGCGAAAAACCGTAGTCCAGCGGATCCACCAGGGTGATGCGCGTGCCCGGACCTTGGCCCACAAACTGTCCGGCCGGCTCCGGGGGGATCGCCGCAAGCCCTGCCGACTCGAACGCATAACGCCCGCCTTGGTTGAATTTAATCGGTAACATGATCGCGAACTTCAGGCTCTTCGCCGCCGCCGGCGCTCCGGTGAACCGCACCGCAAGGCGCGAGCCCGCGGCCTCCGCCCGGTAAACCGCGGCCATTCCCGACGCGTAAACCGCCTTCGCCGTTCCGTCTCCATCGGTTGAATACGACGGCTTTTCGTCCTTGCCGCCGGTCAACATCAGCACCGGCCCCTCCAGCGTGAACCGGCCCGCGCCGGGCACCGTGATCGCGACGCCTTTCTCCTCGATGGAAAAAACCGCCGGCTTCTCCGGCCGGGACCACGCGCACGCGGTGAGGACAAAAAACAGGGAAAGACCGATCAGCGGAAATCTCATGGGTAATAGGGTGGAAACCGAAAACGCCCGCAGGTTGCGCAAGCGCGACTCTTGAAGCAGTTAACAGTAAACCAACCGATTTCCGATGCGTGCTTAAAAGAAATCCTGCCGCGTTGGTTCACCACGTGAACGTGGCGATCGAGCGCGCCCCGATCTCAATCCGCCCCTCGAATCCATCAAGCGCGATTTCCGCATCCAGCGAAAACGCGAGGGGATTGGCGACGACGAGCACGCGGGAGCCGTCTTCGTTTTGGAACAACAGCGAGAGCGCCGCCTGATCCCCTCGCAACGGTAGGCAGCGCGCCCCGGGGCGGACGAAATGCGCGAGGTGCTTCATCACGTAAAACTCGGGGTTGTAGGTGATCGCTCCCGTCGCTCCGTCCACCGTGATCATCGTGTTTTGTTTCCAACCCCAGGTGCTCTCTCCGCCGGGCGCCAGAATCATGTTCCAATACGCGTAGGCACGGCAGCCTTGGTTGAAATAGTGCCACATCAGATCAAAAACATAGAAGGCGTAGGACCACGAATTGCGGCCGTCCCCGCATTCGTTCTCCGTCTGGATGATCGGCAGCTCCGGCCAGTTCGCGCGGGTCTGCGCCAAGGCACCTTTCCCGTTCCACTGGTATCCCACGCCTTTCACCACGCGACGAACTTCCCGGTCGGAAAGCAGCGTATGCAGCCAGTTGTGATAACAATCTCCCTCAAGGCTCTCCGGCTGCCAACCCAGCAACAAGCCGCGCTCGATCGTGCCCGCCCAGATTTCACACCGTTCGCCCGCCGCCTCGAACCGCGGCCCCAGGTGATCGCGGATAAAATCACGCATGCTCGCCCCGGTCCACAGGCAGGAGGGAAACTTCTGGTCGGAGTTCGGTTCGTTCTGCACATGGAGCTGCCCGATCTCCACGCCTTCGTTCCGATAAGCCTTCACAAATTTCAACAGGTAGTCGGCGTAGGCCGCCTGCACGCGGGGCTCGGAACGAAGCCGGCTGCCATTGTATCGCGCACGCTCCTTCATCCACGCAGGCGGACTCCACGGCGATGCAAACAATCGCAACCCGGGTCGGATCGCCTGCGCCGCACGGACATAAGGCAGCAGAAGCCGGTGGTCCCTATCGATCGAGAATCCCTCCATCGCATAATCGTCCGGCGTGTCCGCATGGCTATACCAGTCGAGCGCGTAATCGCTCGCCCCGATGGGCAACCGGCAAAAATCAAACGCACACCCGTCGTCTCCGAACAAAGCGTTCACCACCTCCCGCTTCCCCTCTTCACCTAGCTTGAACAGTTCCCGTGCGCCGAGCTCGTTGAAACAGCCGCCAAATCCCAGCAAGGGCGGACCCGCGGGGCCGGCGATCTGCAGCAGGTTGCCCCCCAATGCCTTTGCCGTAACCGGCTTTGTTTCACGCCAAACACCTTCCGCCGTGCTGATCACACATTTCATGGAGCGTTATCAGCATCCCGCCCGATCCTCGCCACCAGCTGGCATTGTGTTAACGGTTAACTGCAAACGATCCGTTCCTTGTCGGAACAAAGACAGGCAGGCGCCGACCTCGCTTTCATCGCCGCAACTGACCGCATCCACTTCGCCAATCCCGATTTCACCCTCATCAACACGCTTCTCGGCATCGATCTCCTCGCCGACTCCAACCCTGGGACGCTCAACCTTCCACCGTCGCCACCCGCGTCAAACTTCCCCTCGAAGGCAAAACCAACCGCTTCGAGGGTTACCGTTGTATCGAAGAAGGCCGCCCGTTGATCCGGGGCATGTATTCAATCGAAGGCTACAACGCCCTCGCCGACGTCAACACCCCAAGCCGCAACGGCTCCCCGCGGCGCTCAACCGCGGCGCGCCGCCGTCATCTCAAACGGCACCACCGTCCCGCGATCTTGCTGCAGCCCGGGATTCGTGTTCCCCGTTTTCGCCGGCAGCGTCTCCCGGATCAGCACTTTTAATCTCCCGGTGGACACCCGCAGACAAAACGTCCGCCGCAACCACCCGCGATTCGCCGGATGCTCGTTGAACCGCTCCGCCTCCGTCGCGAAATCACGCATCCGCTTCAATCCTTCCACGCCGTAAATCAGGTCAAAGTCCGCCGCGAAATAATTCTGATTCACCAACGGCAGCAGCCACTTGAACACGTGCGTCCTCCGATAAAGAACCCGGTTGAAAACTTCGCGCGCATAATGCTCCGGAGGGATATTGTTTTTCGCGCAAAAACACTCCGCAAAGGTAAGATTACTCATCAGGGGTAGGGGGTATACCTGCGATGTTGTAAACAAATTTACAACATCGCCACATCATCGTGCGCAAACCCCATGCATTTGAATACAACCAAATACTCTGCATTACTTTAAATTTTAACACATCGATTTTATCGTCGTCGCATTCCGACGTCCAAACCCCTTATGCGCCCAATCCCATCCTCACTCCGCTTCCCCAGTCTCGCTTTCCTCGCCCCTCCCGGACTCTTTCACCTCTGATTTTGTCGTTTGCCAAGCCCGCTCCCGAGCCTACGTTCCTGACCCTTCATGCTTTCCTTTCTCTTCAAGCGCTTTGCCGGCCGTCACTATAAAAAGTTCCTCGAGAAGGCCCGCCCCGTCGTCGCCCGCATCAACGAATTCGAGCAATCCTACCAGAAGCTCACCGACGAGCAGCTCCGCGCCAAGACCGACGAGTTCCGCGCCCGCCTGAAAGCCGGCGAGTCCCTCGACCAGATTCTCCCCGAGGCTTTCGCCACCGTGAAGAACGCCGCCCGCCGCCTCGTCGGCACCAAGGCCCTCGTCTGCGGACACGAGCTCACCTGGAACATGGTCCACTTCGACGTCCAGTTGATCGGCGGCTACGCCATCCACTCCGGCAAGATCGCCGAAATGGCCACCGGCGAAGGCAAGACCCTCGTCTCCACGCTCCCGCTTTACCTCAACGCCCTCACCGGCCGGAACACCCAGCTCGTCACCGTCAACGACTACCTCGCCCGCCGCGACTCCGAGTGGATGGGCCACCTCTTCAACTTCCTCGGCCTCACCACCGGTTGTATCCAACAATCCATGCCGTCCGATCTCCGTCGCGAGATGTATGGCCGCGACATCACCTACGGCACCGCCTCCGAATTCGGCTTCGATTACCTCCGCGACAACGGCATGGCCACCCGCAAGGAAGACCAGGTCCAGCGCGACTACTGGTTCTGCATCGTGGACGAAATCGACTCCATCCTCGTCGACGAAGCCCGCACCCCGCTCATCATTTCCGGCCCCGCCCCCATCGAGCGGGAACAACCTTTCACCCGCCTCAAGCCCGGCATCGACGCCCTCGTCAACGAGCAGACCCGCCTCGCCAACCGTCTCGCCAACGACGCCAAGGCCCTCCTCGAAAACCCCGCGCTCACCCCCGACGACCGCAAGGCCGCCGCCATCAAACTCCTTCAGGTCAAGATCGCCCACCCGAAGAACAAGCAGCTCCTCCGCCTCATGGAGAACCCCGAGTGGCGCAAGCTCCTCGACAAAACCGAGACCGACATGAACAGCGACTTCCAGAAGACGGAACTCTACCGTCTCAAGGAAGAACTCTTCTACTCCATCGACGAGCGCCAGCATCAGGCCGACCTCTCCGAAAAGGGCCGCACCCGTCTCCGCCCCGACAATCCCGACGCCTTCGTCCTCCCCGACCTCGCCACCGAGTTCAGCGAACTCGAACGCCGCGCCGATCTCACCCCCGAGCAGAAGGAAGAGATCAAGGCCAAGTCCCAGAACAACTACTCCGAGGTCTCCGAGGAAATCCACTCCATCTCCCAGCTCCTCCGCGCCTACTCCCTCTACGAAAAAGACGTCGAATACGTCGTCGCCGAGGGCAAGGTCATGATCGTCGATGAAAACACCGGCCGCGTCATGCCGGGCCGCCGCTGGTCCGACGGACTCCACCAGGCCGTCGAGGCCAAGGAAAACGTCAACATCGAGCGCGAGACCCGCACCTACGCCACGATCACGATCCAGAACTATTTCCGTCTCTACGAAAAACTCGCCGGCATGACGGGCACCGCCGAGACCGAGGCCATCGAGTTCAACGACATCTACCGTCTCTCCGTGCAGGTCATCCCGACCAACATGCCCTGCATCCGCATCGACAAAAACGACTCCATCTTCAAAACCCGCCGCGACAAATTCAACGCCGTCGTCGCCGAGATCGAGGCCGCCAACAAACGCGGACAACCCGTCCTCGTAGGCACCGTGTCCGTCGAGTCGTCCGAGGTGCTCTCCCGCATGTTGAAGCGCGCCGGTGTCATCCACACCGTCCTCAACGCCAAATACCACGAGCAGGAGGCCGAGATCGTCACCCGCGCCGGTCAGCGCGGCGGCGTCACCATCGCCACCAACATGGCCGGCCGCGGCACCGACATCAAACTCGGCGAGGGCGTCCGCGAACTCGGCGGCCTCTACGTCATCGGCACCGAGCGCCACGAATCCCGCCGCATCGACCGCCAGCTTCGCGGCCGTTGCTCGCGCCAGGGCGACCCGGGTCTCACCAAGTTTTTCCTCTCCCTCGAGGACAACCTCATGCGCCTCTTCCTCCAGGGCAACCTGGCCTCGCGTCTCATGGAGGGCTCGATGAAGGACGGCGAGGAGCTCGAGCATCCGTGGCTCAACCGTTCCATCGAGAGCGCGCAAAAGAAGGTCGAGCAGCAGAACTTCTCCCAGCGCAAACGTCTCCTCCAATACGACGACGTGCTCAACCAGCAGCGCGAGGTCATCTACGGCATTCGCAACGCCGCCATACACGCCGACCGTCCCAAGGACATCATCCTCGAGCAGATCGCCGAAGAAATCGACAGCCGCCTCGAAAACGCCGGCATCACCAGCCGCGCCTCCGCCAGCCAGTCCGCCCTCGACAGTTTCATCGGCTGGGCCAACGCCACCTTCCCCATCGGTCTCAAGGCCGAGGATCTCGTCGGCGACAACATCGAGGCCCTCACCGCGTTCGTCACCGACCGCGTCAAAAAAGCCTACGAGGTCAAAGAGTCCGTCGAGATCCCCGAGGCCCTCGGCTCGCTCGAGCGTTACGTCATCATCAACGCCATCGACCACCACTGGCAGGAGCACCTCACCGAGATGGAAGAGCTCCGCAAGGCCATCGGTCTGCGCAGCTACGGACAGACCGATCCGCTCGTCGCCTACAAGGGCGAGGCGTTCAAGTATTTCCAGGAGATGATGGGCCACGTCCGCCTCCAGATCTGCACCGGCTTGTTCCGCAACGCGTCCAACCTCGACGTGTTTGAAAACATGCTCGCCCTGCTCAGTCGCGGCGCCAAAGCCCAGGGTCCCGCCAACACTCCCGTCGCCGTCGCCCCCGCCCCGCAGATCACGACCACGATCACCACCAGCGGAGGCCCCGCCCCCGAAGCCCCGGTCGAAAAAGAAATCGTCCTCCCGCAGATCACCATCCGCCGCGACACCCCCAAGGTCGGCCGCAACGACCCCTGCCCCTGCGGCAGCGGCAAAAAATACAAAAACTGCCACGGCCAGTAAGAAAGTAGCGCAGGCTTCAAGCCTGCCTTGCCACCTCGAGCCGGTCGCCCCCCAGCGACCGGCTTTTTTGCGTCCTCCTCCAACATTGCCGCCCGGGCGGGATCCTGTTTTCATTAGCGGATAATTTCCACTAATGGAAACCAAGCCCCGCTCCGCCGCCTCCGCCGTCCCCGCCTTCGCCCGCGGACTCTCCGCCATGCGGCTCCTCGCCGACGAAGGTCCGCTCGCCATGGAGGCCGTCGCCTCCCGCCTGTCCCTCCCGCGCAGCTCCACCTTCCGCCTGCTCGAAACCCTCCGCGTCCTCGGCTACGCCGAACGCGACCCCGCCAAGCGCTACCGGCTCACTTGGAGCTTCCGTCCCGACGAAATCAGCGCCTTTGCCCCCCGGCTTTCCTCCGCCATGAAGCGGCTCGCCGACGCCCTCGGCGTCACCATCGAGTGGTATGAATCGTCCGCCCGCGGCATGGAATTACGCCTGCAACATTTCCCCACCCGCGCCGAGGTTCTCGTGCAGGCCCGCCCCGGCTTCGTCCGCGAATGGAACGCCGAACTCGATGCCGTCGCCCGCCTCGGCCACGCGCTCGTTCCCTCCGCCCCCGCTCTCAAAGCCGGCGTCCACCACTACATCCGCGACGGTCAAAAATCCCGTCTCCCGTTGCGCGAAGCCCGCGCCTTGCTCGCCGCAGCGCGCCAACACGAGTCCGCCTCCGACACCGCCTTCAACCCTTTCGGCGTCCGTCGCGCCGCCGTCGCCGTGCGCCTTCCCGGCGGCGTCCTCGCCGGCCTCCTCGTCGCCGCGTCTTCCCTCACGTTCGATCCCAAGGCCCCCACACCCGCGCGCCTCGTCGCCGCCCTCCGCGAAACCGTCGCCACCCTCGTCCGCTGATCCCATGCGCATCCTTTACATCGACATCGACAGCCTTCGCCCCGACCACCTCGGCTGCTACGGCTATCATCGCAACACCAGCCCCGCCATCGACGCCCTTGCCCGCGAGGGCATGGTATTCCAGCGAGCCTACACGTCCGACGCCCCCTGCCTGCCTTCGCGCACCGCCCTCTACTCGGGCCGGTTCGGCATCCACACCGGCGTGGTCGGACACGGCGGCACCGCCGCCCAGCCCAAAATCGAGGGCCCCGGCCGCAACTTCCGCGACCACTTCGACAACCAGGGCCTCGCCCGCCAGCTTCAAAAGCTCGGCCTCCACACCGCCATGATCAGTCCGTTCGGGCAACGCCACGCCGCCTGGCATTTCTACGCCGGCTTCAACGAAATCCACAACACCGGCCAGGGCGGCATGGAATCCGCCGAGACCGTCCAACCCGTCGTCGATCGCTGGCTCGCCGACCACGCCGCCCGCGACAACTGGTATCTCCACATCAACTACTGGGACCCGCACACTCCCTACCGCACCCCCGCCTCGCTGGAAACCCCCTTCGCCGACGCCCCCATCCCCGCCTGGCTCGACGACGACGACCTCATCGCCCGCCACAACCGCCTCACCGGCCCGCACACGTCGCTCGACATCGACATGTATTCCGGCGACGGCAACCCCTCCTTCCCCCGCCACCCCGGCGCGATCACCGACCGCGCCTCCATGCGCCGTATGATCGATGGCTACGATCTCGGCGTCCGGCACGCCGACAACCAGATCGCCTCCATCATCGCCACCCTCAAGGCCGCCGGCGTTTACCACGACACCGCCATCATCATCTCCTCCGACCACGGCGAAAACCTCGGCGAACTCGGCATCTACGGCGAACACGGCACCGCCGACGACACCACCTGCCGCGTCCCGCTCATCGTCAAATGGCCCGGCGGCGCCGTCGGCGTGAATTCAAAATTCCACTACAACGTCGATCTCGCCCCCACGCTTATGGATCTCCTCGGCGGGGAATCCCAGCCGCTCTGGGACGGCCAGTCCTACGCCGCCGCCGTCACCGGCGGCACCGACGCCGGCCGCGACGAGGTGATCGTCAGTCAATGCGCCCACGTCTGCCAGCGCTCCGTCCTCTGGGACCGCTGGATCTACCTTCGCACCTACCACGACGGCTTCCACCTGTTCCCGCAGGAGATGCTGTTCGACCTCGCCGCCGACCCGCACGAACAGCACAACGTCGCCACGCTCCACCCCGACATTTGCCGCGAAGGCCAGTGGCGTCTCTCCCTCTGGCACGACGCCCAGATGCAGCGCATGGCCCAAAACTCCACCGACGTCACCGACCCCCTCTGGACCGTCATCCGCGAAGGCGGCCCGTTTCACGCACGTGCCACCCTCCCCGGCAACCCCGGCGGCCCCGAAGGCCTTCGCCGCTACATCACCCGCCTCGAAGCCACCAACCGCGCCGACGGTGCCGCGCAACTCCGCTCCCGCCTATGAAAGCCGTCATGCTCATGTTCGATTCCTTGAATCGCCACATGCTCCCGCCCTACGGCGGCGACTGGGTCCACGCGCCCAACTTCAAGCGTCTCGCCACCCGCACCGCGACGTTCAACCGCAGCTACGTGTGCTCCATGCCGTGCATGCCCGCCCGCCGCGACCTCCACACCGGCCGCCCGAATTTCCTCCACCGCAGCTGGGGCCCTCTCGAACCGTTCGACGACTCGATGCCCGAAATGCTCAAACGCGCCGGCGTCTTCACCCATCTCTCCACCGACCACCAACACTACTTCGAAGACGGCGGCTGCACCTATCACCCGCGCTACAACACCTGGGACTTTTCCCGCGGACAAGAGGGCGACCCGTGGATCGGCCAGGTCCGCGACCCCGCCCAACCCGACACCGCCTTCGGTCCCGCCGTCACCCGCGGCCTGCACCGCCAGGACGCCGTCAACCGCCCGTTCACCGACCGCCCCGAAACGTTCCCGATGAACCTCACGTTCAAGAACGGACTCGAGTTCATCCATCGCAACCGCGACGCCGACCGTTGGTTCGTCCAGATCGAAACCTTCGATCCCCACGAGCCGTTCGTCAGTCTCGCCGAACACAAAAACCCCTACGCCGCCCACTACGCCGCCTACGACGGCCCGCCCGCCGACTGGCCTCCCTACCGCGAGGTCCGCGAATCCCGCGACGCCGTAGAACACACCCGCCACGACTACGCCGCCCTCGTCACCGCCTGCGACGCCAAACTCGGCGAACTCCTCGACACCTTCGACGCCCTCAATCTCTGGGAAGACACGATGCTGATCGTCTGGACCGACCACGGCTTTCTCCTCGGCGAACATAACAACTGGGCCAAGTGCTGGACCCATTTCTACGAGGAGATCGCCCACACGCCCTTCTTCATCTGGGATCCGCGCCACCCCGCCGCCGCCGGCCAACGACGCGACGCCCTCGTGCAACCGTCCATCGACCTCGCGCCCACCCTCCTGCGTTTCTTCGGACTCGAACCGGCGCCCGACATGCTCGGCCACGACCTCGGCCCCGTCATCGCCCGCGACACACCCGTCCGTGAACACGCCATCTTCGGCATCTTCGGCGGACACGTGAACATCACCGACGGCCGCCACGTTTACATGCGCGGACCGGCTTCCACACCGTCGCCGATTTTTGAATACACGCTCATGCCCACGCACATGCGCGACCTCTTCTCCGTCGCGGAACTTTCCTCCGGTGTCGAACTCTCCCCGCCGCTCCCCTTCACCAAGGGCTGCCCCGTCCTTAAAATCCCGTCCTCGCGCCACCTGTCCGCGCCCACCCTGCTCTTCGACCTGGCCGCCGACCCCGGCCAGCTCCGCCCCCTCGCCGACCCCGCGCTCGAAGCCGCGCTCACCCGCGCCCTCGCCGCCGAACTCCGCCGCGTCTCCGCCCCGCCCGAACAATTCACCCGCCTCGGCCTGCCGTCATAAATCCATCCGACGCACCCGCCATGCCCGCCACCGCCCCGTTCCACCTCATGGCCAAGCCCGCCGGCTCGGCGTGCAACCTCGACTGCGCCTACTGCTTCTACCTCGAAAAGGAAAAACTCTACGACCGCGGCACCCGCTTCCGCATGACCGACGAGACGCTCGACCGTTTCGTCCGTGACTACATCGCCGCCAATCCCGCCGACGCCCCCGTCGTCTTCGCCTGGCAAGGCGGCGAACCCACCCTCATGGGCATCGACTTCTACCGCCGCGCCGTCGCCCTCCAAAAACAACACGGCGCCGGTCGCGTCATCGAAAACGCCTTCCAGACCAACGGCACCCTCCTCGACGACGACTGGGGCGCCTTCCTCAAGGAAAACAACTTCCTCGTCGGCGTGAGCATCGACGGCCCCCGCGCGCTCCACGACCGCCACCGCGTCAAAAAAGGCGGCCAGCCCACCTGGAACGCCGTCATGCGCGGAATCGAAGTCCTCAAAAAACACCGCGTCGAGTTCAACACCCTCACCTGTGTCACCCGCGAAAGCGCGCAAAAGCCCCTCGAAATCTACCGCTTCCTCCGCGGCATCGGCTCCACCTTCCTCCAGTTCATCCCCATCGTCGAACGCCGCCCCGACACCCGCGCCCGCGACTGGAACCTCTCCCTCGCTGCACCGCCCGACGCGGCGCAAACCGACGATCCCCGCGTCACCCCGTGGTCGGTCCGCTCCGCCGATTTCGGGAGCTTCCTCTCCGCGATCTTCGACCGCTGGGTGCGGCACGACGTGGGCCGCATCCACGTCCAGCTCTTCGACGTCGCTCTCGGAAAATGGCTCGGCCTCCCCGGCGGCATCTGCGTTCACGCCGAGACGTGCGGCCGCGCCCTCGCCATCGAACACAACGGCGATGTGTATTCGTGTGATCACTACGTTTATCCCGACCACCGCCTGGGCAACCTCACCACCGACCCGCTGTCCTCGCTCGTCGATTCCGGCCGCCAGCGCGCCTTCGGTCTGGCCAAACGCGACACGCTCCCGCGCCACTGCCGCGAATGCCCCGTGCTCTTCGCCTGCAACGGCGGCTGCCCCAAACACCGCTTCGCCCGCACGCCCGCCGGAGAACCCGGCCTGAATCACCTCTGCGAAAGTTACCGCTCCTTCTTCACCCACATCGACGAACCCATGCGCCTCATGGCCCGCCTCTACCGCTCCGGCCGCGCACCGGCCGAGGTGATGGACATGCTCAACTGAGTCTCACGCCCGCCGACCCAGCCGACATCGCTCACACGTCTCGCACGCACCGAAACCCGAGGTTCGTCGTCGCGCTGTCCGGCGTGTTCGAATTCCGCGCATCGACCCGGTAGCGGTTGCAGTAACTCGCATGGCACAGGTAGCTGCCGCCGCGCATCACCCGCCGCTCACCGTGACACGGCCCCTCGGGATGAATCGCCGGACTCCGCGCATAATACGTCTCGTCAAACCAGTCCCAGCACCACTCCCACACGTTGCCCGTCATGTTGTAGAGTCCGAATCCGTTCGCCCGAAAACTCTTCGCTGGCGCCGGCCCGTAATACCCGTCCGCCTCCGTGTTCTTCAGCGGAAACTCCCCCTGCCACACGTTCATCATGTGCTTCCCGCCCGGCTCCAACTCGTCGCCCCACGGATAACGATGCAGGTGAGGCGCTCCGCCGCGCGCCGCGTATTCCCACTCGGCCTCCGTCGGCAACCGCTTTCCCGCCCACGCCGCATAAGCCCGCGCGTCGTTCCACGACACATGCACCACCGGATGCGCCCAGCGCTTTTTGATATTCGAACCCGTCCCCTCCGGATGCCGCCAATCCGCGCCATCGACGCGGCACCACCACTCCGAACCCAACACCCGCGCCGGCGTCGCCGCCTCCAACTGCTTCGGCGTAAGATGCCCTTGAAACACAAACGACCAACCGAACCGCTCCGACTCGGTCTTGTGCCCCGTCGCGTTCACGAAGTCATTGAACTGCTCGTTGGTCACCGTCGCCGCATCGATCCAGAACGGCGCCAACTCCACTTCGTGCACCGGCCCTTCCCCGTCCGATGCAAACCCGTAACCGCGCTCGTTCCCCATCAGGAACTTTCCGCCCGGCAGCCGCTTCATTCCCGCAGTCACACCGGTCGCCACATGCAAAAACTCCGGTGCCCCTCCGCCTGCCCCGTCCGTCCCGTCGCCCTCGCGACCAGGCGCGCAACAGCTGCCGTTTTTGTCCATGTCGATGCCGGCCACCCTACGCCTTCGCGACCGTCTTGCTCAACAGAACTTTGTCCACGCGGTGACGATCCATGTCGACCACTTCGAATTTAAAACCGCCCCAGGTGACCGACTCGCTTTCCACCGGAATGTGACCGAGACGGTCCATCAAAAAGCCGCCGACCGTTTTGAAATCGTCGTCCTCTTCGCCCGGCAAAGCGGAAATCGCAAACAGGCTTTTGAAGTCCTCGATATCCATCGCCCCGTCCACCAGCCACGAACCGTCGTCACGCTGGATCGCCCCGGGCGTGCGGCGGTCGCCCGGCTCCGGAAGATCGCCGACGATCGCCTCCATCACGTCGATCAAGGTCACGATGCCTTCGATGCTGCCGAACTCGTCGCTCACGAGCGCGAGATGTTTGCCCGACTTCTTGAAGGTCTCCAGCAACTGCACCGCGTTGAGCGTGTGCGGCACATAAAGCGGCTGCGTGAGGTGATCGCGCAGATTGTTCTTCAGCCCGATGGCCGAATTCGCCCACAACGCCTTCACCGCCACCATGCCGAGCACATGGTCCCTCGTGCCTTCAAACACCGGGAAAAGCGAATGCCCGCTCGACACGATCTTGCGCCAGTTCGCCTCGTCCGCGTCGTTCACGTCGAGCCACACGATCTTGCCGCGGCGCGTCATGATCTCCGTCACGGGTTTCTCGTCGAGTCGCAGCACGCCTTCGACCATCGCCCGCTCCGCTTTGTGAAACACCCCCGCCGTCGTGCCCTGCTCCAGCAGATGCGCGACTTCCTCCTCGGATGGCGGCTCTTCCTTTTCCAGCCCGACGCCGAACAACTTCAACACCGCGTTGGTCGACACCGTGAGCACCCACACAAACGGCAGCGCCAGCCGCGACAACGCCCGCATCGGCGCCGCCATCGCGATCGCCTTGCTCTCGGGGTTGTTGAGCCCGATGCGCTTGGGCACCAGTTCGCCGATGATCAGCGAAACATAGGTGATCGCCCCGACCACCGCCAAAATCGAAACCCACTCGGCATAACCTCCCGTCGCCGGATAATTCACCGTCAACCACACAGCCAGCTTGTCCGCCAGCCGCGTGCCGCCCACCGCGCCCGCCAGCGTGCCGATCAGCGTGATGCCGATCTGCACCGTGGACAAAAACCGCGTGGGATCCTCAACCAGCTGCAACGCCGTTTTCGCCCGCGGCGACCCTTCGTCCGCCAGCTTCTTGATGCGCGCCTTGCGCGATGAAACCACCGCGATCTCCGTCATGGCGAACACCCCGTTCGCCAGCAAAAGCAGGAGAATCAGAAAAATTTCCGTCAGAATAGTGCTCATACAGTCGGCGCAATCTCCTCATTCTTTTTCGGAAACATCAACGAAAGCACCACCGACGCCGTCAGCAGTCCGCCGATGATTCCGAGTGACCACACCACCGGGAACTTGTTGTTCGGAAACAGCGAGCTCAACCACACCATCTTCAGGCCCACGAAGACCAGAATCACGCCCAGCCCGTATTTCAGGAAGTGGAACTTGTGCATGACGCTGATCAGCAGAAAAAACAGCGCGCGCAGACCGAGGATCGCAAAAATATTCGACGTAAACACGATCAGCGGTTCCCGCGTGATCGCAAAAATCGCCGGCACCGAATCCACCGCAAACACGATGTCGGTCAGCTCGATGAACACCACGCACACCAGCAGCGGCGTGCCGAACAGCACCCCGTTCTTACGCACAAAAAACTTCTGCCCTTCCATCTCCGGGGTGATCGGCAGAAATTTGCGCAGCAGGCGGATGAACGGGTTTTTCTCCGGCTCGATCGGCTTGTCATCCGCGAAGAAAATTTTGACACCCGTGAAAATCAGGAACGCCCCGAAGATCCACAATACCCAGTGAAACTGGATGAGCGCCGCGCCGATGGTGATGAAGATCGTGCGAAAAACCAGCGCACCGATGATACCGAAAAACAGCACGCGGTGCTGATACATTTTCGGCACGCCGAAATAACTGAACACCACGATGAACACGAAAATGTTGTCCACCGAAAGCGACTTCTCGACGACGAAACCCGTCAGAAATTCCAGCGCCGTCTGATTGGCCAGCCTGCCCGCCTCGACGGCAATCGCCGCCGGATCCGTGATCCCCTGCGCCGCCAGCATCTCCAGCAACGGCGGATAGTTGGGCAGCTTCCATTGCGCGTAATGCCAGAAACCAAAACAAAAAATCATCGCCAGCGAGATCCAGGCGACACTCCAGCCCGCCGCCTCTTTCACGGAAACCTCATGGGCCGACTTGTGGAAAACTCCCAGGTCAAGCGCCAGCATGCCGAGCACGAACAGCGTGAATAACCCATAAAACCACCAGTAGTCGGCAAATGGGAAAAGGATCAGGTTTTGCATATACGAATACCCGCATCCAAACTTCCGCCCCGACATCGCGCAAGTGGGAACTCCCGGTTGGAAAACAGCCGGGGTTTTCCAATCCACCCCGCGCCTTGCACGTCGCGCACCGCCCGCCACACTCCGCCTTTTCCCGTGTCCGCCGACCCTTTCCCTTCACTTCCCGATATCTCCGACCGTGCCGTCAACCTGCCTCCGTCGTGGGTGCAACGTCACGCCGCCCATCTCTGGTCCCTCGGCGTCTTCCTCACCACGGTCCTTCTCACCGTCCTCTCTTTCCCGCCGTCACGCACCCCCGAGTTCGCCTACGCCTTCGCCGCGCCCGCGCTGTTCTGGGCCTACCTTCGCCCGTCGTTCCGACTCTACGCGCTGACCGTTCTCGGCGCGCAAGCCGTTGCCTGGACCCTCCTGCTCGGCTGGTTGCACAACGTCACCTTGGGCGGCCTCCTCCTTCTCGGGCCGTTCATCGGCGCATGGATCGGCACTTGGTTTCTCGCCGCACGCTGGGCCCTCCCGCGCATGGTCACCCAAACCACCCCCGTCCGCCTGCTCGTCGTTTTCGGCCTCGCCGGCCTCTGGGTCGTCGGCGAATGGACCCGCACCTGGGTTCTCAGCGGTTTCCCTTGGATGCCGCTCGCCGCGACTCAATGGCAACGCCTGAGCATCCTGCAAATCTCCGCCTTCACCGGCTCAGGCGGCGTCTCTTTTGTTCTCATCGCGATGAACCTCGGCTTCACCGCCTACGCCCACCGCCTCATCCGCGAGGGTCGCGCCGGCCTCGGCAAGCGCTCCCAGGAATTTTTCGCCGCCATGTTTCTGCTGGTGATCTGCGTGGCCACCCAGATCCAGGAAACGTTTAACCGCGCCCCGTATTCCATCCCGCTCGGCAAGTTCGCCTTCGTCCAGCCCTACATCCCGCAGGACATCAAGTGGGACAACTCAAAGGGCCCCGCCATTCTCCAAACGCTCGAAGAACTCACCCTCGCCGCCGCCGCCACGAAACCCGACGTCATCCTCTGGCCCGAAGCCACCACTCCGTGGGCCGTGAAGGGTGACGCCAACATGCGCGCCTGGGTCGAACACCTTATCACCCGCGCCGGCGCGCCTCTCGTGCTCGGTTCCATCGCGCGCCAGCCCATGGCCTCCGATCCCGCTCAAGAAGACTGGCTCAACGGCGTGTTCACCGTCGATCCCGCCTCCGGTGTCGCCGAACACTTCTACGCCAAACGCAAACTCGTCCCCTTCGGCGAATTCGTCCCCCTGCGCCCCGTGCTCGGCTGGCTCGAAAAATTCGTCCCCATCGGCGGCGATTTCCTGCGCGGGCAAAATCCGTCCCCCCTCGTCGTCAACGTCGCCGGCCGCCCGCTGGCCTTCGGCCCGCTGCTTTGCTACGAGGACATTTTCCCGCGCCTCTCACGCGAAAGTGTGCTCGCGGGCGCCGACTTGCTGGTCGTGCACACCAACAACGGTTGGTTCGGCGAAGGCGGCGCCGCCTATCAACACGCCTCCCACTCCGTTCTGCGCGCCGTCGAGACGCGCCGCCCGGTCCTGCGGATAGGCAACGGGGGCTGGAGCGGCTGGATCGACGAATTCGGCGGTATCCGCGCCGTCCTTACACGCGACCCCGCCACCGGCGAACTGTCTGCCGCGACTCCAAAGCGCGCACCTCAGGGCACCGTTTATTTCCGCGGCACGCAGACCATATCCGTCACCGCCGACGCCCGCTGGCTGCACAAACAAAGTTTCTACGTCCGCCACGGCGACTGGTTCGTCCTCGCCTGCGCCTTGCTGGCTACCGGAGGATTTTTACTCCTTCGCACCGTCCGCCCCGCATCCACCACGACGCCCCGCCCCCACGGCTGGAATGATCGCTGATTAATTCCATTGCCGGAAAGCCTGCTGTTTGTGCTAGTGGGCCAATGGCCGTGCTCGCAAAAGGCATCGATTATTTCGGCGCAGACGGGTTTCCCATCACGGCGCGCCGGGTGCGCACGGAGCCGGGCGGACGCCCGTCGCACCTGAACGACGTCACCGAAATCGACCACTATCATGATTTCAGCGAGTTGGTTTTGATTTTAAGCGGCCGGGGCCGGCACCTCCTGGAGGGCGAGTCCTTTCCGGTCGCCGCGGGCAATGTGTTCGTCGTGCAGGGCAACCAGGTGCACAGCTTTCGTGACCGCGAAGGACTCGTGCTCGTCAATGTCATGTATGATCCCGCGCGTGTCCTCCTGCCCGCCGGCCTGCTGCGCCGGCTTCCGGGTTACAGCGCGCTTTTTCTGTTGGAGCCGACGTTTCGCAGCGCGCATCAATTTTCGAGCCGGCTGCAACTTGATCGCGAGGATCTGGGTGCGGCCGAAGCCTTGGCCGACCGCATCGAACAGGAGTCAAAGCAGGCCCATCCCGGACATGAGGCGGTCCTTCTGGGACTCCTTATCGAACTGATGGTTTTTCTCTCGCGGCGCTACGGGGAGAGTGACGCGCACGAGAGCCGCGCGCTGCTAGAAATGGGCAAACTCATCTCCACGCTCGAACAACGTTTCCATGAACCATGGACGCTCGCTCAGATGGCCAAGATCGCGCATGTTTCGCGCACGAATCTCCTGCGCGTGTTCCGCCAGGCCACGGGCAAGTCGCCCATCGATTACCTCATCGGTTTACGCGTCGAGGCAGCCAAGCGCCTGCTTCGTCAAAGCACACTCCCGATGACCGACATCGCTCTCGAGACCGGCTTCGGCGACAGCAATTATTTCGCCCGTCAGTTCCGTCTCGTGACCGGACGCACGCCGACCGCCTTCCGCCGCGCCGGTCGCGCATGATTCCTGTCCGATTGTGCTAATTTAGGTAAATTATGGTCTTTTTGTGAAGGCAGGCCGGTGGACTTCCTGCTAGGGTGGGATGCTTTCAACCCCCACCATGTTTCTCCTCGGACTCGATCTCGGCAGCTCCGCCGTCAAAGCCTCGCTTCTTGATGCCGCCACCGGCCGCGTTGTTTCATCCGCGCAATCGCCCCAAGGCGAAGAATTGCCCATCTCCGCGCCGCAGCCCGGATGGGCCGAACAGGATCCCGCCATGTGGTGGGAACACACCGCGCTCGCCATCCGCGCCGCGCTCGCCGGCCAGGACGCCTCGCAGGTCGCCGCCATCGGCATCTCCTACCAGATGCACGGCCTCGTCACCCTCGACGCGCACCACCAGCCCGTGCGTCCCGCCATCATCTGGTGCGACAGTCGTGCCGTGGAGATCGGCGCGCAGGCCTTCGCCGAACTGGGCACCGCCGCCTGCCTCGGCCGCCTGCTCAACTCCCCGGGCAACTTCACCGCGTCAAAGCTCCGCTGGGTTCAGAAAAACGAGCCCGCCCACTTTGCCCGTATCCGCAAAATCATGCTCCCGGGCGACTACCTCGCTCTCCGCCTGACCGGCGAAACGCAAACCACCGCTTCCGGCCTTTCCGAGGGCACACTCTGGGATTTCTCCACCAACGCCCCCGCCGATTTCCTCCTGCAACACTGGGGGCTCGACCGCGCGCTCCTCTCCACGCTCACCCCGACCTTTGGCAAACAAGCGGGTGTGCTCGCCTCCGTCGCCGCCAACCTCGGTCTGCCCGCCGGCATTCCGGTCGCCTACCGCGCCGGCGACCAGCCCAACAACGCCTTTTCCCTCAACGTCCTCAACCCCGGCGAAATCGCCGCGACCGGCGGCACCTCGGGCGTCGTTTACGGCGTGACCGACCAACTCGCCTATGACCCGCAGAGCCGTGTCAACGGCTTTGCCCACGTCAACCACACCGCGAGCGATCCGCGCGTCGGCGTCCTCCTCTGCATCAACGGCACCGGCATCCTCTACGCTTGGTTGCGCCGCACGCTTGGCGGCAACCTCTCGTATCCGGAACTCAATACGCTCGCCGCCGCCGTCCCCGCCGGCAGCGAGGGCCTCTCCGTGCTTCCCTTCGGCAACGGCGCCGAACGCATGCTAGGCAACCGCCGCATCGGCTCGCAATGGAGCGGCCTCGACTTCCTCCGCCACACGCCCGGGCACCTCGCCCGCGCCGCGCAGGAGGGCATCGCGTTCTCCTTCAGCCACGGTATCGCCGGCATGAAGGCCACCGGTCTCACCCCGAAGAAACTCCGCGCGGGCAACGCCAATCTTTTCCTCAGCCCCGTGTTCCGCGACACGCTCGCCGCCACCCTCGGCGTGAGCATCGAGCTCGTCCGCACCGACGGCGCCGCCGGTGCCGCCCGCGGCGCGGGCCTCGGTGCCGGCATCTACAAAACCTCCGCCGAGGCCTTCAACGGTCTCGAAGTCATCGAAACCATCAACCCGAACCCCGCGCTCGTCGGCCCCTGCCAGGACGCCGCCGCCCGCTGGGAAGACACGCTCGCAAAAGCCCTTTCCTGATTCTGTCCAACTTTCCTCCCAAACTTCCATGTCCACGAAACTCACCACCGGTTCCAAGACCTACTTCCCCAACATCGGCCGCATCGCCTTCGAAGGCGTCGATTCGACTAATCCGCTCGCGTTCCGTTACTACGACGCCAACCGCGTCGTCGCCGGCCGCTCACTCGAAAGCTGGCTGCGCTATGCCGTCTCCTACTGGCACAGCTTCTGTGGCAACGGCGCCGATCCCTTCGGCGCGCCCACCCGCCCGATGCCTTGGCTCACCGCCACCGACCCGATCCAGCGCGCCAAGGACAAAGCCGACGCCGCCTTCGAGTTCATCACCAAGATCGGCGCGCCTTACTACTGCTTCCATGACACCGACATCATCGACGAGGCCGACACCACGCTCGCCGAATTCGAGAAACGCATGGGCGCCATCGTTCCTTATCTGAAGGAAAAACAAGCCGCCTCCGGTGTGAAACTCCTCTGGGGCACCGCCAACCTCTTCAGCAACCCGCGCTTCATGAACGGCGCGTCCACCAACCCCGAGTTCTCCATCCTCGCCCGCGCCGGCGGACAACTCAAAGGCGCCATCGACGCCACCATCGCCCTCGGCGGCGAAGGTTACGTTTTCTGGGGCGGCCGCGAAGGCTACCTCACTCTCCTCAACACCGATATGAAGCGCGAACGCGAACACTTCGCCCGCTTCCTCACCATCGCCCGCGACTACGCGCGCGCCCAGGGGTTCAAGGGCAAGTTCTTCATCGAGCCCAAGCCCTGCGAGCCCACCAAACACCAGTATGACTTCGACGCCGCGACCGTCATCGGCTTCCTGCGCGAGTTCAACCTGCTCTCGGACTTTGCCCTCAACATCGAGGTCAACCACGCCACGCTCGCCGGCCACACCTTCCCGCACGAGCTGCAAGTCTCCGCCGACGCCGGTCTCCTCGGCAGCGTGGACGCCAACCGCGGCGACGTGCAAAACGGCTGGGACACCGACCAGTTCCCCATCGATCCGCTCGAACTCACCGAGGCCATGATGGTCATCATCAAAGCCGGCGGCTTCACCCACGGCGGCGTCAACTTCGACGCCAAAATCCGTCGCAACTCGACCGACCTCGAAGACCTCTTCATCGCCCACGTGTCCGGCATGGACGCCTTCGCCCGCGCCGCCATCGCCGCCGAGAAGATCCTCACCAAGTCCGAAATTCCCGGCCTCGTGAAAGCCCGTTACGCCTCCTTCGACGCCGGCCAGGGCAAGGCCTACGAAGACGGCAAGCTCACGCTCACCGACCTCCACAAGATCGCCCACGAACAAGGCGAAGTCACTCCGAAGAGCGGCAAGCAGGAACTCTACGAAAGCATCCTTCTCCGCCACATATAACAACCCATCGGGTTGTTGATGAATCTGATGCGTCCGGCTTTAGAGCCCTTCAAATATAGTCCGGGCATTTCTATGCAGGCCGCGACCACCTCGCAGTCCGTGCCAGGCAACTACCCAACAAAAAGCCCTCCCGAAACCGGGAGGGCTTTTTACTAAATTGGGTGCAGGGGTTGGATTTGAACCAACGACCTTCAGGTTATGAGCCTGACGAGCTACCGGGCTGCTCCACCCTGCAATAAGAGGGAGGGCGAGACCATGCTTTCGCACCACCCTCTGTCAACGGTCATTTTAGAAAATTCCCGATTCTCCGCTTGCCAGCCCCTTTCCCGCACTCTGTGCTCTCACTTTCCTTCTCCCAATTCCGGGCGCGGGAAACCACAACCACAACACTCATCTCGATCGCAAGGCGGCCCACTGGCCGACCTGTGTTTCCAAGATACATAGATCACACCCATGAACGTCTCACCTAAAGACCTCCTCGATGCCGGCGTCCACTTCGGCCACCAGACCCGCCGTTGGAACCCGCGATCCAAGCCCTACGTTTTCGACCACCGCCAGGGCATCACCATCATCGACCTCGGCAAGACCCACGAGCTCCTCCAGAAGGCCTACTCCTTCCTCGAAGAGACCGTCGCCGGCGGCGGTAACGTCCTCTTTGTCGGCACCAAGCGCCAGGCCCAGGAAATCGTCCGCGAGGCCGCCATCGCCACCCACCAGCCTTTCGCGGTTGACCGCTGGCTCGGCGGCACCCTCACCAATTTCGCCACCGTCAAAAAATCCATCGCGAAGTTCAAAAAATTCCAGCAGCAGGAAACCTCCGGCGAACTCGCCAAGCTCTCCTCCAAGGAAGAATCCGCGATCAAGCGCGAGATGGTCCGCATGAACAAGAATTTCTCCGGCATCATGGAGATGGCCTCCCTGCCTTCCGCCGTGTTCGTCCTCGACGCCAACCACGAAGCCATCGCCGTCGCCGAAGCCAAGCGCCTCAACATTCCTTGCGTCGGTCTCGTTGACACCAACTCCGACCCAACCCAGCTCGCCTACCCGATCCCCGGTAACGACGACGCCGTGAAGTCCATCCGTATCATCGTCGACACCGTCGTCGAGGCCATCCAGAACGGCCTCGCCCAGCGCGACAGCCGCCGCAACACCCGCGGCCAGGCCGACCTCCGTGCCGTCTCGGCCGAGCTCGCCTCCTCCACCGGTGCCGTCAACGAAGAGGGCGAGATCGACCTCTCCAAGGTCAGCATCCCTTCCGGCGTTGATATCTCCGAGGCCGATGCCGCCCTCGCCGCCGCCAAGAAAAAGGCCCCGGCCCGCAAGAAGGTCGCCGCCCCCAAGGAATAACCCGCCCGCCCGACTCTTATTCAATTAATGAGCACTGCAATCACCGCCACCCAAGTCAACGACCTGCGCTCCCAGACGGGCGCCGGTCTCATGGACTGCAAGCGCGCGCTTGTTGAGACCAACGGCGACGTCGAGGCCGCCATCACCATCCTTCGCAAGAAGGGTGCCGCCTCGGCCGCCAAACGCGCCGACCGCGAAGCCAAGGAAGGCCTCATCGACACCTACATCCACGTCGGTGGAAAAGTCGGCGTCCTCATCGAGGTCAACTGCGAGACCGACTTCGTCGCCCGCAACGACGACTTCAAGGCCCTCGTCCGCAACCTCGGCATGCACATCGCCGCCGCGAACCCGCTCTACGTCACCCGTGACCAGGTTCCCGAGGCCGACCTCGCCGCCGAGCGCGACATCGCCAGCGCCCAGGTCGCCGGCAAACCGCCCGCCGCCGTCCAGAAGATCGTCGAAGGCAAGATCGAGAAGTTCTACGCCGGCGTCGTTCTCCTCGACCAGCCCTACGTCAAAGAACCCGAGAAATCCATCAAGGAAATCCTCACCGAAGCCATCGCCAAAACCGGCGAGAACATCCAGGTTCGTCGCTTCATCCGCTACCAGCTCGGTTCCTAATACGGTCACTCCTCCCGCTGCTGACTCCATGGCACGCCGTTTTACGGCGTGCCTTTTTTCTTTCCCATCTCGCACACTCCAACCGTGTCCGCCTCCCCCATGAACGTCACCAAAGGCCAGATCCTCACCCGCGGCCTCACGCACTGCTGCCCGAATTGCGGCGCCCGCAAACTTTTCAAGGAGGGCACGTTCTTCGAACTCAACGCCGAGTGCCCCGACTGCGCACTCAAGATCGAACGCGACGAGGGCTTCTTCCTCGGCTCCATGTCGCTCAACTACGGGGTCACCATCATGGGTTTCCTGCTGCCCGTGCTCGTTCTTTACCTGCTCGGCGCGGTGTCCGGACTCGCCGCGGCCATAATTGCCGGCGTGGGCGCAATCGGCTTTCCTGTTTTATTCTACCGCTCATCGCGCAGCTGGTGGCTCATGAGCTACTACTTTTTCCTCCCCCACCACCTGCCCGCCAACCGCGGTGAAACCAAGTCCGGCCAGGACGAAAACAGCTGAGCTTTCAGGAACTGAAAGTCACAGTATTACCGACCGCCCAACTTTCGGCTTCCGTTTTGTCCGCCGGGTTCTACTTTCGCCCCTCCACGACAGCCGGAGAGGTGGCAGAGTGGTCGATCGCGCCGCACTCGAAATGCGGTGTTCCGAAAGGAACCGGGGGTTCGAATCCCTCCCTCTCCGCCAGTTTTTACCTCTGAAAGAGAAGAGCAGACAGCAGATTTGCCAGTTGACGTGGCAAATCTCACATGGCCCAGGCCTCTCAGTTCGTCATCTCAGAATTCACGAATCCCTCCGGGGAGATCGTTTTCCGCGTCACCGGTTGGCTCGACGGTAAGCGCATCCGCAAA
>CAMBLN010000013.1 GCA_945868215.1 Opitutus sp. GAS368
GCAATCTCTTCACCTCCGCGCCCGACCTGCCGGTGCGCCTGCGCCGCGGACGCCCCCCGGTGCCGGCCGAAACCAAGCGAGCGACCAACGCCGCCCGCCAGCGCCGCTTCCAGCAAAAACGCCGCGAATTCCTGCGCGACCTGCTGAAACGCACGGGTTGAAAGAGAAATTCAAGAAGTTGAGGCCCGACCCCATTGGCACCGACCGTGGCGCAGGCGCCGTTCACGTATCTGAAGTCCTGCGCGGCGCGGCTCGAAGTGGTCCCGGGCGACGCGCGGCTATCACTGCAGGCGGAGGCGACGCGGGGCCCAGGGCGGGAGTTCGACGTGCTGGTGCTCGATGCGTTCAGCAGCGACGCGATCCCGGCGCATCTGCTCACGGCGGAGGCGATGGAACTCTACCTGGGGCATCTCAAACCCGACGGGATTGTGGCGGTGCATGTTTCAAACAACTACCTGGATTTACGCGGGGTGCTCGTGGGATTGTCGCAACGGTTCGCGATGGACTTCGTGATCGTCGATGACGTGCCGAAGACGGAGGAATTTTGGCTGAGCACGTCGCGCTGGTGTCTGCTGACGCGGGACAAGACGCTGCTGCGGCAGTGGCTGCCGGCGTCGCCGGAGGCGCGGGAGGCGTTGGAGGCGGGATACCATCCGGTGCTTTGGACGGATGATCACGCGAGCTTGTTGAGCGTGCTGTCGCGCTGAGCGCGAGGTAGGTGGATGACCGGGAGTTGGCGGACGGCGCGTCCGTCTTGGTTATTTGCCGGGCGGGCGGTTGCGCAGGGCGGCGATTTCCTTTTCCAGCGAGTCGATTTTTTCCAGGAGGAGTGCGTCGGAGGCGGGTTTGTCTTCGTCGTTTTTTCCTCCGAGGAAAAAACTCGCGATGACGCCGCTCAAGGTGCCGAACAGGCCGACGCCGGTGAACATGAGGGCGGCGGCGATGAAGCGGCCTCCGGTGGTGACCGGATAACGATCGCCGTAGCCGACGGTCGTCACGGTGGTGATGCTCCACCAGACGGCGTCCTCGGCGGAATGGATGTTGGATTCGGGGCTGCGTTCGACGGCGAGGATGCCGACGGTCGCCAGGGACAGCACGAGGAAGGTGATGGTAAAGACCGAGGCGACCCCGCTCTGCGTGCGTTGCAGCGCGAAAATCGCGAAGAGCCGGCGGATGGATTTCACCGCCCTCAACATGCGCAGGATGCGGAACACGCGGAACAACCGGCCCCAGCGCAACGCCTCGACCTCCGGGATGCTGGCGAGCAGGTCGATCCAGCCCCACTTCATGAACTCCAGTTTCGAAGGGGCGCGGAGGAAACGGACGAGAAATTCGATGAAGAACAGGCCGCAGACGGTGTTGTCGATCCAGCGCACCACGCGGCGGGTTTCCGCGGGGAGGTCAAAAAGGAGTTCGACGCCGAGCAGCACCAGCACGAACAGGGACAGGACAAGGATGAGGATTTGGAACGGGCCGAGTTCGCCCAGTGGTTTGAGTTTCGTCTTCATTCCGGGGGCAAGGGTTTCGGCAAGGGCCGGCGGGGTCAAGGACCCGGCAGGGCGCGCGGCTAATAGCAGTCGCTCTTTTCGGATGCCGCCGCTAGGTTGGCGGAGCGCCGCGGGATTATTCCATTTTGCGACGCCTTTCTTTTATGGCCCGAATCCACAACCGTCGCACCGTCTCCACCGTCAACCGCGCCTACAGCAGCGACCCGCTGGAACGCATCGAGTCCATCTCCGGCGTGAACGCCGACCGCACGCGGTGGTCGTTTTCGCAGGCCGCCGCCGTCGCCCGCATCGAGGCCGGCACGGATGCGTTTACGATCAAGAGCGGCGACCAGCTCGTGAGGGTCGTGGTGCATGTGCAGGGCGGCGAAAAATATCTCCAGAGCGAGCGCGAGAAAACGCACCCGGATGATTTGATCCATCTCACGGTCGCCCAAGCCGCCGCGGCGGAAGCGGCCGCCGCACCCGTGGTGCAAACCGGCCGTCGCACGCGGCGGTGAGACGGTGTGGATAAAGAGGTGGAGGAAATGCAGCGGGTGGAACGCGTTGAGGACAACGCGCTTCACCTGGGAATGCGGCGGCGTTGATCGCCGAGGCAGTTCTACCGCCGGATTTATTTCGGCAACGACGTGCCGCGTGATGATAGGATTCGATAAGATAATATGACATCGGTGGAATGTTAAAAAATCGGCAGGCGGTGGGGACGGGCACAAAGGTCCGCAACCACATGAAGCCCCGTCATGTCTTCTGTCCGCGTCACAAAACCCTTCGTTGGGAGAGGTGTGCGCGGTGTCGTCCGGCGTCGATCGACCCGGGCAGATGACGGATTTGCAGCCTCCCCATCGAACTCACCCCGACCCCATGAAACCACCCCGCAACCCCCACGTCCGCCTGCTGACCGCCTTGCTGGTCACGGGCATTTCGGGCGCGTTTTCGGCCCGCGCCGACCTCATCGCCTTTGATTCGTTTGAAGATTACTCCACCGGCAACATCCACGGGCAGGCCGGCGGCACGGGCTGGAACGGCGCCTGGGCGGTGCAGAACATCAGCGGCGGCGGATCAGGTTCGGCGACGGTCTCCGCGACCTCGATCACCTACAACCATGGAGGAACGACTCTGGGCGGAGGGAACTCGTTGCAGTTGCTGGCCGCTTCCAACGGCACCCGGCGTGACGTTTTCTCGACCGTCAACACCGGAGGGAGCGATTTCTACGTCAGTTATATTTTCCAGTTTTCAGGCACGGTTTTCACCGGCTTGCAGGCATTGGACAGCAACCCTGATATCAACAACGACAGTATCGGTCTGGTGAATACCAATGGATCGGTGGGCGCACGCGTTGACAACGGCACCGGCTCCAGCGCCGCCGGGTTGGTGGTGCAAAACACGACCTATTTCATGGTCGTCCAATACACCGGCTGGACCGAGGCCAATCCCGCTTATTCCACGGTGAATCTCTGGATCAATCCGAACACCGGGGCCCAATCCGGAAGTTCGATCAGCGCCACCTATACCGACAGCACGCCTTTGGACGGCCATGGTTCGACCGGGTTTCTCGGGATCTATTTCCGCACGCTGATTGATAGCTCGCCCACCGTTGAAAGTGTCCTGATCGACGACATGCGTGTCGGCAATACCTGGGCGTCTGTCACGGCGATTCCCGAGCCGGGCAGCGCGTCGCTGGCCGCGGCCGGTTTCGCCGCGCTCTTCACGCTGGCCGGCCGTCGTCGTCGCGCATGAGGTTGCCGTTTTTCATGGCCGCCGTGGTTTCGCTTTTGGCGGCCGTGCACGCGGCCCCGCCGCCGCATGACGGCAAGCCGGAGCCGGCGGTTTTTATCGAAAAACTGCGGGCCGGTCGCGAGCAGACGATTGTTTATTACGGAACCAGCCTGACCCAAGCCGGAGCCTGGACCCGGTTCTTAACCGAGGAACTCACGGCGAAATTTCCGGGGCAAGTGACCGCCCGCAATTCCGGCGGCCCGGGGATGCATTCCGGTTGGGGTCTGCGAAACGTCGATGAGCGTGTGATCGCGCACAAGCCGGACGTCGTGTTCATCGAGTTTGCCATCAATGATGCGGTTGCGCGCTTCAAACTGAGTCCGGCCAAGGCCAAGGAGAACCTGAACCAGATGATTGACCGCATCCTCGCGGCGCGCCCGGAGTGCGAGATCATCCTGCAGGTGATGAATCCGGTTGTCGGCAAGCCGGAGGGTGACAGCGGGTGGCGGCCGACGATGGAGGAGTGTCAGAACAATTACCGCGAGGTGGCGAAAGAGCGCGGCTTGAAGTTGATCGACCACATGCCGGCGTGGAGCGATGTCTTGGCGAAGGGCGAGGCGCGGTTTCGGGTCTATGTTCCGGACGGAGTGCATCCGGCGCAGGAAGGCTGGCGCCAGATCGTGATGCCGGAGTTGCGGCGGCAGCTCGGGCTTTGAAATGCGTCAGCGGAAATGTTCGGGCGTGAGGTGCGTGGTGTGGCCGCCGACCAGCTCGGCCTTGCGGCGGTAGCGGCGGGGCGTGGTGCCGTGGCGGGCCTGGAAGAGTTTGTAGAAGTGGCCGAGGTTTTCGAAGCCGCACTCCGCCATGATTTCGAGGATGGGAAGATTCGTGGAGGCGAGCCGCGTGGCCGCGTGGGTGAGGCGGGCCTCGTTGACGATGTCGGTCGGGGTGAGTTGGTAGCGCCGTTTCACCTCGCGGGAAAGATGCTCCGGCGAACAGCCCGCGAGCCGGGCGAAGGCCCGCGTGCCGCCGGCGAGGTTGCGTGGTTCCTGCATGCGCCGGCGGGCCTCGGCGAGCCAGCCGGGCGGGCCGCCTTGTTCGTGTTGCCGGGTGAACCGGTCGAGCAGCGCGACGAGCGATGACACGAATGCCTCGGTGCTCAGGTGGTCGCGCTGGCCGGCGTCGAGATCGGCGGCCAGGTGGCGCAGACGCTCCAGGCGCATCGCGTCCAGGCGGTGCTCGCGTGAACGATGCGCGGGCTCGTCAAACCAGCGTCCGCGCAGCGAAGGGTGGCGGCGTTTGAGGGCGGCCCACAGGGCGGAGTGGAAGGCGACGTTCACGAACCGCAGCGCGGGCAGGCCGGCGAGGCTGGTGAAACCATGCACGTCCTGCGGGCGGATGAGCACGAGGTCGCCGGTTTCCAGCCGGCGGTCCTCGCCGTTGATGATGTGACGGCCGACGCCCTCCGTGACCCAGAACAGCTCGAAAAACGTGTGGTCGTGGAGCGGGGGATTTTCGGCCGGCTGGCTGAAAAGCCAGTGCGCGTAGGTGCAGGCCTGGTCGGGGGGCAGTTTTTTGAGCGTCAGGGTATGCATCAATAAAACGTAGAATTTTGTCATTTCGCCATAGGACGAACGACGGGGCAATCGGTTAATGTGGCGGAAGTCTTTTCAACGACACCCAACCAAACCCTTATGAGCACTTCCAAATTTCGCGTCGGCATGGTCGGCGCCGGCGGCATCGCCCGAGGCGTGCATATTCCCGCGTGGTTATCCCAGGCCGATGTCGAGATCGTCGGCGTGACCGACCTGATGCCCGCCGCTTCCGAGCAGGCGGCCAAGCTCGCCGGCGAACGCACCGTCGCTTGCGCGACGATCGAAGAGCTGCTGGCGCTCAAGCCCGACGCCATCGATGTGTGCACGCCCAACAAGGCGCATCCGCCGGTGGTCATCCGCGCGCTCGAAGCCGGTTGCCACGTGCTTTGCGAGAAGCCGCTGGCGACCTCGACGGCGGAGATCCGCGCGATGGGCGAGGCGGCCGACAAGGCTGGACGCGTGCTTTGCGCGGTGCAGAACCATCGTTTTCGCGGCGAGACCCGCGCGATCCGCCAGTGGGCGGAGACGGGCCAATTGGGCGAAGTTTACCACGCGCGGGTGCGCGCGATGCGCCGTGCATTTTTGCCCACGCCGGCGGGCTTCATCGACGGGACGTTGTCGGGCGGCGGCCCCTGCATGGACATCGGTGTGCATGCGCTCGACGCGGCGATGTGGATGATGGGTTTTCCGAAGCCGGTGCGCGTGAGCGGCACGAGCAAGGTCAACTTCGCCAAGGGCAACAAAATCCCCGGCAAGTGGGGCGAGTGGGACCGCGCGCGTTTTTCGGTGGAGGATTTCGCGGCCGGTTTTGTGCATTTCGACAACGGCGCGACGCTCACGTTGGAAGCGGCCTGGCTGGGTCACCAAAAAGAGGATGAAGACTTCAGCTTCCAACTCTTCGGCACCGAGGCGGGCGTGCAGTGGCCGTCGGGCGAGTTCGCCTCGACCTGCAACGGCACGTTTGTCGACGGCCGCGTCGCGTTTCCCAACAAGGTTGAGAAGCCCCATGCCGCGTTGATCACGGCGTTCCTCAACGCCTGCCGCAACGGCGGTCCGTCGCCGGTTCCGTGGACCGAGGCCATCCAGGTCATGGCCATCCTGGAGGCGATCTACACGTCCCAGCTCGAACGGCGCGAAATCACGCTGTCGGTCTGATTTTCCATTTCCGCACACGCATCACCCATCCCCTTTTTTCCATGTCACGCATCGCCATTCTCTCGACGGCCCACGTTCACACGAAGCCGTTCATCGAAAACATGCTCAAGGCCACCGACGGCCGCAAAGTCGCCTGCATCTGGGACGACATCCCTTCGCGCGCCCAGCCCTTCGCCGCGCTGGCCGGCGCGCCGTTCGTCGCCGATCTCGATCAAGTGCTCGCCGATCCGACGGTGGACGGCTTCATCATCTGTTCGGAAAACACCCGCCACCTGCCGCTGCTGCGCAAAGTGCTGCCGGTCGGGAAGCCGGTGTTCTGCGAAAAACCGCTCGTCACGAATCCGGCGGATCTGGCGGAGCTGCGCGCGTTGATCGCGGCGAATCCGACGGTGCTTTTCGGCGGTTACTTCCAGCCGTTCATGGCGCCGATGCAGACGGTGGCGGAGGTGATCCGCTCCGGTGCGTTGGGCGACATCACGCGCATCCGTTATCGCAACGCGCACCATGCGGCCTACGCCCGCTGGTTCGATAACCCGGACGTGCAATGGTTTCACAACCCCGAGCTGAGCGGCGGCGGCGCGTTCATGGACATGGGCACGCATGCGCTGCACCTGGTGCGCACGCTGTTCGGCCCGGTGACGGAGACGTTTGCGATCATTGAAAACCACTCCGCGCAGTATCCGACCTGTGATGATTTCGGCATCGCCCACCTGCGCTTTGCGAGCGGCGTGCTCGGCACGATCGAGGCGGGTTGGACGCAGACCGGCGGCATCGGCGGACTGGAAGTGGTCGGCTCGAAGAAGACGCTTTGGAACACGGCGGCGGGTTATGTCGTCGGAGGTCCGGGCGAGGTGCCCGTGGCGATCGCGCCGGCACCGGCCAACCTGCCCAATCGTGTGGACCGTCTGGTGGCGATCCTGCGCGGGGAGATTTCCGCCGACGAACTGCGCGCCGACCTGGAGGCCTCGCTGGATGCGGTGGCGTTGATGACGGCGTGTTACGCGTCGGCCAAAAACGGCGCGTGGACAAAAGTCTGACCCGCGACGGAAACGGGAAACGCTTTTCGGCGCCGGGAAAACGCACGCAAAAAAGCCGTCCGTGAAAGGGACGGCCTTTGCAGGGAGAACGGTGAACGACGGGAGTCGTTCAGGTTTTCATGATGTGCCGGCCGGCGGGACGTTTGGCGACGGGGCCTTTGCCTCCCGGGCTTTTGGCGGCACGTTTTTTGGCGGCGGTCATGCGACCGCCTCTGCTTTTTTTGGCCATGGTGATATACGGGTTGAGGGTTATATTACTGCCAGTGCGGACGTGCTCCATCCTGCGCCGCGACGCGTGAACTGTATATGGGGGATCGTCCGGCTTTGAGCGTGGGTGGCTCAACCCAGCATGGCGAGCGGCTGGCGGCCTTCCTCGATGTCGTGCATGTCCACGTAGGTTTGAACGTCGGTGCGGTCGGGGATGCCGGCGGCGGTTTTTTCGGCGACCACGCCGGGTGTGCCGCTGTCGCGCCAGCCGCGTTTGAGGAGGAAGAGATTCCACACGAAAACCTGCTCGGCGTTGAGCGGTTGGCGTCCGGCGAAGAGGTCGTCGAAAATCTCCTCGGCGGTGCCGCCCTTGAGCGTGCGGGCTTTGACGAGGTCGTAGGTCAGATCCCAGAAGCGGCAGAAGCGCGCGTCGAAACTGGTGACATCGCCGAAGCCGAGGTGGCCGATGTAGTCGGCGGGGAGCCGGCCGGCGGCGTGGAGGCGGATTTTGTCCACCATGCGGGCGAAGTAGACGATGCCGCGGGTTTTGACGTGATCGCTGACGGGGAATTGCGTGCTCATGGGATGAGAAAAGCACGAATGAGGAATTCGGGAAATCAGGAAACGGGCAGGGATCGCAGATCGAGGATATCCCCGAGGGCGGATGCGACGCGCAAAAAAAGACGGGCTCCGGAGAGCCCGTCTGGTGATGCGGGTCCGCTTTAAGCGAGGGACGACATCAGTTGCCGACACGCTCGAAGCGCACGGCGTCGGCGATCACGTAGTCATCGGCGTTGATGTTGGTGATGAGAACGCTGCCGGTGGCGGGATTGGAGCCGGCCGCGAAGGTGAACGTGCCGGCCAACTCGTTCCACTTTCCGCCGTTTTCCTCCTGATTGACGGTGAAAGGCGTCGAGCCGCCGGAGTGATAGACGGTGATGGGTGCGTTCGTAGCCCGGTTGGAGTGTTGGGTCCACCAGACGGACACCTTGTATTGACCCGGAACCAGAATGGGGGGTGTGAAGCGCACGGACTTCTCCGCCGAGGAATTGCCCTCGTGGTAGGAGTCGCCTTCGTGTCCGCCGCTGGTGCTGCTGGACGCCCAGCCGCCGAGGGCGACGATGCCCGGAGTGTCGCCGGGGGCCTTGTCCATGATGATCGGATCGACGGCTGGCTGATAGACAAACTTCACGGCGTCGGCGGTGACCCAGCTGGTGGTGCCGGTGTTGCTCACGACGACTTTGCCGGCGTCGCCGGCGTTGAACGTATATGTGCCGAGCGACTGCCAAGTGCCGCCGTTTTCGCGCTGGTTCTTGGGCACGGTGGTGGAGCCGCCCGCGTGGGTGATCGTGTAGGGCACGGCGTCGGACCGGCTGGTGGGATGGGCGCTCCAGATGGTGAACACCTCGTATTGGCCGGCCTGCATGAGGGTGGGCGTGTAGGTGATGGACTTGGTGCCCTTGCCGCTGTTGCCGTCGCTGCCCCAGCGGGAGCCGTGGAAGCCGGAGTCGTTGGCGTTGCTCCAGCCGGCGCTGACGATGCTGCCCGTGCCGCCGTTATCGATGATGATGACGTTGTCGTTCACGCCGGGGCCGCTGTCGTCGCCGGTGTAGAAGAGCACGGAGGCAACACGTGAATGTTTGCCGGTGGCTCCCATGTATCGGACATACCGATACGTGCCGGTGTTGCTCACCGCGGCGGTGGTGTAGGTGCCGATGTTGCCGTTAAAGGTGCCGACGGGCGCGGTGTCGATCGTGTGCAGGATCACCGCGTCGGAGAAGTCGGCGGTGTTGGCGCCTTGGAAGACGCCGTTGACCATTTCGGCGCTGCCCGTGCCCAGTTTGGCGGGCATGTAGCGGATCTGGGTGATCCGGGTGGGCGTGAGGAGATCGAGCCCCGTCTAACCTCCGCTGGCGGTGGCCGCGTCGAAGTAGTAGGCGTTGCTGTTGCCGAAGGCGGCAACGGCGCCGTTTCGATCATCGGTGATGACTCCGCTGGTCGGATTGAGGCGGGTGCCGGGCGTGCCGATGATGGTGCCGCCGACGACGCGGAGGGCGGTGGGATCGGCGTAGGACTGCATGTGGCTGCGGGCATACTCGCCCCAATATGAGGTGGGCGTGTAGCTCCAGTCGGTCAGCATGGCGGGGTGGGAGCCTTCGCTGAAATTCCAACCGACCCAGTGGAAGTTGTTGGTGTTGATCCAGTCCATCATGCGCGGCATCCAGGTATCGGGGAGCTCGAAGGAGTTCTGAATAAAGTCCACCGTGGTGCCTGAAGGATGGCCGAATTCACCGAGCAAGACGGGATAAAGGAGAGCCGCGTTGCCTGCCCTGAGTTGGATTTCGGGTTTCCACGGATACACATGGGCGTCGTAAACGATGCCGTTGCCGGAAGCCGTGTCTTCAAGGGCGTAGCCGTCCGGGAGGCCGTTGTAGCCCGGGAGAATACCTCTCAGGTCGAAGGCATAGTCGAGGCCGCCGACCACCACGATGTTGTTGGCGCCCTGGGCTCGCACGGTCTCGAGCAGGTCCTGCATGCCCGGGCCGGTGGAGTTGCCGTCGCGCCAGACTGTCCAGGTGGTGCCGTGAGGCTCGTTGAGGAGGCCGAACAGGACGTGTTTTTTGTTTTTGTAGGTGTTGGCGGCGTGGGTCCAAAACGTGGTGGCGGCCGGCAGGGCCTGTTTGTATTTGTGCAGATCGAGGATGACGTAGATGTCCAGTTCGCCGGCCCGATCGATGATCGAGGTCACCTTGGCGCGGTAGGCGTCGCGCACGGTCGTGTCGGAGTAAAACCAACGCGCGTCATTCACCGCCAGGCGGATGATGTTGGCTTTCCAAGTCCCCTTGAGGATATCGAGCGAATTGAGGCAATTGCGGTCATAGCCGGCGTCCTTTTCAAGGCCGGTGAAATTAGCGCCGACGAGGCGGATGCGTTCATTGGTGTCTTTGACGACGATCTGGTTGCCCTGGGTTTTGAGTTCGGGCGGTTCGGCCCGGAGCTGGCCGGTGGCGGCCAAGGTGAGGACGAGTGCGGAGTAGCGGACGGCGCGCGCAAGGGACCGCCGTAGCGAAGGCCTTTGCGTCATCGATGGGGTGTTCGATCGAGTCATGGGTATTTGGGTTTGATGATTCCACGGCGTGATGCCGGAGAAAGGGGAAGGGGCGGCAGGCTGCGGCGGCGGCTGGCGGGCCGACCGCGAAGGGTGCGTCGGTCGGAGTCGGAAAACGGGGCGGGCGGGGAGTGAAAGCGGAACGTCTTCGGCGAGGCCGGCGGAGCCATCGCGCAGGGGAGGGGCGAAGAAATTACCTGTATCCAAGCTTTCAACACAGGCCGGAATAGTAACGGAGCTTTCGCTATAAAACCGCGACTACAGCTATGGAAAATTAACCTCCCTCACGCGGCCGGTTGTTACGCGGCGATGACGGGCGCGCTGAGCGGCGCTTAATAATCCGGCACTTAGACGGGGATCGCGGCGAATGCCAGCAACGCGGCGCGTGCGGTCCATAGCGCAGTGCGAAGCCAGTTGAGGCGGGTGAGGCGCCGCGCGTCGGATTCAGCGGGCGAACGCTGAAGGCGGGTGTGCGCGGGCACGATCGCGGTAAACGTGAGCAGCCAGATGGCTGTGGCGAGACCGAGGCCGATCTGAGCGGGTATTGAATCAGAGGCGATCCAGACCCAGGCGATGGCGAGGGTCAGTTCGATGAGCATGAGGGGAGCGGCAACCCAGCCCATGGCACCCATGTAGGTGGCGTGGTGGGCGCGAAAGGCATCCGCGCCCAAGTTGCGGATCAGCGGGGCGAAGAGCGCATAGACCGCGAGCTGCACCGTCCAGCAAAGCCCGGCGAGTGCGCCGGTAAAGAGGAGTTGGGAGGCGAGAAGGGTGGAGTCCATGGACGGTGGCGACGGAGGCACGGTGGAGCCGAAACCCGGCGGAGCCAAGGAGTCAGGTGGAGGAAGCTTGGGATTTGATGCAGGCCTCACTCGACAGCGCGTGGTTTTCGGGGAGCGTTTGGTCATGTCTGAATCCGCGCACCCGTCTTCCGTTCCGTCCGCGTCCGCTTCGGCGGCGGGATGGCGTCTGGAGCACTCTTACGCCCGGCTGCCGCAATTGTTTCATTATGCGATCGCGCCGACTCCGGTGCGGGCGCCGCGGGTGGTGATCTTGAACCGGCGGCTGGCGGAATCCCTGGGGTTGTCCGCCGACGCGCTCGCGGGAAGCGACGGGGCCGAGTGGTTTGCCGGCAACCGCCTGCCGCCGGGTGCTTCGCCGCTCGCGCAGGCGTATGCGGGACACCAATACGGGCACTTCACGATGTTGGGTGACGGACGCGCGATTTTGCTGGGCGAACAGATCACGCCCGCGGGCGCGCGCGTGGACATCCAACTCAAAGGCTCGGGGCCGACACCCTTTTCTCGGAATGGCGATGGACGCGCCGCGCTCGGGCCGATGTTGCGCGAATACATCATCAGCGAAGCCATGCACGCGCTCGGCATCCCGACGACGCGCAGCCTCGCGGTCGCGGCCACCGGCGAAGAGGTGTGGCGGCAGGACGGGCCGCTGCCGGGCGCGGTGCTCACGCGCGTGGCCGCCAGCCACATCCGCGTGGGGACGTTCCAGTGGGCCGCGCAGAATGACGAGGCCGCGCTGCGTGCGCTGGTGGACTACACCTTGCGCCGCCATTACCCGGAGTCCGCCGAGGCCGAAAACCCGCCGCTGGCTTTGCTCGAGGCGGTCATCGAGCGGCAGGCTGCGCTCATCGCGCAATGGATGCGGGTCGGCTTCGTGCACGGCGTCATGAACACCGACAACATGGCGCTCTCCGGCGAGACCATCGACTACGGCCCCTGCGCGTTTATCGACGCCTACGATCCGGCGACGGTGTTCAGTTCCATCGACCGGCGCGGACGTTACGCGTTTGGCAATCAGCCCGCCATTGCGCAGTGGAATCTGACCCGGTTGGCCGAGGCGTTGCTGCCTGTGCTGCATTCCGAAGAACAGCCCGCCATCGCGCTGGCCGAAGCGACGTTGGGAAAATTCACGGACCGGTTTCAACACCACTGGCTTGCGGGCATGCGTAAGAAACTGGGCCTGTTCACCGAGGAGCCCGAAGACGCGACTCTCATCAAAAACTTGCTCGAATGGATGCACCGGACGAAGGCGGATTACACGAACACCTTCGCCGCGCTGGCGGAGGACGGGCCTCCGCCCGAAGACGAGGAGTTTATCCGCTGGCACCAAAGTTGGACTGAACGCCTCTCGCGTCAGCCGCAGTCGGCGGCCGAATCAGTTCAACTCCGCCGTGCGAGCAACCCGGTGTTCATTCCCCGCAACCACCTCGTCGAAGCGGCGCTGACGGCGGCGCAACAAGGCGATTTGGGCCCGCTGGAGCGCCTCCTGGAGGTGCTGACATCGCCTTACGACTACACGCGCACCGCGCCGGAGTGTCGCCTGCCGGCGCCGGCGGGCGATACCGGCTACAAGACCTACTGCGGGACGTGAGCGGTGCGTGTCATGTCAGCCGTGGGGGGGGGCTTCAGCAGGCGTTCGCGATCTTGCAAACGCCCGCAGCCCACGCACAGTTTTCCTCCATGAGCACGCTTGCCAAGACTCGGAAACCCGCCGCCAAAGTCCGCCGCTCGCCTTTACGTCCGATCACAGCCACCCGCATCCCGCCACCCGCTAATAACACCCTCGGCGACATCGCCAAAATCAAAGATTTTGGCAAAGGTCTCGATGGTGCTCTGGTCGAAAAGATCGTTGCTGACAGACATCTTTGAACGGTGGTTTTTGACACCAATTTTCTCGTGTCACTGGCAGGGCAAAGCAAACGCCTGCCTCGTTCCCGCGCCCTCGCTTTTCGAGACAGCCATGCCGCAGCCGCGCCCTACATCGCTCGCGTAACCGCCTTGGAGTTTGAGGCCGGGTTCGCATCTGCCGCGCAAGCCGTTCCCCACCTCTCTCGATTCACGATCCTTCCGGTGGATGAAGACGTCTGGAGGATCGGCACCGTATTGTTTCGCGAATTGCGCCGCGACGGCCTGCCCATCGGATTGGCCGATACGCTCATTGCCGCGACGGCCCTTGCTTACGGACTTCCCCTCGTGACAGACAACGCCGAACACTTCCAACGCGTGCGCGGTCTCAAGGTTTATAGTTTTTAGCAAAACTCGCTGAAACCCGTCAGCTGAGGTTAAAATACAACAACACTCGGCCCGATCCCATCGGCGTTTGGGACCCCATCGGCGTTTGGGGCCGTCGGCGGCTTCAGGTGGTGCCGGCGGGTTTTTGCACGATGACCACCAAGTGTTTTTCGGGCCACTGGTCGTATTCAAGATGCCGGCACACGCAGCCGCATTCGCCAACGAGGGCGAGAGTGCGAGGTATGCCGGGCACGCCGTAGTAAATTTCCGGCCCCATGGCCGTGTCGGTTTTCTCCTCCGGGCGGTCGAGGCCCGCGGTGGTGAAAATGAACACGCCTCCCGGTTTGAGCGCGTCGAGGATTTTGCGCATGACCGGTTCCTGCGCGGCTAGCGGCAGGTGCCACAGGCTGTCCCAGCCGGTGATGAAGTCGTAACGCCGAGTGAACTCCCAGGTGCAGACATCGGCATGGTGAAACGGCGTCCGCGGATGCCGTGCGCGGGCCAGCTCGATCATGCGGGCCGACACATCGAGTCCCTCGACGGCCAGGCCGTGCGCTGTCAGCAGCTCGATGAAGCGCCCGCTGCAGCCGCAGCCCAGATCGATGGCTTGTCCGCCACCGCCGGCGAGAAACGCGAGGGCGCGCCGGTGCGCGGCGAGTCCGTTCTTGCGATTGAAGCCGTCGTCGTTCCAGACATCGGCGATCTGGTCGTAACTTTGGCCGGTTTCATGAGGAGTCATTAAGCAACTTACATCCTTACATTGATTGGTCGGCGGGTTTCTTTTCAGTCTTTAGTAGGATCACGCCCAATGCGGCCACGCCCAGCATGACCAAGGCTCCGGACGAATAGGCGCTGAAGAAGTCGAGTGAAGCGGCTGGCATCATCTGCTTGAACTCTTCGGTCATGAGCAGGCACGCGAAGGTGAAGACGATGAAGAACGTGAGTCCGGCGCCCGACACCAAGACGACTCCGACATCGCGTCTCCATCGCTGGAAACGATTCATGACCAGTCCCAAGCCCATAAAAAAGAGAGCGGGCAGACTGAACCCGGCCACTATTCCCCACTTCGCCAGCGTCGGTTGATTAACGAAGGCAAGGAAGCAGACCATATAGACGAAGAATCCGCCGATAATATGGAATATGATCCCCGCGACCTTACGCATTTTCGGCTCCTTTGGGCGGAACGAAGAAGGCCGTCGCCTTCGGGCGGAACAGGAAAAACACGATGACCGCAAAGATGACGAAGCCCGGAATCATGGCTGCTTTCATCGGCGCGGTGGCGAGTCCGATCACGAAACCGATCACGCCCCAGATTACATAGAGCAGGCGGGCCCAATTCTTTCCCTTGAGCATGGCGAGGCCGCAAACAATCGTGATCAGCAGTCCGATGTAGCTGATTGCGTGTTGAACCGGGATGGGGAGAGGGCTCTTGGCCATCAGCTCCAGCACCGTGGCATTGTTGAGCATGGCAGTCGTCGAAATCAGCGAAATCACGCCGATGACGATGAGAATCCATGAGATGACGGTGATGGAGGTCGGTCGTTGGTTCATTGTGTGTTGGTTTTGTTTCTGGTCTAAAGTTTGAGGCTAACCCTGACGAGCTCGGTCTGACTTCGGTGGCTGGCGCTTCGATTAATTACCAATTTACGGCCCGACCCTGTCGCTCGACGTGACCCCCTCGCTCGACGTCGGTTAAGAAGAAATATAGCCTGCGACACGCGACTGTGGGGAGGGGGGCGGAGCGCCTGCGAGCAGGCGGCCTACGGGGTTGGCGGGCGTTTGAGTTGGCGCTGGATCCACTTGGGGTCGCGGCGGCAGTCGATGACCCGGTGAACAGTGACTTCGTCGTTGGCGATTTTGTAGTAGATCGCGTGAGGGAAACGGCGGGCCAGCATCCGGTAATGATCATGTCTGATCGGATGGGTGCCAGCATACAGCACGAGCGAGTCGATTTCGGCGAAGAGACTGTCGAAGAAGTAATCTCCTACTCCCAGGCTCTGGTGATCGTAAAATGCCCGGCCGGCGGCCAAGTCTTCAATCGCGGGAGTAAGGATCCGCAGTTTCACTCGAAGCGTTTGCGGAGTGCTTTCTTGGCTTCGTCCCAATCGACTGCAGTCACGCGTCCGGCTTTCAAATCTTCCTCGGTTTTACGCAGTTCCTCGGCGTGCCAGGCGGGACTTTCGAACGAGGCTTCGTCGGCTGACAGGTCGGCCCACAGCGTCTCAATGATTTTGAGTTTCTCGCTGTTGGGCAGAAGTCGAAGCTCGGCGATGCTCATGACGAAACCGTGGCGTTGGGAGGATTTTAGTCAATTCCGCCGATGAGTGGAGTCTGCCGTGGGAAGAGTCCCGTCTTGGCTGGGGCGGGACTGTGGTGCACGGTCTGCGGTAACGTGCCTGACTGGTTTTATAGGACAGTAGCCCAACCCGTTCTCTTTGCCCTGCCTGACAAGGCGGCGCGGGCGGTGGCGCTTGGACTGACGCGCGGGTATTGTAGGCGGGCCGGATCTAGATTGTGATCGGGGGAGGTGCCCGGACGTGCCTGGCAAACGTGTCAATGCTTACGGCCTTGCATCAGGGAGGTCGGGAGGGGGGTTTGCAGGTAATGTTTGCGGGTAAACTCGACTTCGGCGGGACGGTGGCGGGAGCGGCGTTGAAGCTACGCGGGTGCCTGGTTGCGTGTGTTTGGCTCGCCCTGGGCGTGTCGGCCGGTGCGCAGGGAAATACGCCCCCGGATGTGCCTGCGACGACGATTTTGAACGCGCCGGAGACGATTGTGCCTTCAGGGCTGGGTGGCAGTAATGTTTACAGGGGATCCTATGCCTACGCGGGGAATTATCTGGTTGAATCCAGCACCTACGATCCGGTGGCGCGCAAGCCGGTGGTTACGTTTACCGTGCGGAGCGCGGCAAATCATGGGGTGAAATACACGTTGAAGCCCGGAGCGGGGTTTAAGGGGCGGGCGGATGCCGCGGTGGATTCGGATGGCTCGCTTCTGGCGCTCAAGCTGCGCGATACGGACAACGGGCAGGTGCGGGTGAGCGTGCATACGCTGGCCACGGGCAAGCTTTTGTTCACGTTGCGCCAGCCCGATGCAAAATCCGGTGATTCTTTTGGCGAAACCGTGTGGTTCACGAGCGACCGTATTTTGGTCGCCGCGCCGGGTGTGGATCGTCCGCAGGCGAACGGGGGCGGACTTTATGTGTATAACCGCACGAACGGGCGGTTGGTCGGGTTTGCGGGGTCGGGCGTGAAGAACGCCTATTTTGGCCGGACGCCCTCCAATCAAGGGACGCCCTATTTCCAGGGTTCGGGCAAAGTGGCGGTTTTTCTGCATGGCGACGGGGTGTTCCGCTTTGCGGGCGACCGGTTGGAGCGGATTTCACTGCCGCCGCAGGGGACCAACAAAGTGACGCCCAGAGGGGCGTTGCTCTCGGGAAATTTTCTCGTGGTGCGCACGGGCGAACAAAAAGCCGACGGAACGGGGATGCAGGGGCGGGTGATTGTTTATGACGCGTTGAAGCGGACGGTGCTTTACCAGTTGCGGGCTTCGGGGATGAAGGGCGGGTTTGATTTTCCAAGTGGCATCGCGGTGTCGGGCGGGCGGTTGTTTGTGCACGACGCGTCGGCGGCGTATCCGGATTCCTCGCGTCGCGGGGCCATCGGGGCATATGCGCTTTCGACGGGTAAATTGACCGGCGTGCGCAGTTTTGCCAAGGCGACCGGGGTTTATCAGGACGGCGGGTCGTTTGCGCTTTCGGGCGGGTTGCTGTGGATAAAGACGACGGGGGATAATCAAGCGACGCGCTGGCTGGGCGTGGATCCCGCGACGCTCAAGCAGGTGCGGACGCTCACTCCGCCGGCCGGCAGCCGGTTTGCGGGCCCGGCGGGAGCGCCGCAGCCTTTGGCGGGCAACCGGTTTGGCGTGATCACACTGAGGACCGAGGAGAACGCGGGGATGTTTTTATCGCCGTTGAGCGGGGCGCGCGGCATGAGCAGCTCGGTTATAATCGTTGCCCCGGGGCCCGGGACCACGAGCACGACGGCCGGGGTGCTGGTTTACGACATGGCATCCTCCCGGTGGACGCATCGGCTGACCCTGGAGTCCGAGCCGGCGGCGAGTTACGCGGGGTATTTTTTTAATGGATACGACCGGCTGCTGATCGCCGGGGGGGGGCGGGCGGGTTGTTTCGCGTGGCGCTGGCCGAGGGGGGCACGGAGATTCTGCGGTTTGACACGGTGCTGCCGGTGCCTGCGCCGGCGGTAACGCTGGAGAGCCGCATCACCTACGTCCCGCAGTTCGGCTATAGCTACGAGCTGTTGCGCCGGGCGGCGGGGGAGGCGGATTTCAGTCTGTTCAGGGAGCTGCCGTTTGGCGACGGCGCGACGCAGACGGAAATCCTGCCGTATTCGGATTTTCGTGACGGGACGCAGTATCGGCTGGATGGGGTGCAGTTTTCGCGCCGCTTTTCCACGCCGGGTCCGGAGCGGGTTGTGCTGGATGAAGACTCGGAGTCGGCCCTGGCCTCGGGGCGCGGGGACGTCGTGGCGCTGCGCGTGCGCGGGCCCTTCACCAACTCCAACCAATATTATGGGAACGGCTCGGTAAGGCTGGTCAACGTGCTCACGGGAGCAGAGGTGAAAACCGTGTATCCTGCCCGTGGCAACGGCTTGGGGCCGGTGGCGTTCAACGATACTTACATCGTGGTGGGCTCGCCGGGATCGGTCACCGGCGAAATCGAGGTCTTTGATGCCACGACCGGCAACCTTGTGCGCAGCTTTGCGGGCGGACGGTCGTTTGGTTCGCAGCTGGTGCTCGCCGGTGATCGTCTGGCCACGAGTGCGATCACGTCCACCTATCGGGCCGGCGTCTACACCTACACGTCGCAAGTCTTGATTTACAGCCTCACAGGCGGAGGTCTGCTGCATAAAATGCAGCTGGCGACGGAGACTTCCAATTCGTCTTATACGTCGCTGCCGGTCAAGCTGGCCGGGGTGAGCGGCAAGGTTGCGGCGCGGAGCTATGCGGAAGGCGGCTCGTTTGCCAACGCGGGTGAGGTGAGGGTGTTTGACATGGCGACCGGTGGAGAGGTGTTCACGCTTGCCGCGCCGGAGCCCGCGGCGGGGGATTATTTTGGAAGCTGGCTGGCGGCGGGCGGCAATGCGCTGGCGGTGGGTGCGGCGGGAACCGGCGAGGTGACGGTGTTTGACCTGACGACCGGCGCACTGCGGCACACGCTTGCGATCATGGACCGCGCCTCGGCCGCGCGAGTCAGCAACTCCACGCTCTCCATTGATGAAGCGGGGGACTATCTCTCGTGGCTCGTGAACGACGACCGCGAGTCAGGTGGGTTTGGCCGGGGCAAAGCGGCTTATGTGTTCGATCTCAACACGGGCTTGGAAGAGGTGAAGGTGCTCCAGCCCGACGCCGGAGGGTCGGACGGCGCAGGCTTGATCACAGAGGTTTTTTTCACGAATCGCGGTCTGGTGGTGCTGACCTCGCAGGAGCGGCTTTTCCACTATGATCTGGTTGATACGTTGGCGACGCCACTGGCCTCAAGCAGCCGGCTGTTGGAGCAGGTCCCCGTGGTGCGTCTGAGATTCCCCGCGCGCAAAGGTGTGAGTTACCAGCCTGAGTTCAGTGCGGACAACGGTGGCACATGGCAGGTCTTGGGGGGCCGGCATTACGGCGATGGCAGCGCGGCGGATGTGCGCATCCCGCTGGAGGGCGCGGTCTCACCGGAGACGTTGCGTTTCCGCCTGAGCACCCGCTGGGAGTCCGCGCCGCCGGCAATCGTGCTTATCGCACCCTCCAGCTAACTCCGGTGGTGGGAGTGTGGATACAGACGAGGCGGCGACGTCTTCCCCACCGTTTTCCGCCATGAGGAGAGTAGTGCCGCGTTAAGAGCCGGTGAAGTTGATGCGGGGGTATCAGCGGGAGAATGCGGAGAACGGCGTGAGGCCGTTTTTTTCGCCGCACCTTTCCGGTGGATCGCTGTCCGCTTGGGGTAACACGAAAGGCTCCAGCAACAGTTAATGTATTTTTTTACGTATGAAATCCACGCAAGAAACCCCCAACTGCGCCACCGGGATCGAGGGATTGGATGAGATTCTCCGGGGCGGTTTGCCGCTCAATCGTCTTTATCTTTTGAAGGGAGACCCGGGTGTCGGCAAAACGACGCTCGCACTCCAGTTTTTGCTCGAAGGCGTGCGCCACGGCGAGAAGGGCCTCTACATCACGCTTTCGGAAACCCAAGACGAGATCAACGCGGTGGCGGGTTCGCATCATTGGGATTTGTCGCAGCTGGACATCTTCGAGTTGTCGGCGCTGGAGCACATGCTCGCGCACGAGGCGCAGAACACGGTGTTTCATCCCTCTGAAATCGAACTCAACAAGACGACCGACATTCTGCTCACGCGCATCGAGGAGGTTAAACCGAAGCGGCTGGTGATCGATTCGCTTTCGGAGCTGCGGCTGTTGTCGGACACGCCGTTTCGCTACCGTCGGCAGATGCTGGCGTTGAAACAGTTCTTCAGCCAGCGCGATGTCACGGTGATGTTGCTGGACGACCACGCGGCGGCGGAAGGCGGCGGAGATCTGCACGTGCAGAGCATCGCGCATGGCGTCGTCACGATCGAACAGATGGCATCGGATTACGGGGCCGAGCGGCGGCGTGTGAAGATCAACAAGCTGCTCGGCGTGAATTTTGTCGGCGGTTATCACGACGCGGCGATCGTGCAGGGCGGCGTGAAGGTTTTCCCGCGTCTGGTGGCCTCGGAGCACGAGGCGCCGTTTGAACCCGGCGTGATCAATTCGGGCATCAGCGAGCTCGATTCGCTGGTGGGCGGCGGGCTGGACCGCGGCACGAGCTGCCTGCTGCTGGGGCCGGCGGGCACGGGAAAGTCCACCATCGCGCTCCAGTTTGTGGTCAACACGGCGGCGCGCGGCGAGAAGGTGACGCTGTGTTTGTTCGAGGAGAGCGTGCACACGCTGTTCGAGCGGGCGGAGCTGATCAAAATCCCGGTGAAGCGCTACGTGGACGCGGGCATGATCGAAATCATGCAGGTGGATCCGGTGGAGCTGACGCCGGGCGAGTTCGTGCACCGGTTGAAACAGCGGGTGCAGGATCACGGCGTGCGCCTGGTGGTCATCGACAGCCTGAACAGTTACCTGCAGGCGATGCCCAACGTGAAGTTTCTGAACATCCAGCTGCACGAGCTGGTGGCGTTTTTCAGCCGCCACGGCGTGGTGTCGCTGATGACGGTGGCGCAGCACGGCATCGTGGGCCACATGAACACCCCGATCGACCTGACGTATCTCGCCGACACGGTGATGCTGCTGCGCTACTTCGAGCAGGAAGGCCGCATCCGCAAGGCGATCTCGGTGGTGAAGAAACGCATGGGTTCGCACGAGGATTTCATCCGTGAGTTCAAATTCGACAAAAACGGCATCCGCGTGGGGGCGCCGCTGGAGAAATTCCACGGCGTGCTGACGGGCGTGCCGACCTTCGACGGAAAATCGGACGACATGCTTCCCGAGCACTGAGCCGTATCAATCTTGTGAATACTGAAAAACGGGTATTGATCGCGGCTCCATTGGGGGCGGACGCGCGCAACATCGGCGAAGTCCTGGCGGGGGCGGGCATCGGCACACGGTTGTGCCGCGACCTGGCGGAGGCGGCGGGGGAGTTCTCCGCGGGGTGCGCGGTGTTGCTGGTCACGGAAGAGGCGATGAACGCGGAACACGCGAGGCTGTTTGCGGAGCGGTTGGACGGGCAGGCGCCGTGGTCGGACGTGCCGGTGGTGTTGATCACCTCGGGCGGACAGTTCAGTCCCATAAGCACGCGGGCGACCACGTTGGTGGGAATGCGGGCCAACCTCACGCTGATCGAACGTCCGCTGCGCGCCGTGACGCTGGTGGCGACGGTCAAGGCCGCGTTGCGCGCGCGCAACCGGCAATACGAGATCCGCGATCTGCTGAAAGATCGCGAGACGTTGCTCGCGTCGCTCGAGGAACGGGTTGCGGAGCGCACGTCGAGCCTGCGGCAGATGGTGGAGGAGCTGGAGGCGTTTTCCTACAGTGTGTCGCACGACCTGCGGGCGCCGTTGCGCGTGCTGGACGGGTATGCGCGGGCGTTGCTGGAAGATTACAGCGAGAACCTGGAACCGGCGGCGAAGGACATGCTCACGCGCATCTCGCGCACGGCGCACCGCATGGACCGCCTGACGCAGGACCTGCTCGCCTACACGCGCGTGGCGCGCGGCGAGATCGCATTGGAGCCGGTGGATGTGGAGCAGATGTTGCGGGCGGTGATCGAACAATATCCCTCGCTGATCGCGTCGAGCCATCTGATCCACCTGCGTCCTCCGCTGGGCGTGGTGCTCGGCCACGGGCCCTCGCTGATCCAGTGTTTTTCGAATTTGTTGGAGAATGCGCTGAAGTTTGTGCGCAAAGGCGAGGAGCCGTGCGTGGAGATTTATGCGGAGCCGCGCGGAAACCGCATTCGCGTGACGGTGGCCGATCACGGCATGGGCATCGACCCGACGCAGCAGCAGCGGATTTTCGGGATGTTTGAACGGGCGGCGGCGCACAAGCACCTGGCGGGGACGGGCATCGGGCTGGCCATCGTGAAAAAAGCGGCCGAGCGCATGGGCGGATCGGTGGGGGTGGAATCGGAAGCAGGGAGCGGGGCGCGCTTCTGGGTCGAGCTGGCGCGGGCGGAGGAGGACGGAAAGGAGCGGAGCATCTGAGAGACGCCGAGGCGTGGTTGAGATTGACGTTATGCATACCGGTTTCCTGTCTGGACGGCCCATGAAGTCCCCTGTCTCCGTTCTTCTCGCGGAGGATAACGATGATGATCTTTTTCTGTCGCAACGCGTGCTGGCCAAGGCCGGTGTCGCGCCGGTGTTTCACGTGGCGGACGGGAAGGAGGCGATCGATTATCTGTCGGGACAGGGTGAATACGCGGACCGCAAGCGGCATCCGTTGCCGGCGGTGATGTTGCTCGATTTGAAGATGCCGGGGTTCAGCGGACACGAAGTGCTCGAATGGCTGCGGGCCCAGCCGGCGCTGTGTGCGTTGAAGGTGTTCGTGCTGACTTCGTCGGGTGAAACGCGCGACCGCGAGCGGGTGGAGAAGGCGGGTGCGCAGGGTTATTTTGTGAAGCCGCTGACGTCGGAGCACCTGGCGGTGATACTGGCGGGTTGAGTGTGCACGGCGGGGACAGCGCCCCGCCCTCCACTTCGTGCAGAGTGGTGTTGCCCTTTGTCGCGGCGGGGTGTGGGGTGGCGGGCGTTTTTTCCAACAAACCCGCCAACCTCACCACACATGTCCACTCCCGATAACTCCCTCCAAACCGCCGATCAACGCGTCAGCTACGGCATCGCCATGAACATGGGCCGCAACATCGCCCAGCAAGGCGGCGTCGAGATCGACCTGGCGGCGTTTGTCGTCGGTCTGCAGGACGGTCTGAGCGGCGCGAAATCGCGGGTGTCCGAGAAGGACCTGCGCGCCGCGTTTGAAACCGCGCAGGAGCGCGCCGAGGCGGTGGCGGCGGAAGGTGCGGCGAAGCAGGCGGAGGCGGGCAATGCGTTTCTCGCGGAGAACAAGGCGCGCAAGGGCGTGGTGACGACCGAGTCGGGTCTGCAATACGAAGTGTTGGTCGAAGGCAAAGGTGCGAAGCCCACGAAAGACCAGAGCGTCGAGGTGCACTATCACGGCACGCTGATCGACGGCACGGTGTTCGACAGCTCGGTGGCGCGCGGGGAGACGATTTCGTTTCCCGTGACCGGCGTGATCCCCGGCTGGGTCGAGGCGTTGCAGCTGATGCCGGTCGGCTCGAAGTGGAAGCTCACGATCCCGGCCGATCTCGCTTACGGCAACCGGGCGCAGGGCGCGATTCCGGCGGGCTCGGTGCTGGTGTTCGAGGTGGAGCTGATTTCGGTGAAGTAAGCACGATCGAGAAAAAAGGGGCGGCATCGTGCCGCCCCTTTTTTTTGCCGAAGAAGTCACTCCTTGCCGAGGAGGCGGTCGGTGGCGCTGACGGACCAGGTGCCGTCGCGCTGCTGGAGTTCGAGTTTCACGCCGACTTCGTCGTAGCGGGAAATCGGATACAATTGGATTTCCAGGGTGGCGACGCGCTGGCCCTTGTCGAAGCGCAGGTCGGGGATGCCGTCGAGGTTGCCGTCGGCGAAGAGGACGTCGCCGACGCCCTTGAAATCGCCGTCGCCGGTGGCGTCGACGGCCACGACCTTGCCGGTGGCGGCGTCCACGAGTTCCACGCGGCACGGTTGGGTGGTCGTCACGCGCAGGTTTTGCGAGCCGCCGGCGTCGGGGTTCATGCGCACGATGTAGTGGTGGAGGGGCACGCTGTAGAACGGGTTTTCGATGGCGAGGTTGGCGTCGATCACGGCGACGTCGCCCTCGATTTTGCCCTGCGTGTAGCGCCACCAGGCGGTCTGGGGCGCGGACTGACCCTTCCAGGTGAGCTGGATGTCACCGTCTTTCGCGAGAGAGGGTTCGACGGTGAGGACGATGGTCGCCTGGTCGAGCGGTTGGAGGGTGAGTTTTTGTTTCACCTCGATTTGCGTGCCGGCTTGGGCGGCGTGGACGCGCCAGAGAAGCGTGGCTTCGTCCCAGACGGCCTCGAGGGCGACGCCCCGGGCGGTGAGCCAGCCGGTTTCGGGGACGGTGCCGGGATTGGTGAGGGTGAAGCGGCCCTTGGCTGACCAGGTTTCGGAAATGCGGGTGGTGAGTTCGACGGGCTGGAGGTCGCTCGCGCGGGCGGGATCGACGGGGGTGACGGTTTCGGGAACGGGTGGCGGGGTGTCGTCGCGCAAGGTGGCGACGAGGGGGATCTCGGCGTTGAGGACGGCGCGGAGCGTGGTGTCGGGGAAGTTGTTCAGGCCGGCTTTGGCGCGGGCGATGGTGTTGAGGGCGTCGGTGGTTTTACCGGCCATGCGGAGGTAGCGCACGTAGTGGACGTAGGCGGCGGTTTCGGCGCGGAGGCCGCCCTGTTGACGATACCATTTGAGCGCTTCGAACAGATCGAACTGGGCGCCCTTCCACAGGCCGGAGTCGAGGCGAAGCTCGGCGCGGGTGAGGAGGAGATCGGCGAGCAGGCGCGGTTCGTCGAGGGCGCGGGTCTCGGTGATGGCGGCGTCCATGATGAGGCGGGCGGCGGTGAATTCGCCGGCGTGGGCTTTCATGCGGGCGATCTTGCCGGTGCCTACGAGCCGCCGCTGGACCCAGCGGCGTTCCTCGGCGGAGGCGATGGCGGCGAGGGCGTCGTTGAGCAGCGGGGCTGGGTCGGCGCCCTGACGGCGGCGCAGCAAGGCGAGGTCGATGCGGGCGCCGAGGATTTCGTCGAAGGCCTCGGACTTGGGGATTTTTTGGAGATCGATGAGCCGGAGGAGCACCTGTTCGGCTTCGGCGGTGCGGCCGGCGGCAAGGTGGAGTTTGACGAGGGTTTCGAGGATGCCGGCGTAGATGGTGACCTCGCGCGGACGGGTGGTGCCGGAGAGACGGCGGTCGATTTTTTCGGCGAGGGCGAGGGCGCCGGCGTCGTTGCCGGACTCGAAGCGCAGCCGGATTTAGGTGGCGTAGAGAATACTGATGAAGGCCATGTTCTTGAGCTGCGCCAGTTGGTCCTCGGGAAGGTCGAAGAGAGGGGTGTCGGCCGGGAGCTTGGACGTGCGCATGAGGTTGAGCCCGGTGGCGGGGATCATGGCCTGGTGGATGCGAAGGGATTCGCCGCGTTGTCCGCGGCTCTCGTAATTCATGAACAGATTGGCGAGGAGCAGGAGGTGGTTGGCGGTGCCGGCGAAGTCGGCGTCGCGGCTGTAGGCGGCGAGGGATTTTTCAAACAATTCGATGCTGCCGCTTTGGTTGCCGTCGTCGCCCAGGACCTGGGCTTGTTTCCAAAAGGAGGAGCCGAGCCAGTAGTTGTTGTTTTTCGCGGTGGCGAGGGCCTCGAGCTCCTTGAACAGCGCCAGGCCGCCCTCGCGGTCGTGCTTGCCGTGGTAAACGGAGCAACCCCGCGAGTGGAGTTCCCGCAATTCGGGATCGAGCATCTGCTGCTGGGTGGCGGCGGGGCCGGTCAGCGGGAGGAGCGCGGCGATGACCCAAAAGAGAAGCCGGGGCAGGCGGAGGGGTGAAGACATGGGGATGCTGATGTCGTGAGCTTAAGCGCTGTGAAGACAGGACAAGCGCCAAACGGCGGCGGGGCGTTATAAAAATGAAGCCGGGGAACTGAAGTCGGGCGCTAATCGTGCCGATAAGTTTTCCCATATGACCATCACTACCCTTTCGGAAGAGCGGTTGATCGCCACGGCCAAGTTGTTGCCCGCCGCCCCGCAGATCATGGCGCGGTTGCACATGATGCTTTTGGATTCGAATTCGGGAATGACCGAAATCGCGGCGCTGCTCAAAAGGGATCTCGCGCTCACGACCCGGATCATCCGCGTGGCCAACAGCGCGGCCTACAAAGGCGGAGGCTTGGGCACGATCGAGGAGGCGTTGCACCGCGTGGGGTTTGCCGAGGTGTTCCGCCTGGTGGGCGTGGTGGCGAATGCGACGCTCACGGACTCGAATCTGCGTTGTTATGGTTACGCGGCGGAAGCGTTTCGGGCGCATTGTTTGTGCACGGCGCTCGTGGCCGAAGGCGTGGCGAAAAACACGGGCATGGACCCGCGACTCGCCTACACGGCCGGGTTGCTGGAGGGCATCGGGTGCATTCTGCTTGATCGCATTGGACGGGACAGTCTGGAAGGCGCGGAGACCTTTCCGGTGGCCGGGCACGGGCATCTGACGGAGTGGGAACGGCAGACCTTCGGCCTGTCGCACCATGACGTGGCGGGGCGGTTGTTGACCGAGTGGGGATTTCCGGAGGCGGTGGTGAAGGCGGTGAGCCATGATGCGACGCTGGCCGAGCCGGCGACACCGCTCGGGAAAAATCTCCACCTGACCCGCTGCATCGTGCGGCTGGCGGGTTTCGGACTTTCCGGCGAGGACGGCGAGTGGGGCGTGCCGCATGAAAAACTGGTGGCGGTCGGCCTTTCGAACGGCGATGCGACGCGGATACGCGAAGAAGCGGTCGCGGCTATGCGGACGTTTCAGGCGTGAGCGGGGGGGAGGCGTGAGCGGGGAGGGGATTCGGAGCGGACGGCTCGGAGTGTAGTCGTCCCTGCCTTAGGGGCTTGGCGTCGGTCAGCGGGCACGGCAAAAAGACGGGGATGCTGTTTTCCAAATCACCCCTGAAGGTATTTGAACTAGAACTGGAGAAGTCGCTGCGACTGGGTTGGGAAAAACGGGTGGCCGAGGGCGGGGCGGGCGAGGTGATCGCGTATGGCGTCATCAGTCCGGAAGGCATGGAGAGCGTGGAGCCGTTTGTGCTGACCAAGGACGATGCGGCGGTGATTTTGAAGGACTGGCAGGCTGAAAAAATGGACCTGCGTTGTGCGCTGGCTTTTCCGCCGGGGCGGCATCAAGGGGCTTCGTTGGAGGCGGTGTTCGCGCCGGTGGCGGAGGTTTACGGGAAGCTGGAATTGGATGAGCAGGTGGTGATGGAAAACGGCACGTGGAGTCTGATCGAGGAAGTCGTGATCCGTGTGATGAGGAGGATGGATCGGAAAAAGGTTTTCGGGGATCGCGCGAAGCAGGGCGGGCCGTTTTTGGGGTTCTTTGGTTATGAAATGAGTTCGGAGCAGTTGGCGGGGCATCTGGCTGAGTTGAATCCGAAGCGGTGGGTGGAGGAGTGGATCGCAGGGCCGGCGTCGGTGCCGAGCGGCCAGGTGGTGCTCCACGGGAAGGCGAAGACGGACGTCACGGTTGATAATGTGTCGCTGCAAAATGGCGCGGGGTTGATCGCGACAACGGGCTGGGATGGTTCGGCGAGGGTATGGCGGGTGGGTGACATGAAAGAGCCGTTGTTTGCGAAGACGGATTGGGATCACGGGATCACGGTGCACGCGCTGTCGGCGGATGGCGCGTGGTTGTTTGTCGCGTGGCGAAATCAATTCACGGGATGCGGGCTGTTTCGGATCGATCTGCGGAAGAAGAAGCGCACGGCGTTTGGCATGCCTGAAAAAAGAGAGATGTGGGCGATGGCGTGTCATCCGAGCGAGCCGTGGCTCGCGGTGGGTTTGGATAACGGGCTGGTTCGGATTTGGGATTATGAGCGCGAGACGGTGATGCGGGAATGGACTGCGCACAGCGCGTGTGTGCGGTCGCTGGTGTTTTCGCGCGAGGGCGCGGTGTTGTTTAGCGGCACGCGTGAAGACGGGGTGCGGGCGTGGGGCACGTGCGATGGCGGCCAGTTGTTTGCCGCGGCGGGCGACGGGGAGAGTCTGGTGTTATCGCCGGACGGCGGTGAGTTGGTTGTGTTGTCGTGTGGCGAAGTCCCTTCGCAGACATTGCGGATTCTGGATGCGAGGACGGGTGTGGAATTGAGGCGGATTCGCCTTAATCTGGGGGAAGTGGGCAAGGAGTTCGCGCATATGGAGCACGGGGCGCGGTGTGCGGCGATTTCGCATAACGGCGCGGTGCTGGCGGTCGGGGTGGGGTTTGGCGAGGGGGCGGCGCACGTGCGGATTTTGGATTATGCGACGGGAGAGGAGCGCGAGCGCGCGGTCTTCGGGCATGAGTGCGTGACGGGGATCGCGTTTGTGCCGGGCAGTGATCGGCGCGTGCTGTTTGCCGGCCGGCATTTTAGGGGGGCGCAGCTTTATGAGTGGATGCCGTCTCCTCTTGGTCAGCTGCGGGCGAAGGTGAGCAGCGGCTGAAAGTTGCCGGCGTCGGCGGTTCGCAGGGCAGTCAGGTAGATTTCACGGGTGTCGGTGCGTGCGGTGAGTTCGGCACCGCCGCCCCAAGTGAAGGGAGGGCGCGCGAGAGCGGTGGCCAGGCGGTCGGCGAGGAGGCGGGCGTGGCGACCGTTGCCGTTGCGCCAAGGGTGGATGGCGACGAGGCCGTGGTGGAGCCGGATGCAGATTTCGTCAGGCGGGAACGTGCCGTAGGTGATCCACGCCTTGGTGTCATCAAGAAGTGAATACAGGCGCGTTTCGACCTCGTGGGGCGGCACGCCGAGATTGAGTTCGCAGTCGCGGAGTTTGCCCGCCCAGCGCCAGACGTGGCGGAACATGCGGCGGTGCAGGTCGCGCACGAAGAGGTGGTCGAGTAAATCGGTTGAGGTGAGCTTGCGACGCGGGGCGAACAACCAGCGGCGGGCGTCCAGGATGTTTTCGCGTTCGATCAGGTTGAGTTCGGCCAGCGTCGCCACGCTCGGGATGAGAAACCGTTCCTCGTCGGGGGAGACCGGCGTGGTGCCGGAGCCGTCGCGGTTGGGCGGGAGCAACGACATCAGGAAAGGCGCTCTTTGATTTGTTGGTCGAGGTCGTCGCTGCCTTGGGCCTCAAGATTCATCGAATGTTCGGTGGCCTTGAGGTGGGCGATGTCGGGGTCGCGGGATGCGGCGAGGTCGGTGAAGGTTTGGCCGTCGCGGGGGACCAGCGCGATGACGAGTTCGCACTCGAGCGCGGCGGCGACGCGGCGAAACGTGGCGAGGGTGATGGTGTCGGAGGCCTCGGCTTTTTCGTAGTCCTGAACGGCAGTCGGTGTGACGCGCAGCGAGCGTGCGAGAGCGGCTCCGGACAGGCCGAGGGCTTGGCGGACGGCGCGCAGCCAGCCATGCGCGGGACGGTATACCGGCCGCAGGGATTGCGTGACGGCGGAGAGGCTTTTTAAGGCTATAACTTGCTGAGAGGCCTTATTCATGAGGCTATAACTGTGCTTTTCGGTTTAAATTGCAAGCTATGGCTTTATATTTTGAGGATTACAACGAATCCGAATTAGTCCAAATTTATCCTAAAATTTGGATTCAGAAGAGTAGGTGGATGGAGTCGAGGTGATGTGTCTGGGAGAATTTTATGGCACATTCTAATAAGGCGGGGCTCTCATCGTTCTTATCACCTATGAGGCTTTCGCGTTATTTTTATGGGCTGCTGTTTTGTGGGATGATGTCGGGGGCGGTCGGGCTTAGGGCCGAGCCGGTGATCAGTCGGGACGAAGTCGAGGCGCGGGCGGTGTTGGCGAAGTATGCCGGCGAGTTTGAGGGGTTGACGGACGAACAAGGGAAACTTGCCGAGGCGGCGAACATGGAGGCGATGGAATCGGTTTCGGTTGAAACGGTGCGTGCGTTTTTGGCGAAGGAGGCGACGTTGGCGGATGTGCTCAAAATGTTTGGCCGGCCGTTTCATGTTTCGCTGCAAGAGCATGAAGGGGTGCTGTGGTATCGGTTGCCGGATCGACGCGATTTGCGGTTTTGGTTTCAGGGAAACGTGATCGTCGGCGCGAGTTATGGAGCGGAGCACATCAAGGGGATCGCCCGCGTAAACCAGATGAGCGTGGGAATGAAGGTGGCGACCGAACGGACGGGTTCGGGTGACGTGATGTTTACGCCGCAATTTCAGCTTAACGACGAGCGCTTTGATTCGCTGGATGCGTTTAAAGCGAGGCTGCGGAAACTGCCCTCTGGCACCGTGGTAGTTTGGCAGATCTCATGCGTGATGGTCAGCAAGGATGAGCCGCTGCGGACGGAGGAGCAGCAGAAGGCGTTTAAGCAATTTTGCAGTGAAGCAGGTGTCCGGTTGATTGTGCGGGCGGCGGGGTGCGGCACGGAGCGGAGTCCGTGCGCTATCCTTAATCGATTTCCACGCCTTCGACGATCAGGCGGAGGCTGTCGAGGCGGAGGCGGGCGGCTTCGATGGCGGTGCGGACTTGGAGGACTTGTTTTTTGGCCAAGTCGATTTCCTCGGGGCGGACGTTGTCGTTGAGCTTGGAGAGATCGACGAGGCGTTGGAGGTCGGCGGTGAGGACGGACGCGGCGCGTTCGCGGGCGACTTTTTTTAGGGTGAGCGTGTGGGTTTTCGCGCGGTCGTTGGCGGCTTCGACGAGGTTTTTGAGGAGCGTGCCGTTGAAGCCGGGGCGTTCGAGGAAGCGGGGGAGCGGGGCGTCTTCGACGTCGGCGGAGAGGCGCGAGTAGAGCGGGTTGTCGGTGAGGTCGTTGCCGTGGATGTCCACGAGGACGCGGACGGGCGTGGGGGCGAGGAATTGGTCCACGTGCCACTTGGCGTCGGCGACGGCTTCGAGGACGAAAACGGCTTCCAGGAGGAGATTGGGTTTGTCGGCTTCGAGGACGCAGAAGCTGGTGGTGCCGGCGGGCGAGTTCACGAGGAGGTCGATGCTGTCTTGGACGAGCGGGTGGTCGGCGGAGATGAAGCGGATGTCTTCGCGGGCGATGGCGCGTTTGCGGTCGTAGGTCGCGAGCATGCCGTCGCGGGGGATGGACGGGAAGCCTTCGACGTAGGCGTGGTTCGCGTCGAGGTTCACGTCGCCGTCTTCGTGTTCGCTGATGCGGACGCCGAAGTGATCGAAGAGATCGGTGAGGATTTTTTTGAGGAGCGGGTCGGCGTCGGCGGCGCGGACGCGGTCGATCACCTGGCGGGCGACGGCGGGGTTGAAGGAGTTCAACTCGAGGAGGCGGTCGCGGCCTTGCTTCATCTTCAGCTGGAGTTCGTCGCGGAATTTTTCGGTTTCGGCGATGAAGGCGTCGAGTTGGGCGCGGGCGGATTTCTTGAGTTTGCCTTCGCCGTAGCTGGTGGCGAGTTCGAGGAGGCGGGTGCGGAAGGCGGTGGCGTAGTCGTTGCCGCCGTGGAGCGGGGCTTCGAAGGCGTTCAGTCCGAAATGATACCATTCGGCGACGGCGGCGTCGGCTCCGCCGGCGAGGTAGGGGACGTGGATTTTGATGGTATCCGTTTGGCCGATACGGTCGAGGCGGCCGATGCGTTGTTCGACGAGGCTGGGGTTGAGCGGGAGGTCCCAGAGGACGAGGTGGTGGGCGAACTGGAAGTTGCGGCCTTCGCTGCCGATCTCGGAGCAGAGGAGGAGCTGGGCACCGGAGGGCTCCGCGAACCAGGCGGCCTGGCGGTCGCGTTGGACGAGCGGGAGGCCTTCGTGGAAGAGGCCGATGTTGAGGTTGTGCTTTTCTTTGATGGCGGCTTCGAGGGCGAGGACCTTGCGCTCGGAACGGCAGATGAGGAGGACTTTGGCGGGGGCGGTTTTTTTAAGGAAGGAGACGAGCCAGTCGAGGCGGGGGTCGTCTTTGTAGGTGTAGCGGGGGGTGGTGGGGTCCAGCCTCGTGACCTCGGCTGCTTTGGGGGCGGATTTGGCCTTGGGGCCGGGGAAGGCGGTGAGGGGGGCGGATTTGGCTTTGGGCTTTTTGGCGGCTTTTTTGCGGGTGGGTTTGGCGGGGGCTTCTTCGTCGAGGACGTCGCTGGAGTCGTCGGGGGATTCTTCGGCGGGGGTGGTGAGGTTGTCGGATTCGGCGCGGTCGGAAGAGTCGTCGTCTTCGGAGGGCTCGGCGGCGAGGGCGGCTTCGGCTTCTGCGGAGAAGTCGATGGAGATGGGGGCGTTGTCGATTACGGCGGCGGCGCCTTGGATGCGGCTGGCGTTGTGGGCGTTGGCATCGGCGGCGGCTTCCTCGGCCTGGAGTTCGCGGGCGACGCGGGCGAGAAGGGCGGGCGAGGCGTCGTCGAGGGCGACGGGGCAGTATTGGCGCTTGGGGAAGCCGGTCATCGCGGCGCGGGTGTTGCGGAAGACGACGCGGCCGGTGCCGTGTTGGTCGAGCAAGGTGCGGAGGAGGGCTTCGCGGGCGCCGGGTTTGCCGGCGTCGAGCGCGGCGAGGTGGGTGGCGAGGGTTTCGGGGTCGCGGTCGAAGATCTGGCGGAGGGTCTTCTGGTCGGCGTTGGAGAGGGCGCTGTTTTCGACGATTTTTTCGGCGATGGCGGCGATTTTTCCGAAGTCGGCGGTCTCGTCTAAGAAGGTCTCGTAGTCGTCGTAGCGGTGCGGATCGAGGAGGCGGAGGCGGGCGAAGTGTCCGGCGAGGCCGAGCTGGGTGGGCGTGGCGGTGAGGAGGAGGAGACCGGGGGCTTTGCGGGCGAGCTGTTCGACGAATTGGTAGTCGGGGCTGGCGTTTTCTGGAGTCCAGCCGAGGTGGTGGGCTTCGTCCACGATGACGAGATCCCAGCCGGCCTCGACGGCCTGGGTGCGGCGGGTGGCGGCGTCGGGTCCGGCGAGGTAGGCGATGCTGGCGAGGCCGAGCTGGCTGGAGAGGAAAGGGTTTTTACCGGGCTCGGAGGCTTCGACGGCGAGGCAGCGGGGTTCGTCGAAGATGGTGAACCATAAGTTAAACCGGCGGAGGAGTTCGACGAACCACTGGTGGGTGAGCGACTCGGGGACGAGGATGAGGGCGCGTTTGGCGCGGCCGGTGGCGAGGAGGCGCTGGAGGATGAGGCAGGCCTCGATGGTTTTGCCGAGGCCGACTTCGTCGGCGAGCAGGACGCGCGGTATTTGGCGGTTGGATACCTCGTTGAGGATGTAGAATTGGTGGGGGATGAGGTCGATGCGACCGCCGAGGAAGCCGCGGACCTCGGACTGGCGGAAACGGTTGGCGGCCTGGAGGGCGCGGAGGCGGAGATCGAAGACCTCGGACGGGTCGGCCTGGCCGGCCATGAGGCGTTCGGCGGGGGAGGAGACGCTGGTGATGTCGGAGATGGCGTCTTCGCGGACGCGTTGGCCGGCGGGGCCGACGTAGGTGAGGAGGCCGGCGGTTTCCTCGACGGAGGCGACGGTGAATTTCTCGCCGGTGCGGGGGGCGACGGTTTCACCGGCGGCGAATTGGACGCGTTTGAGGACGGGGGTGCCGCGGGCGTAGATGCGGCGTTCGCGGGTGGCGGGGAATTCGACCGTGATGCGGGCGTGCTCCAAGGCGGCGACCTGGCCGAGGCCGAGTTCGGGTTCACGTTCACTGACGCAGCGCTGACCGACAAAACCGAGAGACATAGCGGGGGAGGAGACGGCTTCGGATGGGGGAGATCAATACTTGGATTTGATTAACCGCGAACAGCGCGAAGGGGCGCGAAGACGGAGGGGATCGGAGACGGAGGATTGGCCGCAAAAAGCACAAGAAAGCGCAAAAAGAAGGAGATATGGGACGGGGGTGCGGGAGGGGGAGGGGGTTTGTCACTTATT
>CAMBLN010000014.1 GCA_945868215.1 Opitutus sp. GAS368
CCGACGGCTCCAGCCTGGCATCGGGATATCGCCTCAACGGCTTCACCGGCGCCATCGCCGGGGGCGGTGTGCTCGCGGGCTTCGAGATTGCTCCGCGCAAGGTCGTTGAAAATCGCGTCGAGTATGCGCTCAGCCGTGCCAACACGTTCCTGCGTGAAGCCGCCGAGCAGCGCGACGGCGGCACTCCGCGTCTCCCGATGGACTCCGGCCGTCTGGTGTTCGCCGCCGGCAACACGCTGGAAATCGAAGGCTCGGTGTCGGCAATCCCTCTCGGAACCGGTCGTGGCAGCGAGGTGGATATCAGCAGTTCTCTGGACATCCGCATCGCCGGCTCCGCGACCGCTCCCATCACCGGCACGCTTACGCTGGATGCCGCCGGCTTGAGCCGGTTCGGCGCCGCCAGTCTGCTGGTCGGTGGTTTGCGCACGGCCACGGCCGAGGGCTCCTCGGTAAACGTCACCACAGGCAAGCTCACGGTTGATAACGCCGGTGCGCCGTTGACCGGTTCGGACATCGTTCTTGTGGCGCGGGAAAATCTCACCGTTGCTGAAAACGCGGTCATCCGCTCCAGCGGCGCCGCCTCGTCCGAAGCGGTCGCGCTCACCCTCGGCTCGGCCAATGTCGCTGCCAGTGGCGATGGTGTGCTGTTGCGCATTGCCGCCGCGGAATCCGCCCCGGTCGCCCGCACAGGTGTGACCGTCTCCGCCGTGCCGTCGTTAGTTATTGGCGATGGTGCCACGCTTGCGGGCGGCTCCCTGCTGTTGGATTCGTCGGCGGGGACCACGCTCTCCGATGCCGCCACGCTCTCGGCTACCGCGCTCGGCCTTAACAGCGCCCGTATCAGCCTGGTGCTGGATTCGTCGGTGGTCGCCGGCGGTGGTCTGGTGCTTTCCGGTGCGGCCCTCGACGGCGTGCTCGGTTCCGCCGAATCCCTCTCCCTGCTCAGTTATTCGAGCATTGATCTGTTTGGCTCGGGCACCATCGGATCGGCGGAGTTTGAAGCCCTTTCGTTGTCCGCTCCGGCCATCCGCCAGCGCGGCACGGGCAACATCGAGTTTGTCGCCGGCACGATTTCACTCGGCAATGCCAGCCTTGGCACCGCCACGGCTCCGCTGGGTGGCGACACCGGCAACCTTTCTTTCCGCGCCGGTTCGGTCGTGCTTGGCGCCGGCACGCTCGCCTCGCAGGGCTTCGAATCCGTCGCGGTCAACGCCACGCAACGTATCACTCTTTCGAATACGGGCGGGCTTTCCGTTTCCGGCGACCTGAACCTGTCCACGCCGAGAATCACCGCCACGACCGGCGCGACCCACGTGCTGGATGCGGGCGGTGATCTGAGCCTGGTTTCTCCGGGGGGCAGCGCGACCGCGTTCCAATCCGGTCTGGGTGGCTCGCTGGATCTGCGGGGCGACAGCGTGGTGCTGGACAGCACGATTCACCTGCCTTCGGGCCGGATTCGCGCCACGGCGAGGGAAGGGGATTTGGTGATCGGCGGAAGCCTGGACGTGGCCGGCACCTCGCAGCGTTTCTTTGACCAGACGCGCGTGACCTCGGGCGGATCGATCTTGCTGTCCGCGACCCAAGGTTCGGTGAACCTGCAGTCCGGAGCGGAACTTGATCTCTCGGCCCCGAGTTCACTTGGCCGTGCGGGTTTGTTGGAAGTGTTGACTCCGCAAGGTTCGTTCGCGGCCGACGGCGTGATCCGCGCCTCGGGCGTGAAACAGGGCGGCGCGTTTGTGCTCGATACGAGTGCGCTGGCGTCCACGGCGTTGCTCGACGGCCTGCTGGACGATGCGGGCTTTGATTATTCCCGCATGTATCGCGTGCGCACCGGCGACGTGGAAGTGGCCGGCCCGGCCCGTGTCCGCGAGTATCGTCTGTCGGCGGATGGCGGTGATGTTCTGGTGACGGGTGACATCGATGCCTCCGGTGCCACCGGCGGTGAAGTTGTCCTGCGTGCATCCGGCAATCTCACGCTGGCCGATGGCGCCCGCCTCGATGTTTCCGGCACCCGCTTCAGTTCCGCGGGCAAGGGCGGCTTGGTTGAACTCGAAGCCGGCTCGCAGATCTCCGGCGTGGTTTCACCCACGGCCCGTCTCTCGTTGGAAACCGGCTCGGTCATCGACCTTTCGGTCGCCGCCTCGAACGGCGACGATGCCCTCTACGGCCGCAACACCGGCGCGCTCCGTCTGCGCGCCCCTCGCACGGACGCGGGCACCGATGTGCGCCTGGATGCGATCGGTTCCACGATCATCGATGCGTCTTATGTGTCTGTTGAAGGATACAAGCTCTATGATCTGACCGCCACCGCCGGCGTCATCACCAGCGCGGTGCAGACCCAGGTCCGCAACGAGGCACAGGCGTTCCTCGGCGCGGCGGGCGTCACCACGGTGGGTTACACCGCGATGCGCGACCGGTTGCTCTCCTTGCAAGCCGGGCTCGATGACGCGCTGGTCCTCCGCCCCGGTGCCGAGATCATTCATCGCACCGGTGATCTTGTCCTAGGCACAACTTCGTCCACGGCCACCTCGGACTGGAATCTGGTCACCTTCCGGTTCGGTCCCGACTCGACGCCGGGCGTGCTCACATTGCGCGCCGCCGGCGATCTCGTGTTCCATAACGCCCTCAGCGACGGTTTCTCCGGCGGGTCGAGTCTCTGGCTCTCGCCGTTGATGGCCTATAATGCCGCGCTGCCGGCCAATCTGCAGACGTGGGATTACCGTCTCACGGCAGGCGCAGATCTCGCCGCGGCCGATTATCGCGCCGTGCGTCCGGTCGCGTCGCTCACGCCCGGCAAGGGCTCCGTCCTGATCGGAAAAAACATGGGCGCGGCCGTGGCCTCGGGTGGAAACAATGCGGTCACGTCCTCGATAATCGCGAACAACTTCCAGGTGATCCGCACCGGGTCGGGTGACATTGATATCTCCTCCGGACAAAACATCCGCCTGCAAAACCCGTTTGCCTCCATCTACACCGCGGGCACCGCCGTGCCCGATGCAACCACGCTCTTTGAGGCCGGCGACTTCTCTCTGCCCCGCCTCGTCAACACCGGCTCCGCCCTCTCCCAAGGCTCGCTCGGTTCCGCTCAGCAGGTCTCCACCGCGCAATACTCCTATGCCGGCGGTGACGTCACGCTATCGGCCCAAGGCAACATCGAGCGCACCACGCGCAACGCCTCCAATGTCGTCATCGCCGATTCGTCCCGTCAGCTTCCGTCCAACTGGCTCTACCGCCGTTCGCACGTGGATTCCACCGGCGCCTTCGGCCAGATCTTTGTAGGCAATTCGCTGAGCAACATCGTCGATCCCCTCTCTTCCACGACCTGGTGGGTGGACTTCACCAACTTCTTCCAAGGCGTGGGCGCACTGGGCGGCGGCAACGTCACCCTGCTGGCCGGTCAGGACATCGCGAATGTGGACGCGGTCATCCCGACCAATGCGCGCATGACCTACCAGACCACGGTAACGGGCGACTCCGGCCCCGAGATCAGCACGCGCGCCGCGGATCAAAAACTCCTCGAACTAGGCGGTGGCGACTTGACCGTCCGCGCGGGCCGCAACATAGACGGCGGCGTATATTACGTGCAAAGCGGCGAGGGCCGTCTCGTTGCCGGCGAGGCCGTCACCACCAATGCCACCCGGTCCATCAACCTCGGCATTCTCACCAGTCTGGCCAATCCCGCGCGCCTCGCTCCCGAGACATGGATGCCAACCACGTTGTTTGTTGGCGACGCCACCATTGATGTATCCGCCCGCGGCGACGTCCTGCTCGGACCGATCTCCAACGTCCACTTCCTCCCGCAGGGCAACGGTAACCGCTTCTGGTATAAAACGTATTTCTCCACCTACGGGGACGACGCAGGTGTCAACGCCTCCTCTCTCGCTGGCGATCTCAACCTCCGAAACCAGGTCACGCTGCCCGACACCACTTCCGCGCAGTCCTTCCTCACGGCCTGGCTCTCGCGCCAGAACCTGCTTTCCGGCAACAGCAGCGCCGCATTCTATCAACCGTGGCTGCGTCTGGCCGAGACGCGCGTGGATATTTTCACCACGCAGTCCATGGTGCTGCCTCCCGAGTTGCGCGCCACCGCGTTCTCCGGAGACATCAACCTCGCGGGCAACTTCAACCTCTTCCCCTCGGCCACCGGCACGGTCGAGCTGTTCTCGGCCGGTTCCTTGAACGCGCTTGGTGTCTCCGGCGTTTCGACGCGCATCCTTTCCGGCCAGACGGTTTCGGCCTGGCAATCATCGCGCATCAACCTCTCCGATGCCGACCCCGCGTCGATCGCCAACATCTACGCACCGCTCTCCAACTACACCGCGATCGGGGCTTCGACTTCCGCCGCCAACAACAACGCCACTCCCGCCGCCAGCAACCCCACCGCCGTCCAGACGCTTCAAAGCATCGGGCGCTCCTTCAACGAGACCGGTGCCACCAACACCGTTCTCCAGACACGCCAGACACTGCACGACTCCGGCCTCCTCCACCGCGACGACAACGAACCGGTCCGCCTCTTCGCCGCCGGCGGCGACCTCTCCGGCCTCACGCTCTTCTCGGCCAAACCGGTCGTCGCCTCCGCCGGTCGCGATCTCACCGACATCGCCTTCTACATCCAAAATAACCGTGCCGATCAGGTGAGCGTCGTTTCCGCCGGGCGCGATCTGGTCGTTTATGCACCCAACTCCGACCTCCGGACCGAGGCGCGCTCCGCCGGGAACGCCCTTAACCTCGGCCAGCAGACCCTTGCCGGCGACATCCAGATATCGGGCCCGGGCACGCTGGAGGTTCTTGCCGGGCGCAACCTCGACCTGGGTATCGGGAATTCCAATACCGACGGAACGGCGGCCGGCATCACCAGCATCGGCAACGTCCGCAATCCCGCCCTGCCTCAGGCCGGTGCCGACATCTTTGTCACGGCGGGTCTGGGCGATGCCCTCGACCTCGCGGCCTCCGATGCGAATTACGAGGGTTTCGCGGCGAAGTTCCTCGACCCCGCCGCCGGCGCGCTTGCCGCCCGCTACCTGCCCGAACTGGGCAAACTGATCGGCCTGACTGACGCCGACAACGCGGCCGTATGGACCGCCTACAACAATTTCCCGGACGGTGTTCGTGCACGCTTAACCTTGGCCATGTTCAACCGGGTCTTGCGCGACGCCGGCCGGGATCACAATAACCCTGAAAGCGCCACCTTCGGCTCCTACAAGAACGGGTTCGCGGCCATCGAGGCCATTTTCCCCGGCAAGTCGTGGGACGGCGGCATTTCGCTCACCGCGCGCCAGATCAAGACCGCCGCCGGCGGCGATATCTCGATCTTTGCGCCCGGAGGCGAACTCACCGTCGGCCTGCCCGGCGGAGGACAACGCCCCGATCAGGGTGTGCTCACCGAGGCCGGCGGAGACATCGCGATCTTCGCGCGCGACAGTGTGAATGTCGGCACCTCCCGCATCTTCACCCTGCGCGGCGGCGACATCCAGATCTGGTCGAGCAAGGGCGACATCGCCGCCGGCTCGGCCGCGAAGACCGTGCGCTCCGCTCCGCCGACGCGCGTGCTGATCGACCCGCAAAGCGCCTCGGTCGAGACCGACTTGAGCGGTCTGGCCACGGGCGGCGGCATCGGTGTTCTCCAGACCGTGGCCGATGTCGCGGCCGGCAACGTGGACCTGATCGCGCCCGAAGGCGTGATCGACGCCGGCGACGCCGGCATCCGCTCCTCGGGCAATCTCAACCTCGCGGCCGCCTCGGTGCTCAACGCCGCCAACATCCAGACCGGCGGCTCCACCTCCGGCGCCCCCGCCGCCGCGCCCTCGCTCAACCTCGGTGCGCTTTCCTCGGCCAGCAGCTCATCGGTTGCGGCTGCCGGAGGAGGCCTTGATGCGAGCCGCACCGGTTCGGCGGATGCCGCGGCAGCCGCGGCCGACCGCCTGCCCTCCATCTTTAATGTCGAGGTGCTCGGCTACGGCGGGGATGAAGAGGATGACGACAGGGAGGCCCGACCCGCCGCGGAACGCACCCTCAGCCGTGATGAAAGTCGTGACACATTCCCGCCCGACGCGCCCTCGGTGGCAGCCCGGTTTTGAGTGAAGCCACCGGCTTCGTGACAATCAGGTGACGCCGACGCCTGATTGTTGAATTGCTCCACTGGACCGTGATGGGCCGGGGGGGCATCGTGGCCGTTCATGGCGTCGACAAAGATCAAATTCACGTGGGCGAATCCCCCCATCGACAAGACGAAGTGGCGGCTGGGCGTGTGTGCGGTCCACAATCGCGGACACGACGCCATGCCCGATCTCAAGGGACTGTCGTCGCGCGCACAGAAGCATTTTTTGCAACGCACCGTGCACATCAGCCTGCGCGGGGTGATGCTGTGGATGATGGTTCTGGCGGTTCTGGCGTATGTGGTCTCCGCCTATGCGCTTTTTCAGGTGCAAAATGCGCGCCCTCACAACCGTATCACCTATGCGGATATGGCGTTGCCGTGGCGGTGGTCGGGGTTGTCGGTCTTGCGCGGGCAGGCCTTGATCGACGAGGCGAGGGATGAGGTCAAAGCCGGCAAGTTTGCGGTCGGTTTCAGCCGGTTGCGGATGGGGCTTAACCGGAATCCGACGGACACGACCGCCCGCACGGATCTTTCGGAGGTTTATATTTTACGCCGCCTGCGTTCCCATTCGGACACGATTTTGATGGAGGCCTTTGAGCACGGATATCCGGGTCGTGAATACGTGGAGCAATCCTACCGCACGATCACCTACGGTGACAACCCGGCCAAGGAACTTGCGTTCCTCGCCGCCGCGCGTTCGGCGCTGGCGGCCGCGGGCGGCCCCGCGGAGGACGAGCGGCTGATCGACGCGCTGATGTTGGAGACGATGCTCCGCACGAAGCGCCACGACGAGGCGCTGAAACTTAGCCGTAGTCTTTACAAAGAAAACAGCGACCCGCGGTTTGAGGTGGAGCTGGCGATCGCATTGTCCGACGGAAATATGGCGCGGGCGGTCGAAATCGCCGACCGCTGGCGGGAACTGAAACCGAAGACCGAGACCGTGCTGGCCCGCGCGGCGGGTGTCTATCGCCGCGCCGGCCGCCACGATGACATGCAGGCGTGCCTCGATCAGTTGCGTAAAATCAGTCCGACCAACCCCGCCCACGCGACCTTCAACGTGGTGCAAAATCTGTTGGCCGGCCGTGAAGAAAACGCCCGCGCCGCGCTCGAGGACGGCCTCTTCCGGTTCGGGTCGAATCCGCGCGAACTGGCCGTCTGGGCGAAGGACATCGCGGAAACCGGACGGGATGATTTTCTCGCGACCATCGAAAAGTTCATGAGTGAGCACGGCCATGATTTGCGGCCGATTCTTTTTGCGCGGTTGCTTGCGCAGATAAGGTCGCGGGACTGGAACGCGGCTCCGGCCACGGTTGCGCGCATTCAAGAGAGGGAGGGGCGCATGGGCCCCGCGGAACTCATGCAGGTCAAGGTCATGACGACCCTGGCGATGGCCTGCGTGGATGCCGGGGGCGGAACGCAGCAGGTATTCATCAATACCTACCAGCGGAGTCCGACGAGTCTGGAGTTCAGCCGCATGATGCTGGAAGCCCTGCTCGATGCGAACCGGGTGGAGACCGCCGGGCAGTTGATCACGTTTGTCGAGGGGGTTTATCCCGAGAGTGATTATCTGCAGGAAGTCGCGGGTCGCGTCAAAAGGCGGCTGGGCGTGCTGGCCGATCAAAAGGAGAAAGACCGGCCCGTCGCCACCGTCTCGCCGGCGGAGCGCTTTACCGATGCCGCTGCGTTGTTGACCGAATTAAAACGCCTCGGTGAAAGCGGCCGGGCGGATGACGGCCTCACGTTGATTCGTGCAGTCGTGAAAGCGCCGCCGCCCTGGCTGGCCGGCCACGCGGAGGCGCTGGCTTTGCAAGAGCTGGAGCTGGCGTTCCTCTCGAACGATCTGACGATGCTGCAGTTTACGGTGAGAAACTACCTGCGTGGTTCCACGGATAAAAAGCAACAGGCGTTGATCAAGGTGGCAGCCGGGTGGCATCAGGCCGGACGAAAGGTCGAATCGTTGCTTGCGGTCCGCGAGATCCTGAAAATCCGACCGGATCATGAGGCGGCATTAAAGGCATTGGATGCCTGGGATCCGAAGCCGCTGCCCGTGGCGGACAAGATTCCCGCACTTCCGACCTCCCGATAAACGGGTGCGGCGGACGAAGCGTCCGTCCGCACCGGGTTCCCAAAAAATTTGGGGTTCCGTGTTTCCCCGATCCGGTTTGGATCGGGGGATGAAATCCACCGTTATTCTGGTCACCGGGGCGTCGCAGGGCATCGGGGCGGCCATTGCGAAGGTGTTTGCGAAGCAACTCGGCAAGGGGGCGCGACTGGTGCTTATGGCGCGCAACCTGGCTAAACTCGCGGCGGTCGCGCGGGCTTGCGAACGCTCCGGGGCGAAAACCGAGGTGTTCATGTGCGATGTGGCGGACGAGGACATGGTCGCGTCGATGACGGCGGAGGTCCTGAAGCGGTTCGGCCGCGTGGATGTGTTGATCAACAACGCGGGCGTGTTCGAGGCGGCGCCGTTTACGGAGACCACGGTGGCGGATTTTGACCGGATCGTGGCGGCGAACCTGCGTAGTGCATTTTTGGTTACGCGGGCGCTGGTGCCGGCGATGGTCGCGCGCAAGCACGGGGATGTGTTTTTCATGAGTTCGATCGCGGGGCTGGGGGCGTATCCGAACAGCGCGGCGTATTGCGCGGCGAAGTTTGGCGTGACGGGCCTGGCGGCGGTGTTGCGCGCGGAGACGCGCGAGCACGGCGTGCGCGTGTGCTGCGTGCACCCGGGGGCGACGTGGTCGCCCTCGTGGTCGGGCAGCGGGGTGGCGGAGGAGCGGATCATGCCGGCGGCGGATGTGGCGCGGGCGTTCTGGGATGTTTACCGGCTGGGGCGGAATACGGTGGTCGAGGAGATCGTGCTGCGTCCGCAACGCGGGGACCTGTGAGGGAGCAGATGAAACGCCGGATGTTTTTGCGGGTGGGGATGTGTGTGGCTGTGGCGCTGCTGGCGGGCTGTTGCGCGCCCTGGGCGAAGGAGGAGCCGACGCCGTTTGGACGGTTGGCGGTCGGGGTGGTCAGGCGGTTGGAGATCGCGCGCGAAGTCGCGTGGGCGAAGGCACAGACGGGTGCGCCGGTGCTGGATGAAGAACGGGAAAAGGCGGTGCTGGCGGCGCTGGTGAAACAAGGCGAGGCGGCGGGCTTGCCGAAGGAGCGGGTGGAGCGGTTTTTTGGCGCGCAGATCGCGGCGTCGCGGGAAGCGCAGACGGAGTGGCTGGCGGGTTGGGAAGCGGGGACGAAGGAGCGTCCGAAGACGGTGCCGCTGGATTTGAAGACGCAGATACGTCCGCGGCTGGATGCGGTGGGGGCGGAGTTGATCGCGGCGCTGACGGAGATGCCGGTATTGGCCGAATGGGATGCGGGTTATCGCGTGTGGCTGAAGCGGGCGCTGCGGCAGCGTGGCTTTTCGGAGGCGGTGAGCGGGCTGGCGGCGGAAGGGTTGTAGCGGACTCGCGGGCACCTGCATGCTGCATGACGGCGGGGAGCAGGCCGTGCGCTTTGCACGAATTTTTGGCGCGGAACAATGCGGCGGATTTATTAAGTGTTTTGGATAGAATTGCTTGGGTTTTGAGGCGGCGGATGGCACGGGGCAGGCGTTAGGGGAGGTATTATGAACATGAACACGCCCAACGCTTATGGTTTTATTGCAACCGGCCTGTTGATGGAGGCTCTGCACTTTTTGCCGTCGGTCACCGGAGTGCGGGAGATGTGGCTGATGGTCATGGGCGTCGTGCTTGTGATGATCGGCGCGTCGGTGCTCGCGCACGTGGCGTGGTTGCGGGTGGCTCCGCGACTGGTGGCCCTGGCCGGGGCGATCACGGCGCGTCAGACGCAAGCCCGCGAGCAGGTGCGTAACGGCACGGCCGCTTCGGGCAACCGCGTGCGCATCTGAGCGGCGCGGGGATGGGGCGGTGCCGGGCCGGTTTTATTGGAGCCAGCGCCGGAGGGCGCGTTGGGTTTCGCGCGGGTGGGTGAGCAGGAAGAAGTGGCCGGCCTTCGGGATCACCACGCCCTCGTGGTGCGCGGAGCGGGCGGCGAGGGATTTGGAGTAGGCGGCGAAGCCGCCGTCCTTTACGTAGTATTCAATTTCCCCTACAAGCCAGGAAGAGCGGGCGGATTTGGGCCAGGCGCGAAAGGCGTCGTCGGGCGGGTAGGCGGCCATGACGACGAGCCGGCGCCACGGTGCGGGGCGGGCGGCGTAGGCGCGGGTGGCGCCGAAACCGCCGGCGGAGAGTCCGATGAGCGTGGGCGGGGCGAGCGGGTGTTTGAGCTGCGCGGAGGCGGCGGCGAGGCATTCGGCGAGATAGGCCGGGGAAATGTCGGACGGATCGAGCCCGTAGGCGGGGCAGAGTATGATATGGTCGGGGAACCACTCGGCGAGCTGGTGTTGATACCAGAGAAACGCGCCGCCGTAGCCGTGGAGGAAAACGATGACGGGAGTTTGCGCGGTGGTGCGGGCCGGACGGTAGAGCAAGGCGAGGCCGCGGGCGGGGCGTGTTTCGGATAGGCAGTAGGCGAGCGTGGACGGGACGGTTTTAAAGACGGGGCTGGCGGCGATGGCCGCGTAGCGGCGGGAGACGAGTTCGCCAATTTGGGCGGCTTCGGCTTCGGAGAGGCCGAGGGCGGAGGATTGGGTGAGGGCGAGGGTGACGACGCCGGATTCGGGGAGGCGGGCGACGCTGGCGCGGAGGAGCGGGAGATAGACGGCGGATTGCGCGCCGGCCTCGGGAGGAGGGGAGGCGTGGCGCGTGGGCCAAGACAGGCGGAGGACTTCCTGGGCGTGGACGACGGTTGTGAAGAAAACCGCGAAAGCGGTGAGGAGCACACGCACGGCGATGAGACGGAGAAAGGGGAAAGACGTGTGCATGGGCGACACCCTGTCGATGGACGCGGAGGCGAGGGGTGTCGGTGCAAATCGTGGGGGCGCGGCGGGAGTTTTTATTTGGTGGCGAAGGCGGCGGCGATTTCCTCGAAGGCGGCGCGGGCGGAGGCGGGATCGGACTCGGCGGCGCGAGAGATGCGGATCTTGAGGATTTTGCCATTTAGCTCGGCGAGGTAGTAGTGGGAGTTGAGGGCGCCGACGTTTTTGTCGATGAAGTCCATCTCGGTGTGGTCATACACGCGGTTGCCGGCTTTGACCGTGGCGAGGGGTTTGATCTTCACATCGGAGTAGTCGCCTTTTTCGACGCGCTGGTTGAAGAGGGACGGGATGCTTTCGTTTTCGCGGCGGATTTTTTCTTTGAGCGGGAGCTTGGCCCAATCGGCGTTGAGCGAGTCGTAGATGTAGATGTCGATTTTGATGGAATCGCCGCGGTAGCTGGCGCTGACGCCGTGGTCGGGGTTGCCGTTGGGGCCGCCGTAGTTGGTGAGACGGAACCAAGTCATGCCCTGGACGGTGGCGGGGAGCGTGCTGCCGTGGACGGTGATGCGGGTGTCGACCTCGGCAAACGCGAGCGTGGCGGTGAGCAGGAAAAGCAGGAGGGGTTTCATGGGGGCTGGAGGGGTGAGAAAGCGGGATCAGGCAGGGGTTAAAGAGGGGTTTTTGTGAATTGCAATAAATTGAAGGGGAATGGGTAAGACATGTTTGTCACTTATTAAGTGACAAATTGGGTTGGGGTGGGAGGAGGTTTTTTTAGGAGGGTAGGGAGGGAGGGGTGGGGTAGGCGGGGGTGGCGCCGCGTTGGGAGGCGACCCATTCGCCGATGCGGCAGGCGCGGGCGAGAGACTCGGCTTCGGGGACCTTGGCGAGGAGGTGGATGAGGAGGCTCGAGAGGAAGGAGTCGCCGGAACCGATGGTGTCGGAGACTTCGACGGGAAGGCCGATTTCCCAATACCATTGGCCTTCGCGTAGGAGGCCGGCACCGCGTGCGGCGGAGGTGATGCAGATGATGGGGCAACCGGTGGTGCGGTGGAGGTCGCGGGCGTGCTGCTCTTCACGACCGGTGGTGTCGGCGGGGTCTCCGCAGAGGCGGGCGGCTTCCTCGGCGTTGAGCTTGAGCAGCGTGGCGCGGGGGGCGAGTCCGCGGACGAGTTCGAGGTCGTCGTGGGGAGCGCGGAGATTTACGTCGAAGACGCGCCAGGCGGAGTCGCGTCCGGGGAGGACGTCGAAGATGCGGTTGAGGACGGTGCGGTTGAAGGGAGACCGCTGCGAGAGGGAGCCGAAGACGAGGGCTTGCGCGCCTTGGGCGGCCTGGGCGACGTCCAGGTTCATGAAGATCTGGTCCCAGGCGACGCTGGGGGTGATGTCGTAGCGGGCGTCGCCGTTGTCGGAGAGGACGGCGCGGACGTAGCCGGTGGGGAGTCCGCTGTGGCGGGTGATGAGCTCCGTATCCATATTCCAATTACGGAGGCGGAGGAGGAGTTCCTCGCCGAGGAGGTCGCGGCCGACGGCGGAGACGAGGCGGACGTCGGCGCCGTGCTGTTTGAGGTGGTAGCCGACGTTGAAGGGGGCGCCGCCGGGGAAGAGGCCGGCGGGGAGGAAGTCCCAGAGGATTTCGCCGAAGCAGAGGATGCGGGGAGGCATTGAGAGGTTTAAGAGGGGTAAGAGGTGTAAGGGAGAAGGGAGGATCAGTCGTTGGTGAGGTGGGCGGGGTCGGCTTCGATTTCCTGGCAGGCGCGGATGAAGCAGGCGGCTGACCAGGCTTGGTAGGCTTTGCCCATGGGGCGGCCGGTCTGGCCGTGGGCCCATTCGTTGAACTCCCATTCCTGGTCGCGGCCGAGTTGGTTGAGTTTGGCGAGGCGGAGGAGTTCGCGGCAGGCGACCTCGTGGAAGCCGAGGCGGTGGATGAAGCGCACCCACATGCCGCCGATGAAGGGCCAGATGCCGCCGTTGTGGTAGTGGTGCGGGAGGTTGAGGAGGTTGACGGTGTAGTAGGCGCGCCAGTCGGGGTCGCCGGCCTGGACGACGGGGTAGAGGTTGGCACCGGGGTGGGGTTCGTTGACGCCGACGCCCCACATGAAACGGAAGGCGACGCGGGCGCGGTCGGCGTCGAGGAGGTTCATCAAGTAGGCGAGGACGTTGGCGTAAACGTCGCAACGCCAGTTGAAGGCGAAGGGGGTGATTTCGGCGATGAGGTATTGGGTGTCGCCCATGCCGAATTGGCGGGAGGCGAAACGGTGCGGGTGTTTGTCGGCCTCGGTGGGCGCGGTGCTGGGCCAGAAGAGGTCGAGGACGCGGCCGCGGATGTGTTGCGACCAGCGGAGGTAGTCGGCGGCGCGTTCGTAGTCGCCGAGGAATTCGAGGAGGCGGCCGTAGCAGATGTTGGCGCGATACCAGAGGACTTCGTCGTAGAGGACGTTGTAGCTGCGGCCGAAGAGGTCGGTCCAGTCCCCGGCCTCGGGGATTTCGAGGAGGCCGTCGTTGTTGGAGTCGTGGGCGCTGAGCCAGTTCATCGCGAGCTGGAGGCGTTCGGCGTGGTGGCGGAGGAGGTCGTGGTCGCCGGTGGTCGTGATGAAATTATAGAAGGCGATGATCACCCAGAGTCCGCTGTCGATGGAGCAGATGCTGCCGACCCCGGAGTAGTCGGCGACGCCGTCGTCGATGCGGACGTTGGCGGGGATTTGTCCGGTGGGGGACGTGGCGTTGAGGAGCGTCTCGAGCGTGCGGCGTTGGCATTCGCGGATGTCGGCGTCGTCGAGGTCGAGGGTGTTGATGACGGTGATGGCGCCGTCGCGGGCCCAGACGGAGCGGTAGTTGGCGTCGGTGCCGGTGACGGTGTTGTCGGTGAGCGAGCAGGCGGAGAAGCCGAGTGGAGTGATGTTTTTGCGGAGGGCGACGAGGGCTTTTTCGTAGGCGAGTTTGAGGAAATCCTTCTCGGCGGAATCGAGCGAACCGAGCCGTGTTCCGGTGAAGAGCATGCGGAAACCGGGGGTGGTTTCGTGGCCGGGGACGGGGGTGGTTTGCGCGGAAGGGAGTTTGTCGATGACGCCGTAGTGGAGGAGTCCGTCGAGGACGCCGTCGGCCATGACGAGGCGAGAACAATAGACGGGAATATCGACGGTGGCCTCGAAGAGTTCGGGGAGGGCGTTTTCGACGATGATGCCTTTGACGCCGGGGAGGCGGAACATCTTGGAGTCGTTGCCGGTGTCGCCTGCGACGATGATGTCGGAGAGGGGAATCGAGAGGTGGTCGGCGAGCCAGCGGAGGGCGCCGCCCTTGGTGGCGCGGGACGGGAGGATGTCGAGGTCGCGGGCGCTGGAATAGACGACGCTGGTTTCGAGGCCGGCGTCGGTGAGACGTTGTTCGAGGTCGCGGAGGACCTCGGGCGAGGCGTGTTCGAGGAACCAGCTGGTTTTGAAGGCGGCCTGGAAGTCGGCGGGTTGCGGGCGGATGCCGGGAGTGGCGGCGGTGATGGCGATGGCGCGTTCGAGATCCCAGCCGGTGCGGATGTGATCGGCGAAGGCGGTGAGGGTTTTCTTTTTGCGGACGTCGTGGATGCGGGTGCCGACGCCGCCGATGTAGTAGTCGGGCGAAGGGAGTTGTCCGTCGGCGACGAGTTGCTGCATGTCGGGGACGAGGCGGCCGCTGTTGTAAACGAGCAACGGACGGCGGTCGGCGGGAATGGCTTTCCAGGCGAGGGCGAAACGGCGGGCGGACTCGGGGTTGCCGAGGAGCGTGTTGTCGATGTCGCTGCAGAAAAGACGGATTGAAGACATGGGCGAGGTGGTGGTGGCGGAGAGCAGGAAGCGGGCGCGGCCTCACGCGTGGTGAGGCCGCTACGGGGACAGAGATCAGTCGCCGTCGTTCCAGGGTTCTTCCCATTCGGTGTCGTTGAGGGCTTTCGGCATCGGGCGGCCTTCGACGAGTGAGATGAGTTGCTGGGCGATGCCGGTCCAGGTGAAGAGACTGCGGGCCTTGTGGGCGCCCATGCGCGAGAGGCGGTTCCAGATTTTCGGATGACAGAGCGGCTTGAGCATCATGATGCCGAGATCTTCCTTGTCGAACGGATCGCCGAAGAGCGCGTGGCGGCCGAAGGTGACGGCGCGGAAGAGTCCGCCGTGAATGGTTACGACGGTGGGGCAACCGCAGGCCATGGATTCGATGGCGGTCATGCCGAACGGTTCGTAGCGACTGCTGAGGACGAAGAGATCGGCGGCGCGGTAGTAGTCGGCGAGTTCGTCGTTGGCGATGAAGCCGGCGAATTTCACGCGTTTTTCGAGACGCAATTTTTTGGTGAGAGCTTTCAGGTCGGCGAGGATGCGCTTCTCCTGCGGGTCCATTTTTTTACCGCCGACGGCGAGGTGGAGGACGACCTCGGGGGAGCGTTTGGCGACGAGGGCGAAGGCTTTGATGAGGAGATCGTAGCCCTTGTTGGTGGCGAGACGGCCGAGGGCGAGGATGGTGGGCTTGTTGAAGTTGAGCCGGCGACGGATCATCTGCCGCGAGGCCTCGCTGACGGGGAAGAAGCGGTTGTCGTCGTAGCCGGGCGGGATCATGTGCACGCGCTCGGCGGGGATGCCGTAGTCGGTGGTGATCATGTCGAGCTGCGGGGGCGTGGTGGCGACGACGAGGTCGCACGTGCGGTAGAGAATCGTCTCGTGCTGGATGCGTTCGGAGAAGTTGAACTCTTTTTCGAAGGACGCTTTTTTCTCGGGGTAGTCGGTCTCCATCTGCTGTTTTTTCCAGAGACCGAGCGAGTGCGGCGTGTGGACGTGCGGAACGGAAAGGGCTTCGGAGAGGCGCTGGCCGGCGACGCCGGCGTCCCAGTAGTGGGAGTTGATGAACTGGTAGGTGAGCTTGTGTTTTTTGATGAAGCGGAGGGCGTTTTCGCACCACTCCATGAGATCGCGGTGGAGGTATTCCTTGGGGATGAATTTGTCGCCGCCGCAATTGGCGCGGATGACGCGGACGCGGGAGTTGACGATGTCGATCTCGGGCTGTCCCTCGAAGCGGCGCGTCCAGATGTCCACCTCGTGGCCGAGCTGGGCGAGTTTTTTGGCGAGCTCGATCACGTAAACCACCTGGCCGCCGGTGTCGGCGGCGCCGAGGGGGGGATTTGCGGCGACGTAGCCGTGGGTGGAGACCATCGCGATGCGAGGGCGTTTAATATCAGTGTGTAACGTAGCCATGAGTTCGAGTTTTGGAACGCATGGAGCGATGTGCAAGTCACGATGACCGTGCGCGGTGATTTGTAGTTGAATTATAACTACAAATAACGGGTTTTACCACCGGGGAAAGGTGGCTATGGGGGATTCCCCCAAATTTCACGCGACTGCTCTTCCGGGGAAGGCGGGCGGCCGCCATGAGCCGGGAAAGACGCGGGTTTCAACCACCTTGCAACGCGCCGAGGATGAGTGCGCGGAGACGGGCGTGGTCGGTGGCGGAGGTTTTGGCGACGAAGCCGCGGGCGTGGGCGAAGTGGACGTCGGACTCGCCGCTGATGCGCGTGAAATCGAGACGCTGGTTGTCGCGGTGGCGGGAGAGACCGTAGCCGGGACTGCGGCGGTCGGGTGAGATCAGGCCGATGACGCGGTCGCCAAGTCCGCGGCTTTCGACGTAGCGCTCGATGGCGGCGGACGGATCGTCGGGGAGGGGATCGGTGCGCGCGAGGAAGAGGACGGCGGGCGCGCCGGGGACCTCGTCGAGGGTCCAGAGCACGGCGTGGCGGGCGATGAAGTCGAGACGCTCGCGCAGGGAGCGGACGTAGCCGAGGATGTCTTCGCCGATGAGGCGCATCATTTCCCAGAGCGGATCGCCGGCGGAAAGTTGCGAGGACGAGGCGAAACGGCGGAGGAGCGTGCCGTCGATGGGAGAGTTGAGTTTGCCGATGACGTTGCGTTCGACGCCGAGCCAGCGGGCGGTGTCCATGGGGCCGCGGCAGTCGAACCATTCGGCGGGTTCGAGCCATTCGCAGAACTGGCGGGCATCCTCGTAGAGACCGAGGTGTTGAAGGACGATGGAGAGCGAGCAGGTGGGGACGTGGTCGCGCGGGAGCTGGTGGTGGTCGAAGTTGTTGAGCGCGGGGTCGTGGCTGTGGCCGACATCGATGACGGCGACGGACGGATCGGCGAGGTCGGCGGGCGAGGGTTCGCGACGGACGATGGGCGCGGGGCACTCGGCGAGAAGGACGCAGCAGGCGAGGAATTCGTCTTTATGGGCACCGCCGGGGTGCGTGAGGATGGTGGAAAACGGGGACATGTGTGCGCACACCGTAGGTGCGGGGGCGGCGGGCGCAATGGCGGGGGCGTTGATTGTAGATGAGGTCGGCGTTCGGACGAAACGGCTCCGCCGTTCCGCTACGAGGAGCGGGGCGTGGCATGGGTGGTGCTGGAGGTTACGTCATTATGAGCGGCGAATCACCGGTCTCGATGCACAAGGTCACTTACCGCGGGGCGGAGGAGTTTTTGTTGAAGTGGCTGGAGGGCGGGAAGGAGTGCGAGGCGAAGTTCGCGACGGAGGCGGATGCGGTGATGGCGACCGGTGAGATCGAGGAGAGGTTGCGGGTGGCGGCGCTGGCGGGGCAGGGGTTGACGGTGAATCCGTTCGGGGCGCACACGCCGTTCATCAACTCGAAGGACGTGCATTATGCGTCGATGAAACTGCAGCCGCGCGGGTTGAAGTTTCGGGAGGTGATCGACGACTACGTGGGGGCGGCGACGGTGTTGAAAGGACTGGGTGCGGGCGTGGGGGTGGGGGCGGCGGCGGTGCAACACGCGCAGGCCTGCAAGGCGTTGCAGGCGTTTGAGGTGACGCCGGAGCAGGCGTTGTTCGAGTGGATGGAGGTGAAGCGGCAGATCGGGGACCAGCCGTTTCATGTGGTGCTCAAAGCGTATTTGCAGACGAATCGGGAGGGGGACGAAGGGGCGCACGGGTGAGCGGTGGTTTTAAATACGAAGTGAAACGGCGACGGCGCGGTGATTGCGTTGGACGGCGGACGCGAGGACGGGTGTGGTTGGCGTCATGAACATGGTGAAAGCGACGGGCAGCGAAGTAGCGTTGTCGGGCGGGGCCGTGGCCGGAGCGTCGTATGCGGAAGGCGACGAAGGCAGGGGCTGGCTGGCGCGGCGCAGGGCGGATGCGAGACGCAGGTTGCTGGAACGGCTCGACGGGAAACTGGCGGGATTGCTGAGGCCGGGCGAGCGGGTGTGTTTTGCGACCAAGGGATCGATGGCGAGCATGGCCGAGCGGTTTTTCGCGGGACATGCGGCGGCGTATCACGTGAATTTGCGGGCGTTGGTGTTCACGACGGAGCGGGTGATTTTGATCCACATCGGGCAGAACGGAAAGCCGCGCGGGCTGGTGAGCGAACTGCCTTACGCGGCGATCCGCAAGCTGACCTCGACGTGGAACGGGTTTTGCGAAGTGGCGCTGGCCAACGGACGAACTCACCGGTTTTCAGGCGTGCCGAGGGCGGACCGGAAATGGATGCGCGAGCTGCTTGAGACGATGATGCCGCTGGAAGGGGGCGGAGTTGCGCTGGACGCGGCGTCGGACGGACTGGTGCATTTGTGTCCGCATTGTTACACGCCGCTGCCGGGCAGGCCGCGCGCGTGCGGGAGTTGCGGCGGAGGAATCAAGGCGGCGAGCACGGCGGCGTTGCTATCGTTCGGGCTGCCGGGATTGGGCAACTGGTATCTGGGGCACCGGTGGTTCGCGGTGTTTGAGATGACCGGCGCGGCGATGCTGTGGGTGGTGTTTGTGATCAGGCCGCTGAGGTTGGAACTCGCGCACAACGACGGGGCGCCGTTGGGCGCGGGGTTTTGGGCGTTTTTTATCGGACTGGTGGCGGTCATCCATGCGATCGACGCGGGGGTGACTTATAATTTCGGGCGCAAGGGGCATCATCCGGGCAAGGCGCCGCGTGGGGGACGAAGCGGGGCTGACGGACGGACAAAAGACGTGGCGTGAAGGCGGGCAGCGCAGTGCCCGTTCTACCTTAGAGGAGTGAACCCTGATCGGTGGTGGCGGATTTGAGGCCGATGGCGTGGTAGCCTTTGGACGTCAGCATGCGGCCCTGCGGGGTGCGCATGAGGTAGCCTTCCTGAATGAGGAACGGTTCGTGGACCTCCTCGAGGGTTTCGGATTCTTCGCCGACGGCGATGGCGATGGTGCCGAGACCGACGGGTCCGCCTTTGTAGTTTTCGGCCATGATGCGGAGAACGCGTTTGTCCATCTCGTCCAGGCCGGCGGCGTCGATCTCGAGCAGCTCGAGCGCGGCGGCGGCGGTGGGCTGGGTGATTTTCCCTTTGGCGCGTTCCTGCGCGTAGTCGCGGCAGAAGTTGATGAGGTTATTCGCGATGCGGGGTGTGCCGCGGGAACGGGTGGCGATTTCCTTGGCGCCTCCGGCGTCGATGGCGACGTTGAGTAGTCCGCAGCTGCGCGTGACGATTCCGATGAGCGTGGGGATGTCGTAGTAGTCGAGGCGCGTCTGGAGTGTGAAGCGCGAGCGGAGCGGGGCGGTGAGCAAGCCGGCGCGGGTGGTGGCGCCGATGAGGGTGAAGCGCGGGATCGAGAGGCGGACGCTGCGGGCGTTGGGACCCTGGTCGATCATAATGTCGAGGCGGAAGTCCTCCATCGCGGAGTAGAGGTATTCCTCGACGGTTTTGGAGATGCGGTGGATCTCGTCGATGAAGAGCAGGTCGCCCTCTTCGAGGGACGTGAGGAGACCGGCGAGGTCGGAGGCTTTTTCGATGACGGGGCCGGAGGTGACGCGGACGTTGCGGCCCATCTCGTGGCCGAGGATGAAGGAGAGCGTGGTCTTACCGAGGCCGGGAGGGCCGGAGAGCAGGATGTGGTTGAGCGGATCGCCGCGACGTTTGGCGGCGCCGACCATGACCTGGAGGCGTTCGACGGTCTTGGGTTGTCCGGTGAAATCGGCGAAGGAGAGCGGGCGGAGCGCGGCCTCGGCGGAGGTGACGGGCGTGGCCAGTGTCGAGGTGATGTAGCCTAGGCCTTTGTTGTCGGACGGGGAGGGCATGGAAATTACGGAATCAGAATTTGGTCACAGAGGACACAGAGCTCGGACACAGAGTTTGAGGAGGACCTAAAGACTTCCATGTGTGATTGTGGAGGCGGTGCCTGTGGGATCGGGCTCTGTGTTCTCTGTGTCGGAGCTCCGTGATCTCTGTGACTACTTTGATGGTTTACTTCCATTCGACTTCGGCGCCGAGGGTGCGGAGGTTTTCGACGAAGCGGGGGTGGGCGCGTTTGATGATTTCGGCGTGGCGGACGACGGATTGTCCGGGGATCGCGGCGGCGACCATGTAGAGCGCAACTGCCGCGCGGATGATGTAGGGGGAATCAACTACAGCGGGGCGCAGCGGGCGGTTGCCGAAGACGACGAGTCGGTGCGGGTCGCTCACGAGGGCGTGCGCACCGAATTTGGCGATCTCGGGAATCCACGAAAAACCGTTTTCGTAAACCTTGTTCCAGAAATGGATCGTGCCTTCGCAGCGGACGCTCAGCGCGATCATCAGGGGGAGGAGATCGACGGAGAAATAGGGCCAGGGGGCGGCTTCGATTTTCGGGAGCAGGTTGGTGGTGAACGGGGTTTCGATGACGAGCTTTTGTCCGCGACGGACGATCACGGTGTCGCCTTCGTGCTCGATGATGACGCCGAGTTTTTTGAAGGCGCGGGCGATGAGGTCGAAGTGGTGCGGGAGGGCTTTGTTGACGCGGACCTCGCCGCCGGTGATCGCGCCCAGGGCGAGGAAGGTGACGATCTCGTGGTAGTCGGAGTTGATGGTGATGTCGGCACCGTGGAGTTTTTCGACGCCGGTGATCTTGAGCATCGACGTGCCGAGACCGTCGATCTGCGCACCCATCGCGACGAGGGCGGCGCAGAGGTCCTGCACGTGGGGTTCGCTGGCGGCGTTGATGAGGGTGGATTCGCCCTCGGCGAGGGCGGCGGCCATCGCGAAGTTTTCGGTGACGGTGACGGACATGTAGTCGCACCAGTGGCGGGCGCCTTTGAAGCCTTTTGGGAGCGCGATTACGAGCGGGTCGCCTTCGTTGACGATGGCGCCGAGGACGGAGAGGATTTCGAGGTGCGGGTCGATCTCGCGGACGCCGAGGGAGCAGCCCTTGGTGTTGGCCTGGATGGCGATTTGGCGGAGGCGGTTGAGGAGGGCGGGGTAGAGCAGGACGGTGGAACGCATGTCCTGCGGGAGCTCGTCGTTCTCGAGGTTGCTCTTGAACGAGGCGTGGCAGACGCGCATCTCGGCGGTGTCGCGGTTCCAGGAGATTTCGGAGCCCTGCGACTGGAAGAAGGCGACCAGTTTGTTGAGGTCGGTGATGTCGGGGACGTTGCGCAGGGTGACGGGCTCGTCGGTGAGCAATGTGGCGCAGAAAATCGGCAGGACGGAGTTCTTGTTGCCCGACGGTGTGATGGTGCCGGTGAGGGGTTTGCCGCCGTGGACGATGAGATCGGACATGTGAGGGAAAGTCGGTAGCTGAGAGCTGAGAGTCTGGAGCTCGGAAGGAGGACGAAAAAAAGGCGTCAGCACGGGTGTGCTGACGCCTTTGAAATGCGCGGGGCGCGTGCGCCCTTGGCAAGGTTTAACTCGGATTAAGCGGAGGGAGGAATGCCGGAGCCGCCTCCTTCATGGCGATGGCCGCCGCCCTGACCGCCTTGTCCGCCCTGGCCACCGCCGCCGGAGCGACCGCGTCCGCCGCGACGACGGCGATTGCCGCCACCGTGGCCATGCGAGGGATGACCCTGGCCGTGGCTTTGGACATGGGGAGTGCCGGGAGTCTGGGGGCCGCCGGCGGGACCGCCTTGCGGGTTGCCCTGACCGCCGCCGCCGCCGGAGCGACCGCGACCACCGCGACGACGACGACGGCGGGGGCCGCCATCGGTGCGGGGTTCACCGCCGCCGCCGGCACCACCGGCGAACGGTTGGGCGCCGGGGAGGGCGGGTTTGCCGGGCTCGGGAGCGGCGGTGCCGAAGAGACCCTTGACCCAGCCGAAGAGGCCGGCGGGTTTCTTGGAATCAGCGGACTGCGGCTGGCCGGAGTTGGCGGGAGCTTGCGGGGAGCCGGTGACCTGCGGGCCGGCGGGACGGTTGCGATTGCCGCCGCCGCCGTCGCGTCGATTGCCACGGGACTGCTGGGGGCGACCGTCGCGCTGCTGCTGGCGGTTGCCGCCGCCGTTGCCACGCTGGGTGCGCTGGCCGCCGTATTTGGGCGGAGCGGGGATGCCGGGGCTCTTGCCGCTCGCGTTGGGAGCGGAGTCGAGCATGGGGACATCACTGCGACGCACCGGGCGGAACAACGGACGCTCGCCCGCGAGGGAAGGTGCGGCGGGGGTGGTTGCGGAAGCGGACGGTTTGTTGCCCTCGTAAGGGAAGGCGGGCGTTTCCCAGCTTTGGGCGGGGCGCTTTTCTTCGGCGGGAGGGAGGATGTTGAGCTCGGCTTTGGGGGCGGGAGCAGCGGGCGGGACAAAAGCGGGGGCCGGGGCCTCCGCGGGGGTGTTGGCAACAACCGGAGCAACCGGGGTCGCGGCGGCGGGAGCCGGGGCGACGGGGGTGACGTCCGCCGGGGCGAACGGGTTTTGGTATTCCGAATCCGTCTTCAAAACTTGAATGGCGGATGGTTGGTAGGCGCCGGAGGCGGCGGTGTTGCTGACGGGGGCCGCAGGTGCGGCCGGGGTGCTGACGCGTTTGCCGCGCGCGAGGCCCGAGCCGCGATTGGCACCGGAAGCGGTGCCCCAATCGGCGGCGGGCGCGGCGGGCGCACCGGCGGTCGCGGCAGGGCCTTCGGGAGGCGTGCTGCCGGACGTGGATGTATCTGACATGTCTTTGTTTATCTATGGGTTAAACTCGCGCTCACCGCGTAGGGCGGGGCTGCGAGGGAGATGTCGCCGCGGGGCGCGGGAGCGCTCGACGCAGGCAACAAGGCCCGAAAGTCTTCCGTTTCTCGTTCGGGGGCAACTGCTAATTTGGTGCGTTCCGGAGGGGTAAAAGAGGGCAAAACGAGGCGGGGACGGGTGTTGGCTTGCGGTGTGCGGGGGTTTCGGGAACGAACGTGGGCTTTAATTTTATCACTCATCCATGAACGATGCTTCCACGGGTTCGACGGTGTGTCTGGGGATTCCGGTTGTGCCGGATTTCGCTTTGGGAGACTGGGAGGCGACCGAGCGGGCGATGAGGAGCGGGGTGAAGCTGGAGTTCCGGCAGGCATGGCGGGCGCAGGCGAATCCGGATTTTCAACCGGGGGCGGTGTGGCTTGGCGTGCACGGCGAGGCGCTGGTGGCTTACGGAGTGTTTCGCGATGACCAGCCGGCGAACCGGGCGAAGGCTTGGAACGAACCGACCTGGCTGACGGGGGACGTGTGGGAGTTTTTTTTCCAAGCGGAGGGTCGATCGGGGTATTATGAGTTTCATGTGACGCCGGAGAATTGCCGGTTGCAGTTGTTTTTCCCCAGCCGGGCGTCGTTTTACGAGAGGCGCGGACACCGGCATTGGTCGGTGCCGGAAAGTCTGTTTGAGAGCGATGCACGGATAAACGAGGCGCGCACCCAATGGGAGGCGGTGATGCGCATTCCGTTGGCAAAGGTGTTGGATTTGCCGCGTGAGGATGATTCTCGGCGGTTTAAATTCAGTTTCAGCCGTTATGATTATCAGCCGGGTCGGGAAAAGCCGGTGACTTCGGCGACCGCCCGGTTGAGCGCGCCGGATTTCCATAACATGGACGAATGGGATTGGGCGGAGGCGGCGCGGCCACTTGTCACTTGATCCGCGAGGAGGTGACGCCAAGCCTCCGCGCATGGACAAACTCGAAGAGATCTTCCGCATGCAAGAGGCGCTTAATGCGCGTATCGGCGTCGTGCTGCCGCCGGGCAGTGAAGAGGAGAAGACCAAGTGGATTCTCAACTACACGCGGGCGATGCAGCAGGAAACGGCCGAGCTGATCGACAGCGTGCCGTGGAAGTGGTGGGCGAAATACCAGAAGTTCGATGAGCAGAACGCGAAGGTTGAAGTGGTCGATCTGTTTCACTTTCTCGTGTCGCTGGCGCAGACTCTCGGCATGACTGCCGAGGATGTTTACGCGGCGTATTTGAAAAAGAACGCAGTGAACCACCAGCGCCAGGAATCGGGTTACGTGAAGAAGGACGCTGACGACTCGAAGCATATTTAAACCCCAAGGGAGGGCGGCTGGTTTTTATTAAGCCCGACGGAAAGGTCGGGCTTTTTTGAGTTCAAAATGACGGGAGGCTTTGACGCCGGGCGGGTTAAGCGCTCATTCGCCGGACCATGATCGCAACCGGAAAAAAGATTAAAACCAACTTCAACCTGAAGGTTGTTCGCGAAGGAAAAGAGTCCGAAGTTTTGTTCACGGATCTTCTGACCAAGCCGACCATCGTGTCGGTTTACATGAAGAACAACACGCCCTCGTGCGACCGGCAGAATGATTCACTTGCCGCCCATGCGGGGGCATTTGAGAAACTGGGTTATCAACTCATCGCGCTCAGCCGTGATACCTGCGGCTCGCATATCAAATACGCGGCCAAGAAAAACATCGGCTACCTGCTGGCCAGCGATCCGGATGATGCGTTCGCGAAAGCGACCGATTCGCTCGTGGAAAAGTCGATGTATGGGCGCACGTTTCACGGTCCCGCGCGGGCGGCGTATGTCATCGGGGTCGATGGGACTTTGCTGGCCGTGATCGACAAGGTGGACACCCGCGATCACGCCGGTCAGATTAAGGACGTCCTCGCATCCTTGTGATCGTCCCGTGCCATGCCGAATAAATCCGCCGCTTCGATTGTCGCAGAAGATAAACGTCATCGTCGCATCCGCCGTCGCCGCTGGCTGATCGGGGGCGGATTGATCGCCGCGCTGCTTCTATTCGGATTTTTCGGGTTGCCGCCCATCATCAAAGCCCAGGCCATCAAGCGTCTTTCGGCCGAGTTGCACCGCGAGGTGGCCATCGAGCGCATCCGGCTGAATCCGTTGGTGCTTTCGATCACTATCGAAGGGCTGGTCATCAAGGATCGCGATGGCGGGGCGTTTACGCGCTGGAAGCGGCTGTATGTGAACTTTGATTCGTTCTCATTGTTTACCAGTGAGTGGCGCTTTCAGGAGATCGATCTCGATGGGTTTTCGCAGCGGGTGGCCATCGACCAAGACGGGGTATTCAATTTTGCCGATCTGATTCCGGCACCCGCTGAAGCTCCCGCGGACAGTCCCGGGAAAAATCCCCGCCCGATTCGCATCGCCAACCTCACGGTGACGTCGGCGGCGTTCGCATTTAGCGACGCAAGCCGCGCGCACCCCTTCGCGACGGAGGTGGGGCCGTTGGCGTTTACGCTCAAAAATTTTCTTACGGCCGGGCATCCCAAGGCACCCTATGAATTTTCCGCGGCCACCGAGTCCGGCGAGACGCTGGCCTGGCGCGGCACGCTTTCCATCAACCCCGTTCGTTCGGCGGGTGAATTCAGTCTGGATGGAATCGCCCTTAAAAAATACGCGCCTTATTACGTGCATTTGTTCAATGCCGACGTGCTCTCCGGCCGGCTTGATGTAAGCGCGGCCTACGCCGTCGATCTGAGCGCAGAGTCGCCGCAGGTTTCGCTTACGGATGCGGCGATCAAGCTCTCCCGCCTCCAAGTCGCTGCGCGGGGTTCAACCACGTCTCTTATCGATTTGCCGTCGTTTACGATCGACGGGCTGAGCGCCGATGGACTGAAGCCATCGGCCACCATCAAGCGTGTAGGGTTCGATGGCGGACGCCTGACCGTGGTGCGGGAAGCCGACGGTTCAATCAACCTGCTCAAGCTGCTTTCCGCGCCCGAAACGGCATCCGCCGTGGATCCTGTGCCAACGGCAGCGGTTCAAGCAAATCCGCCGGTGTTGCCCGATGTGAAGCTGGCTGAGTTCGCATTGAGCGGACTGGCCATCGACTTCGAAGACCGCACGACGCCCAACCCTGCCAAGAACGGTATCAGCCGCCTTGATGTCTCGGTGAAAAACATATCGCTGGCCGAGCCGGCATCCACGGCGGTGATCACATTGGCTGCCACCACGATCCCGGGCGGTTCGATCAAAGTCGAGGGTTCCGTCGTTCGCGAACCGTTGTCCGCGGATCTTGGTATAACCGTGTCGTCCCTGCCTCTCGGCGGTATCACGCCCTACATTGAACCGTTTCTTAACCTGCGCATCGCAGGCGGCACCGTTGCAGCGAATGGCAGCGCAAGCCTTCGAGGCGCTGTCGCCGGCTTTAAGGGAGATGTCATTGTCGACCAGTTCGCCTTGGTCGATGGAGTGAAGGCCGAGGAGTTCGCCGGGTTTACCCAACTCGCGATTCAGGGCATCGACGCGGTGTCCGCACCGCTTTCCGCGCGTATTGCCGAGATCAAACTGGTCGCACCCACGGCACGGGTGGTCATCAACGCCGACAAGACAACCAACCTGGACCCCATTCTTCGCCGCGACGCGGTGACGCCGGGCTCCGTTTCAGCTGGCAAACCCGTAACCGCTCCGGTGTCCGATGCAGCCGCGCCGGTTGTGGCACCGGCATGGTCGCTCGGTAAATTCACGCTGATCAGCGGTGCTTTCACGCTGGCGGACCGTTCGGTGAAGCCGGCGGCGCGCATCGCGCTCGATCATTTTTCCGGCACGGTTGCGGGCCTGTCGTCGGCCGATTTGCAGCGGGGCGACGTGGACATTCGAGGCAAACTCAACGGGTCGGGAACGATTGCGTTGACCGGCAAGCTCGATGCCAAGGCGGCGACGCATGTTCCGGGTGCGCTCACGGAAATCGTGGTCGATGTTAAGGGCGTGGATCTGTCGCCGATCGCGCCCTACATCGGCACCTATGCCGGGTATGAGCTTGCCCGCAGCGGGTTGGCGGTGGACGTGAAGGCGCGGCTCTCGCAGCGAAAACTGGCGACGGAGAATGTGGTCACGCTCAACCAATTCACCCTGGGGGCGGCGACCAACAGCCCCGATGCCACCAAGCTGCCCGTGCGCCTCGGTGTCGCGCTCCTCAAGGACAGCGCGGGCAACATCGTGCTCGACGTGCCGGTCAACGGGGATCTTGACGATCCCGAATTCAAGATTGGACGCGTGGTCATGCGGGTGATCGGCAATCTGCTCGTGAAGGCCGCGACCTCGCCGTTTTCGTTGATCGGATCGGCGTTTGGCGGTGGAGGGGACGAACTGGCCTATCAGGAATTTGCGGCCGGATCGGTGACGCCTTCAGAGGTTGAGATGAAGAAAATCGACACCTTGCGAAAGGCGCTCAAAGGCCGTCCGGCCCTCAACCTCGACATCACGGGCAGCTACGATGCGACGACCGATCTGGCCGCCATCCGGGAGCAGATACTGGACAGGCAGGTGCGCTTCCGGCGGTGGGAGGAATTGCGTTCCGTGGACGCATCCCTGCATCGACCCGATCAAGTCGTGGTATTTCCCGAAGACGAGGAGCGCATCATCCGCCTTTTTGTGGCGGAACGATATGCAGGCGGGCAACCGGTGATCGCCGCCGATGGCACGCCGGTCCCGCCGCAGCCCGTGTATAAGCCCATGCCGGTGTCCACGCCGAAACCGAAGGCACCTTTGCTGCGACGCAACCAGAGGGTGTTTTCCGGCGCCAATGTATTTAATTCACGGATACCGAAGGCGGCCAAGTCTGCGGTTGAGTCCGTCCCCGTCCCCGTTCCCGTTGCAGCCGAGCCGGCCCTCGCAAATGCCGAAGGCGCACCCGCGCCGCTCAGCCTTGCGGAGGCGAAGCTTGCGCTCGCGTCCGGCATACCGGTCGCCGACGATGTGGTGAGGCACCTGGCGACCGAGCGCGCGCAACATGTGCGCGACGCCTTGCTGGCCGGCGGTGAAATTGACGAGACCCGCCTCTTCATCAATCCGCCCGCAGCCGAAGGCAAAGGGACGAAAGTGTTCCTGCAACTCCGCTGATCCGATGGAGTGCCGACCGCTGTGCGGCGCGTGTTGCATCGCGCCCTCGATCACCTCCCCGATTCCGGGAATGCCGCATGGGAAAAAGGCCGGCGAGCGCTGCGTGCAGTTGTTGCCCGACATGCGTTGCGCGATTTTCGGGCAGCCCGGACGGCCGGCGTTTTGCGCCAGCTTGAGGCCGACGCAGGACATGTGCGGCGCAAGCGCCGCCGGGGCCATGGCTTATCTGGAGGCGCTGGAAGCCGCCACCCGGCCGTGACGGTTCCTTGACCCCGCGCGCCGCGCCGGTTGCATCGCCGTATGGCCAAGCCCGACGAACCGAAGATTATTTTTTCGATGATGCGCGTCTCGAAGAAAATCGAGCGCAAGGAAATCCTCCGCGACATCTCCCTCTCGTTTTATTACGGGGCGAAGATCGGCGTTCTAGGGTTCAACGGGTCCGGCAAATCCTCGCTGATGCGCCTGCTGGCCGGGCGGGACAAGGAGTTCGACGGCCATGTGCATTTCGAACCCGGTTACACGGTGGGCCTGCTCGAACAGGAGCCGCAGCTCACGGCGGGCAAGACCGTGCGGCAATGTGTCGAGGAAGGCGTGAAACACCTCACCGATCTCACGGCAGCCTACGACGCGACCTGGGATGAAATCGACAACGCAAAGGACGACGCCGAGCGGGACGCGATCACGACCAAGCAAGGAGAGTTGCAGGAAAAGATCGATGCGCTCGGCGCGTGGGATGTGGCTCCTCAGGTCGAGATGGCGATGGACGCGTTGCGTTGTCCGCCGGCGGACCAGATCGTCGATCACCTTTCGGGCGGAGAAAAGCGCCGGATCGCGCTTGCGCGCCTGCTGCTTCAGAAACCCGACATTCTGCTGCTGGACGAGCCGACCAATCATCTGGATGCCGAGAGCGTGCAGTGGCTGGAGCAGCATCTTTCGCGTTACGCGGGCACGATCATCGCGGTGACGCACGACCGCTACTTTTTGGACAACGTGGCCAAGTGGATCCTGGAACTCGACCACGGACACGGCATCCCCTGGAAAGGAAACTATTCCGAATGGCTGGAGCAAAAACAGGCGCGTGCGTCGGTCACGCAACGCACGGAGGATCGCCGGCAGAAGGCGATGGCGCGCGAGCTTGAGTGGATCAGTTCCGGCGCGAAGGCCCGCCAGGCGAAAGGGCAGGCACGCATCACCGCCTACGAGTCGATGTTGAAAGAAAACGTCGCGGAAAAAGAGAAGGAGTTCGAGATCATCATCCCGGCCGGACCGCGACTCGGTTCGCTGGTCGTCGAGGCGCAGAAACTTTCCAAAAGCTATGGCGACCGCGTGTTGTTTGAAGACGTGAACTTTTCGCTGCCGCCGGGTGGAATCGTGGGCGTGATCGGGCCGAACGGTGCGGGCAAGACGACGATGTTCCGGTTGATCACCGGCGTGGAGCAGGCCGACGCCGGGGCGTTGCGGGTGGGACCGACGGTGCAGCTCGCGCATGTCGATCAATCGCGCGATTCGCTGCCCGACGCGCAGACGATCTACGAGGCGATCAGCGGCGGTGAGGAAATTTTAAAACTCGGACCGCGCGAGTTGAACGCCCGTGCCTATTGCGCGCAGTTCGGTTTCACCGGCGCGGACCAGCAAAAGAAAGTCGGCGTGCTTTCGGGTGGCGAGCGCAACCGGGTGCACCTGGCGCGTCTGCTCAAGAGCGGGGCGAACCTTATCCTGCTGGACGAACCGACGAACGATCTTGATGTGAACTCCATCCGCGCGCTGGAGGAAGGGTTGGAGACCTTCGCCGGCTGCGCGGTGGTGGTGTCTCACGACCGCTGGTTTCTGGACCGCGTGGCGACACACATCCTTGCGTTCGAGGGGGATTCGCAGGTGCACTGGTTCAACGGAAACTACTCGGCGTATCTGGAGGATTTCAAACGGCGCAAGGGCAAGGATGCGGACCAGCCGCACCGCATCAAATACCGGCCGCTTACACGGGCTTGACCGGCGGGGCGGGCCGGTTTTTCCGCGCGTTGGTTTCAACCAGTTCGATCGCTTCCATCTTCAATTTGCGGGAGGCTTCCTCGGAAATGCCGTGGGTGAACTGCAGGTTAAACCGAGAGTGCAGGTATTCCTCGAAACTGACCCAGGCGCCGTTGAATTTCACGCGACGCGTCCATGCGCACACCGTGATCATGGTTTCGAGTTCGTTCACCCGACGGAGCAGCAGCCAAGCGCCCAGGCCGCCCACGGCGCAGGCGGATACGAGCATGATCATGCTCACGGATTGAAAGAACGCGGCCCGGCGGCTGACGGAGGCCGAGTGAAGGGCGAGTTCGGCGAGTTCGTGTTTCTCCAGTTCGTGGACGGAGTCGCGGATTGTGTTCATGGTTCTCAGGCCTTCACCTGAATCCATGATGTGGAGGGCGGGGGCAACGGAGTGGTCGCGCCTTAGATCGATCGTGCGACTCATTTCGGAGGTCTTTTCGGAAATCAGGCGGCTTATTTCATCGAGTGCGGCGAGTTGCGGGGGGGGAACCGGCGAAGCGCGCGCGAAGGCTTTCGATTTGCCCGTCGATGGAGCCAATGGCCCGGGTGTAGGGATCGAGGTAGGTGTCAGCCCCGGTGAGAATGTAGCCGCGCTGGCCGGTTTCCGCATCGACGAGCGCGGCCAGCAGCCGGTTGATTTCAAGAAGGGTTTCCTGTGTATTGAGTGTGCGGATACTGGCCGAGGCGATGTCGCTCGCGGGTGGAAACGGCGAACAGGATCGCGGTTCCGGCCGTAAGGACGAAGCCCGCGGCGAGGCCCAGGATTACTCCGGGGCGCGACAAGAGCAGGGAGCGGGAGTTTTTCATGGGTGATGGGCGGCGGGGCGCGTGTGGATTGGCGGATCCGACAGCAATCAAGGCGGCGCGGTTCGGCGGGATTGCATGAAGATTGAAGGATTAACCTTTTTATACGCGTCAAAACGGTGGCGTCCGGGGCGAAAGCGGGCAGATTTTGAATATGTCATCCTTAAAATCATTGGTGGTGGGAGGCGGGTGTTTTTGGTGCACGGAGGCTGCTTATGAGTTGCTGCCGGGGGTCGAGGCAGTGGTCAGCGGATACGCTGGCGGTGCGCGCCCCGATCCTACTTATGAACAAGTCTGCGCAGGGGTGTCCGGTCATGCCGAGGTCGTGCGGATAGATTATGACCCGCAACAAATCACGTTGGAGGTGCTGCTGGATTATTTTTGGAAGATACACGACCCCACGACCTTGAACCGGCAGGGTGCGGATGCGGGAACGCAGTATCGATCGGTCATTTTTTATGCGGATGAAGAGCAGAAAGCGGCGGCCGCGTCGTCAAAAGAGCGGGCGAATCCCGGATGGGGTGGGAAAATTGTGACCGAGATCGCCCCACTGGGTATATTTTATGAGGCGGAGGAGTATCATCAGGATTATTTCCGCAAAAACCCGCAGGGTGGGTATTGTCAGGCGGTGATTCGGCCGAAGATTGAAAAGTTGAGGCGATTTGGAAAGTGATGACCGCGTATTTATTGAAGGAAAGCGGGTTGCGATAGAGGCCGGAGTTTGAATGGGAAACTACCCCGTCGGTTCTGAAAAACGCCATTTTAGGCGGGGCATAGCAGGCCAGGGATTGGGCAAGGAGGAAGGAGGGCGGAGAGCAGGCGGAGCAAAAAGGCCAAAAAGAAGCCCAGGAGCTTCTTAAAGTTCATGGCGGCGGCGCTGAACAGCGCGTTGAGCGCGTCGCCGAGGCGTCCTTTCAAGCGGTTGCGCTCCAGCCGGTAATCGCTTTTTAGGTGCCCGATGGTCGGTTCGACTG
>CAMBLN010000015.1 GCA_945868215.1 Opitutus sp. GAS368
GTCGTTTGAACTGGGGGCGACGTATCACACGCGCTGGGGGCGCAGCCGGTGGTTTCACTTCGGGCTGACACACGGCGCGATCACGCAACTGGGGGCGGCGGACGGGCAGTTGATCCCGGTGAACAAACGGTTTTATCCCGGCGGCGACAGCAGCATCCGCGGTTATCAGAAAGATGAAGCTGCGCCGCGCGGGCCGGACGGGAGGTTTGTGGGGGCGGAGACTTACACCTTGCTCAACGTGGAATTGGAGCAGGCGATCACGAACACATGGTCGGTGGTGGTGTTCTTCGACGCGCTGGGCGAGGCGGCGGAATTGGCGGCGTATCCGTGGGACGAACGGTTGTATTCGGTGGGCCTGGGCGTGCGGTATCAGACGATCGTGGGACCGGTGCGGCTGGAGTATGGACGGAACGTGAATCCGCGGGCGGATGATCCCAGCGGGACGCTGCATTTCTCGGTGGGGTTTCCGTTTTAGTTAAAGTAGCGGGTAGCGGTAGCATTTTAACCACGGATTGCACGGATGGGCACGGATTCGGAGTGTTGCCCACGAAACATACGAAATACACGAAAGTCGGAATCGGAATTTTTAACCGCTAAGAACGCGAAGGGACGCGAAGGTTCGGGGTAAGGCTGAGGACAGAGGACGGAATACAGAGGGCGGATGAGGTGGGCGGGGATTGGGGCTCTCAGCACTCAATACCCATCTCGCATCTATTCCGCCAAATCCCTAGCACGGAGGCGGAACCGGGTAGCACGGGCACGGTGTTTTGGGGTGGCCGGGATGGAAATAGAATCGCCGGGGTGGGGTAGGGCGGCTTGGGTGCCGGGACCATGATTATTGCTGATCTTGCCAAACTACCCGGTGGAACTTTTCCCGCGCGCCGTTGGGGCCGCGGGCTGGTCGGTCAAGGCCCGCAGCCGATTCAGGCGAAGGGATTTTCGATGGGTTACTCCATCCTCGAAGCCAATGGCGGCCAGGTGCCGTGGCATAATCAGGAGCAGGAGGAAGTTTACTTCATCGTGCAGGGCGAAGGGCAGATCTGCGTCGATAACGAGTGCTCGCCGATCAAGGCGGGTCAGGCGGTTTTTATGCCGCCGGGGAAGTTTCACCAGCTCACCAACACGGGCGACGAGCCGATGCACATGATGTATGTGTATTGCCCGGGTGGAGACGTGGCGCACTGGCGCCAGGAGCTCAACGGCACGTTGCCGCCGGCGGGCAAGGACGGGATTCCGCCGCTGCCCGAGGGCGCGGCGCCGCAGTGGTTGGGAGTCGAGCCGAGTCCGAAGCTCGGCGCGTAGTCTAGGCGCTGTCTTCAAAGATTACCCGGTGCTCTGCTGGAGTCGTGCGGTTGGTTGAGCGGGGAACCAAGCTGGGCCGGACTTGCCCTCGGCGGCACGGGCCGCTGGGTCGCGTCCGCCTCGGTCGCCTTGGCCGAGCAACCTTTCTCCTTCACGCTGGCCCGACTTCTTTCCCAGCCACACCTTAGAGCTGCACGGGCAGGCCGATCTCGATGATCTGGGTCGGCAGGATCTGGTAATAATCCTTCACGGGGCGGGCGTTGCGGCTGAGGAAGGCGTAGAGGGATTTTTGCCACTCGAACATGCGGGCGTTGCCGCCGGTGATGATCATCTCGCGGTTGAAGTAATAGGTGGTGCCTTGCGGGTTGATCGCCACGCCTTGGGCGCGGATGCGCTCAACCAGTTTGTTGACCGAGGGGGATTCCATGTAGCCGTAGCGACCCACGGCGCGCCATACACCCTCGCCGAGACATTCGAGCGTCATGCGTTCCTCCTCGTCCACCGAGGGAACTTCGACGGTGCCGATGGTCAGCAACACGACGGTTTGCTGGAGGCACTTGTTGGCCTTGAGGTGATGCAGCAACGCGAGGGGCGTGCCCTTGGGCGTAGCGACCATGAAGACGGCGCTGCCGGGCACGCGAGTGATGTTTTTGCTCTTCGCCACGTGAGAGAGTTCCAACTCGGTGATGGCGCCGCCGTAGACTTTTTCCTGGATCTCGTTGCGACCGCTTTTCCAGGTGTGCATCACGGCGAGGATGGCGACGGCCATGGCGAGAGGCAGCCAGCCGCCGTCGGCGATCTTGTGGAGATTGGAACCGAAGAAAACCAAATCGAACATCAGGAAGGATGCGCAAAGGGCTCCGGCACCGAGCAACGGCCACTTCCATTTCAGGCGGGTGACGCGGAAAAATGCGTAGGTGGTCACGACCATCGTGCCGGTCACCGCGATGCCGTAAGCGGCGGCAAGATTAGAACTGGAGCCGAAACCGATCACCACGGAGATCGAACCCACGGCCAGCAGGAAGTTGATCAAGGGAACGTAGATCTGCCCCTCGTGCTCGGCGTTGGTGTGAAGGATTTTCAGGCGGGGAAAATAACCAAGCTGGATGGCTTGGCGCGTGAGGGAGAAGGTGCCGGAAATGAGGGCCTGGCTGGCGATAATCGCGGCCATGATCGACAGCAGGACGAGGGCGATGCGCAGGGGGCCGTCGGGTGCGAGAGCGAAGAACGGATTGGTCGAATCCTCGGGGTGGGAGATCGCATACGCTCCTTGGCCGAAGTAGTTCAGCAGCAGTCCGGGGAATACGATGAAATACCAGGCGCGGACGATGGCGGGCCGACCAAAGTGCCCCATGTCGGCATAGAGCGCCTCGGCGCCGGTGATGGTGAGCACAATGCCGCCGAGCACGGCGGCGGCTTGGGCGGGGTGGTTCCACAGGAGGTTGAAGCCGTGAAGCGGATTGAGCGCACGGAAGACTTCAAAGGAATCGAATATATGGATGAACCCGAGGGTCCCGAGGACCAAAAACCAGATGAGCATCACGGGGCCAAACAGCTTGCCGATGGCATCGGTGCCCTTGCTCTGCATAAAAAACAAGCCCGCCAAAATCGTCACGGCAGTGGGGACGACGTATTTTTCGAAGCCGGGGTTAAACGTCACGAAGCCCTCGGCCGCGCCGAGAACGGATATGGCGGGCGTGATCACGCCGTCGCCGAAGAGCAGGGCGGCTCCGACCAGAATCACGATGGTGCCGATACCGAGTCCGCGTTTGATGCCCGACTCTCCCGATTCGGGGCCTTTGTGCGAAAGTGCGAGCAGGGCGAAGATGCCGCCCTCGCCGCGATTGTCGGCCCGCATGACGAAGGAAATGTATTTGAAGCATACCTCGAAAACCAGCGCCCAGAACATCAGGGAGAGAATGCCGAGGACCCCTTCGGTTTTATCCACGTCGGGAAGGTAGTGCAGGCACTCCTTCATGGTGTAGAGCGGGCTGGTGCCGATGTCTCCGAATACAATGCCCAAGGCTCCGAGACAGAGTCCGATTTTGACGGGCGTTTTGACGGGAGAGTCAGCGGGGGCGCTGTTCATGAAAGCCGGAGCCTCAGCCAGTCGTGGACTTAATCCAACCCCTTTTTGATCGTGCAAGAAAATGGGTTGCAAACCGGCGACGCGTTGACGCGGGCGGGCGGATACACACCGTCGATAAACCATGAGCCTCCCCACTTGGAAAGTCGCCAAGACCTATACCGATATCCTTTACCACAAAGCCGAGGGTATCGCCAAAATCACGATCAACCGTCCGGAAAAGCGCAACGCGTTCCGCCCCGAGACCGTGATGGAGATGCATGATGCGCTGATCGACGCGCGCGAAGATTTGTCCGTGGGCGTGGTCCTGCTCACCGGTGCGGGCCCGCACACAGACGGCAAATATGCGTTTTGCGCCGGCGGCGACCAGAGCGTGCGCGGCCACGCCGGGTATGTGGGCGGCGACGGCGTGCCGCGGCTGAACATCCTCGATGTGCAAAAACTCATCCGGTCGATGCCCAAAGTGGTGATCGCCCTGGTTTCCGGATACGCCATCGGAGGCGGCCACGTTCTCCACATCGTGTGCGATCTGTCGATCGCGGCGGACAACGCTATCTGCGGCCAGGTCGGACCGAAGATGGGCAGTTTCGACGGCGGATTTGGCTCAAGTTATCTTGCGCGGATCGTCGGTCAGAAAAAGGCGCGGGAGATTTGGTATTTGTGCCGTCAATACAACGCGCAGCAGGCGCTTGATATGGGGCTGGTCAACACGGTCGTCCCCATCGCGGAGCTCGAAGCCGAAGGCGTGAAGTGGGCGCGGGAAATCATGGGGCACAGCCCGCTGGCGATCCGCTGCCTGAAGAGCGCGTTCAACGCCGACGTCGACGGCCAGAGCGGTCTGCAGGAGCTGGCCGGCAACGCGACGTTGCTCTATTACATGAGCGAAGAGGCCAAGGAGTTTCACGGCGCCCAACGTGAGAAGCGCAAGCCGGACGCCCGCAAGTTTCCCTGGCTGCCGTGAGCAAGCGGATTAGTTGGATGGCAGGGAAGGCGGCGTCGTCCGTGCGCCGTCAAGCGCCTGGGCAATGGCGGCGCGGCGGGAGTGGTAGTAGCGCCCGAGGCCACCCTGAAACAGCAGGGTCACGCCCATGACGGTCAGATAAAATCCGAAAAACGCGGGCTTCATCATGCGTTGAAGTTCTTCGATGGACATGCCGGCCTGGCTGAGGGCGTTGCGCAGTTCGGGGGTAAGCTGGGCCATGATTTTGGCTTCGTTGTAAGTCACGATGTTACCGAGTGAGTAGACCCAGATCGTGGACAGAATGAGCAATTGGGCGCGAACCAGGCAGGTCAGGCCATTGGCATCGCCGCGTAGCAATGCACTCCGGCCGCGCAGCTCGAACACGCCACCCGCCGTGACCAATGCGCCGACGAGCAACCCGATCCATTCGCCGAGCAGCAATGATATCACGGTGCACAGCCCCGCGAAAAGGGCGACGCTCCAGCCGTCGAGCGCGGAGATGCGCAGGATGCGGTGCAGTGTTTTCGCGGGAGAAGCGGACATGGGGGGGAGAGTCCGCCGTCATTGCCGACATCGCAAGATTACTCCCCGGCTACCTCACCTCTCGACACCGGCGGGCGGCGGGACCACAGTGTTTTTTTAACCCATGCCCACGATTTACGAAACCCTCCGTGCCGACATCATCACCGCCGTCAAGGCACGCGATAGCACGCTGGCCACGATTTTAAGAACGAACGACGGAGCGATCCAGCGGGCGGCGATGGATCTCAACAAGCCCATCGATGATGAACTCGTGCTGGCGACGCTGCGCAAGGCCGTGAAGAACCTTGTCGGTGCGAACGTTGAATTCGAGAAGGGCGGACGCGCCGATCTGATCGAGGCCAACCTCAAGGAGATCGCGATTATCGAGAAGTATCTGCCGGCCAGTCTCGATGCGGCGAAGCTGGAGGTGTTGGTGGTGGAAACGATCGCGGCTACCGGTGCGCAGACGAAAAAAGAGATGGGTAAGGTCATTGGCGCGCTGAAGCAGCACCCGCAGGCGGGGCTCATCGACTTCGGTGCGGTCAGTAAGCTGATCCAAGCCAAGCTGGTGTGAGGCTTGGATGGAAAGGACGTGTCGCCCAAGAAGGAGCGACACGTCACTGAATTATCGGGCCGGAAATTCGAATTCGGCCTTCTTCTTGTCCTTCGAGAGCGTCAGGTAGGCGCTGAAGGTCGTGCCGCGTTTGGAGAGGAGGCCTTCGATCAGGCCTGTCTTGCCCATCTCGACGAGGCGCTCGACTTCTTCCACGGGGAGCTCTTTGCCGCAGAGGATGCGTTTGAGTTCGAAGACGGTGCGGGGCGTGCCGTCGGCCTGCGGCTTCACGACGACGAAGGCGTCGGACGTGAGGTAGAGGTCGCCGTCGTGCAGTTTGCTCTCACCGAGCTTCTGGGCTTTGGTGATTTCGAGCGGTTCTTTCTTTTTGCGCGGGGCTTTGACGGAGCCGTCGGCGTTTTTGCGCGGGGCGCGGGGCGGGAATTCCCAGGCGATCTTCGGGCCGACGCGGAGGAGGTGGGCGTCGAAGGGGCGGCCTTTTTTGGAGGTGAAGCCTTGAATGAGGCCGGTCTTTTTGGCGGGGCCGACGAGGTCGATGGCCATTTCGCGGGTGATGGGCTTTTGGCACATCAGGCGGCCGACTTTGAAGGAGTCGGTCCATTCGCCGTCGATTTTTTCGCGGAGGATGTAGCTGGTCGGGCCTTCGCAGAGTTCGGCACCGGTCTCGGGATCGGTCCAGAACGATTCGAGGGTGTTCACATCGACCTTGGCGCCGAAATCGAGCTCGGCCTTTTTCTGTCCGGGCTTTTTTTCGTCGTCCACGATCTTGATCTTGGACGGGAAACGGTTGCCGGTTTTGGCGGAGACGAAGCCGTCGAGCGGGCCGATTTCGCCGGTGGTGACGAGCTGGCGGACCTCGGATTCGTCGAGTTTGCGGCCGCTCATCACCTTGTAGATGGAGAGCACGCCATCGCGGGAACGGAAGGCGCGGAGGGTTTCGAGCATGGGCTGGCCGTCGGTGGGCGAGACGATGTCGGTGACGCGGGAGTTGGACTCGTTTTCCTCGAAGGTTTTGGTGCGATCGACGATGCCTTTGGTGACCTCGATGATTTCCTGCATGAACTGGTCACGCGGGAACTGGTTTTTCTCCATGAGGCGGAGCTTGTGCTCCCATTCGCCGGTCATGTCGGGGCGCGTGAGGGCGTCGGCCTTCACGGCGGCGAGGAACTCGATGACGGACTCGGCCTTGGTGGTCGGGGCGAGTTCGCGCTGGTTGCGCTCGACGTATTTCTGATTGATGAGGCCTTCGATGGTGTCGGCGCGCGTGGCGGGGGTGCCGAGTCCGCGTTCTTTCATGGCGTCGGCCATGGCCTCGTCATCGACGAGTTTGCCGGCGCCTTCCATGGCGGAGAGGAGCGTGGCTTCCGTGTAGCGGGGCGGCGGCTTGGTCGTCTCGGTGTGGAGGGTGGCGGTGGTGGTGACGGCCTTGGCGTTGTCGGCGGGGGAAAGCGCGGGGAGGGCTTTGGAGTCGGGGGAGTCGTCGTCCACGACGGTCTTATTATATACCGCGAGCCAGCCGGGGGACGTGAGGACCTTACCCTCGGTCTTGAAATCGTGGCCGGGGGCGACGGTCGAGATGCGCGTGGTGATGTCGAATTCGGCGGACGGGAAGAACGTCGCGACGAAACGGCGGGCGATCATGTCGTAGACCTTGGCCTCCATCTCATCGAGATTCTTGGGCTCGGTGGTGGTCGGGATGATCGCAAAGTGATCGGAAATCTGCGCGTTGTTGAAGATGCGCTTGTTGGGCTTCAGCCAACCCTGGTCGAGAACGGTGGAGGCGTGTTTGCCGAGGTCGCCGGCAAGGTTTTGGAGCGTCTGACGGCACGTGGGGATGTAATCCTCGGGGAGTGCGCGCGAGTCAGTTCTCGGGTAGGTGATGGCCTTGTGGCGCTCGTAGAGGGCCTGGGCGATTTGAAGCGTGCGGCGGGCGGGGAGACCGTAGCGGCCGTTGGCTTCGCGCTGGAGCGTGGTGAGGTCGTAGAGACGCGGGCTGGCCTGGTTGGAGGCTTTTTTGTCTTCGCGGACGGAGGCCGGAGGTTTGCCTTGGCAGGCTGCGAGGACGGCTTCGGCCATCGCTTGGTCCCAGACGCGGTCGATGCGGTCGTGTTCGTCGTTGTCGGCTTTTTTGAAATTGGCGCGTTGATACACGCCCTCGTAGGTGCCCTTGGTGACGGTGAATTCGGCGGTGACGCGCCAGAAAGGACGGGGCTTGAAATTGCGGATCTCGAGCTCGCGGTTGAAGACGATGGCGAGGGTGGGGGTTTGCACGCGGCCGACGGAGGCGACGTTGCCGGCGCGGGAGCCGAACATGCGTTTGGTGAGGGCGCGGGTGCCGTTGATGCCGATGAGCCAGTCGCTCTCGGAACGGCAGCGGGCGGCGTCGGCGAGGCCGGCCATCTGTTCGCCGTCGCGGAGTTTTTGGAAGGCGGTTTGGATGCCCTCGGTGGTCATCGTCTGCATCCAGGCGCGCTTTACGGGGAGCTTGGATTTGGCGAGCTGGTAGAGGTAGGCGAAGATGAGCTCACCCTCGCGCCCGGCGTCGCAGGCGTTGATGACCTGGTCGATGTCTTTGCGGGCGAGGAGTTTTTTGAGGTGGTTAAAACGCTCCTTGGAGTCGGCGATGGGTTTCAGACCGAAGGTTTCGGGACTGATGGGGAGCACCTCGAGGCGCCAGAAGCCGTATTTCTTCTTGTCGATGTCCTCGGGCATCTCGAGTTCCACCAAGTGACCGACGGCCGAGGAGATGACGAATTCGTCGTTCTCGTAGTGGTCGTCTTTTTTGGGGATTTTGCCGAGAGCCTTGGCTAAATCTGCAGCGACGGACGGCTTTTCGGCGATGATGAGGGACTTCATTAGGCTGCGAGCGGTTACGGGGCGCGGCGGGCGATTTCAAGGTTTAGTTTTGCAGCCGGTTCTTAACAGACCGTGAAACAGCCTGCGCAAAAACGCAAAAAGCCGGCCTTGCGGGCCGGCTTGAAATGCGGACGGGAAACGCGCGGTTTAGGCGGCGGGAGCGGCCTTGGGTGTCTTGGCGAGGGCGGCGTCGAGGGACTTGATGAGTTCGGCGATGGTTTCATCGGTCTCGTCACCCATGTTGGAGATGCGGAACGTCTTGCCCTTGAGTTTGCCATAGCCGCCGTCGATCACGAGCTTGTGCTCGGATTTGAGGATTTTGTTCAACACGCCGAGATCGATGTTCTGGGTGTTGGCAAAGCAGTTCAGGGCGACGGAGCCGTAGCCCTCCTTCGGGAAAAGCTTGAAGCCCTTCGAGAAGATGAAGTCCTGGACGGTTTTGTTGAGACGGGCGTGGCGGGCGTAGCGGGCCTCGATGCCCTCGGCCTTGATGTCCTCGAGCTTGGACTTGAGCGCGTAGATGAGCGCGATCGTCGGGGTGCTCGGGGTCATGCCGTTCTCGTGATTCTTCTGGAACTCGATCAGGTCGAAGTAATAGCCGCGGTCTTTGGCGAGAGCGGAGCGTTCGAGGGCTTTTTTGGAAACGGTGATGAGCGCGAGGCCGGGGGGGAGGGCGAGTGCCTTCTGGGAACCGGTGATGATGATGTCGATGCCGAGCTCATCCTTCTTGATGGGGACGACGGTGAACGAAGAGACGGTGTCGATGATCGAGATGACTTCGGGGAACTCGCGGAGGACGGCTGCGAGCGCGTTGATGTCGCTCATCGTGCCGGTGGACGTCTCGTTGTGGATGATGGTGACGCAGTCGTAGGCGCCGGTGGCGAGTTCCTTGCGGACGGCCTCGGGATCGACGGGCTGGCCCCAGTCGAATTTGAGGGCGGTGGCCTGTTTGCCGATGCGGAGGGCGACGTCGTTCCATTTGTCGGAGAACGCGCCGTTCATGCAGTTGAGGACTTTCTTTTGGCAGACGTTGCGCAGAGCGCCTTCCATCACGCCCCAGGCGGAGCTGGTGGAGAGATACACCGGATCCTTGGTGTAGAAGAGCGCCTGCAAGTCCGGCTGGATGGAGTTGTAGAGCGCCACAAAATCGGTGCTGCGGTGGCCGATCATCGGCTGCGCCATGGCGCGAAGCGTCTTGTCGGAGACGGCGATGGGACCGGGAATGAACAATTTGTAGCTCATGGGCGTGTGTGGGATCCACCGGCGACGTTCACCGGCGGTTGACAGCAACTGGCAGAGGATTGAGTTGCGTGACCCGGCTTGCGGCGTGGTAGAACGTTCAGCCAATCCCCTCCGCGCACCCACCGTCAACACCCTAATCCGTCCGCATGTCGTCCTGGCTCAAACGCCAACTCAACTCCTTCGAGCACTACACGATCGATGTCATTTTCGGTCGTCGCGAGGGAATGCGGGCGACGGTGTTTGCGGGGTTTTTGCAGGGCTTGTCCTATTTGTTCAGCGGCATCGCCCAGGCGCGACTATGGTTGTATAAGAAACGTATCCTTCACGACCAACCGCTTGGGTGCCTCGTGGTCGTGGTGGGCAACCTCACGGTGGGAGGCACGGGCAAGACGCCGGTCGTGGAAAAATTTGCGCGGGCGTTGCGGGATCGCGGGCGCAAGGTGGCCATCCTTTCGCGCGGTTATCGCAGCAAGTCGGCGCCGATGTGGAAAAAGTGGTGGTATCGCCTGTCACACACGGCAGAGCCACCGCCGCGTATCGTGAGTGACGGACAACGCGTGTTGCTTAATTCCGAAGAGGCGGGCGACGAGCCCTACATGCTCGCGCGCAACCTTCCCGGCGTCTTCGTGATCGTGGATAAAAACCGCGTGAAAGCCGGCACGTATGCGATCAAGAAGTTCGGCTGCGACACGTTGATTCTGGACGACGGGTTTCAGTATCTGCCGCTCAAGGGACGGTTGAATTTGCTGCTCGTGGACAAGACCAATCCCTTCGGGAACGGCCACCTGTTGCCGCGCGGCATTTTGCGTGAGCCGATCAAACATCTGAAGCGGGCGAGCTATGTTTTTCTGACGAAGTCCGACGGCGTGCGGGATGTGGAACTCGAAGAGCTGATTCAAAAGCATAACCCGGGAGTTGACGTGATCGAATGCGCGCATCGTCCGCAATACCTGCAGCGCTTCGGCACCGACGAGCGCCAGCCGCTGGAGTGGCTGGACGGCAAAAAGGTCGGTGCGTTCAGCGGCATCGCGGTGCCGGAGAGCTTTGAGAAATTCGTGCGCGAGCTCGGCGGACGCATCGCGTTCACGCGACGCTTTCTGGACCACTACCGGTTCACCTCGGAGGATTTTGTTTCGATTTTCACCGAAGGCATCGAACACCAAGTGGCGTTCATCGTGACCACCGAGAAGGATGCGGTGCGACTGCCCGACGGACTGCCGTGCGCGGTGCCGATTTATTATCTGCGCCTGGAGATCGACATCATCCGCGGGGCTTCGGACTTCGATGAGGCGGTGGAGCGCATCTGTTTTCATGACGCACCCGTCCAACCCACACTCTAATTTTATCATACCATGATCATTGATTCCCGATATCTTGAACTGGCCAAGGGCCTCACCTCGTTTTCCTGCGAACTGAAGAAAGGCGAACGTGTCCTGATCGACGCTTTTGACATTCCTGACGCGATGGTGATCGCGCTGATTCGCGCCACGCGTGCACTGGGGGCGCATCCGTATGTGAACATCCACCGTGCGCGTGTTTCGCGCGAATTGATGCTCGGTGCCGAGGAGGCGCAATACGCTCCGCATGCCGAGATCGAGTATGCGCGCATGCAGAAAATGGATGCCTACATCGCGTTGCGCGGGGCCGAGAATATTTTTGAAAACTCCGACATCCCTTCGTCGCGCGTGCAGATGGTATCGAAGGTCATGAAGCCGGTGCTCGATCACCGTGTGAACAAGACCAAGTGGGTCGTGCTGCGCTGGCCGACCCCGTCGGTGGCGCAGCAGGCGGCGAAGAGCACGGAGGAGTTCGAGGACTTTTATTTCAAGGTCTGCACGCTCGATTACTCGCGGATGATTCCCGGCATGAACGCGCTCAAGGCGCTGATGGACAAGACCGACCAGGTTTACATCAAAGGCCCGGGCACGGAGCTGCGTTTTTCGATCAAGGGCATCGGTTCACAGACCTGCGGCGGGCGTCGCAACATACCCGACGGAGAGGTGTTTTCCTGTCCGGTGAAGGACAGTGTCGAGGGCGTCATTTCCTACAACGCGCCGACGGTTTATCTCGGCACTTCGTTCGATAACATCCGCCTTGTTTTCAAGAAGGGGAAGATTGTCGAAGCGACGGCTAACAACACGAAGCGGCTGAACGAGATTTTGGACAGCGACCCGGGTGCGCGGTTTATCGGCGAATTCGCGCTTGGGTTTAATCCGCACATTCTGGAGCCGATGCGGGATATTCTTTTCGACGAGAAGATCGCGGGATCGTTCCACTTCACGCCGGGTCAGGCTTATGAAGGCGTGGGCAACGGCAACAAGAGCCAGGTTCACTGGGATATGGTGAACATCCAGCGTCCGGAGTGGGGTGGCGGCGAGGTTTGGTTTGACGGGAAGCTCATCCGCAAGGACGGGCATTTTGTGCCGAAGTCGCTGCACAAGTTGAATCCGGAGTATCTGCTGGGTAAGAAGTAGGAATTTGGCCCACGAAACACACGAAATGACACGAAATTCAGATCGAAAATGCAGGAGCCTGCTTGCAGGCGATGAGAGATAAACGACTTCAGTTAACTGTCGCATCGCGAGCAAGCTCGCTCCTACTTTTCGATCCTTCTTTATGGACGCCTTCATCCAGTCCCTGCCGAAGACCGAGACGCATCTGCATGTCGAGGGGGCGTTGCCGTATGAATTGCTGCGGGCGTGGCGGCCGGAGACGTATCCGGAAAATCCCTACTTCCACGCGCCGGATTTCCGGTATCCGTCGTTTCCGAAGTTTGACGAGATTTTGCTCGGCCACGCGCTCCCGTGGTTTGTGTCGGCGGAGCGTTATCACGAGGCGGCGAAGGCGATTTTCGCCAAACACGTCGAGCAGAACGTGCGCTATGTGGAGACCTCGTTTCACCTGCCGGTCACGGGGTTTATCGGTGTGCCCGGACCGGAGATCATCGCGGCGATCCGTGCGGCGGTGCCGGAGGGGTTGGAGGTGCGGATTTTTGCGGGGATGGCTCGAACGGATTATACCGGGCCGATGCAGGCGGTGATTGATGATCTGGGGAATTGGGACGGATTGGCCGGCGTGGATTTGCACGGGTTGGAGAGTCTGCCTAACGAGCCGTGGACGGCGAAGGTGTGGGCGCGGCTGCGCGACGAGGGGAAAGTGACCAAGGCACATGCAGGCGAGTTCGGAGGGGCGGACCGCGTGCGCGAGGCCATCGAGCAACTGGGGGCGACGCGCATCCAGCACGGCGTGCGAGCGGTCGAGGATCCGTCTGTCGTGGCGCTGGCGGCGGAACGCGGAGTGACGTTTGACGTGTGTCCGCTGAGCAACGTGAAACTGAGGGTCGTAGGCTCGCTGAACGAGCATCCGTTGCGCGCGCTGACGGCGGCGGGTGTGAGGTGCACGATCAGCACGGATGATCCGCTGGTATTTGGAAACCGGCTTAACGACGAGTATGCGGCGCTGGCGGACGAGGCTGGATATACGAAGACGGAGCTGGCGCGGCTGGCGGTGAATGGCTGGGAAGTGGCCGATGTGTCCGCTGGCGTGCGTGCGGACATGATACGGCAAATTAATACTGCCAGCCGATAACGCGCTTGGTTAAGGCAAACTGATGGTGGTTAGAAAATGCTATTTATCAGTTATTTAAGGGCTTGATTGAGTCGGTTACATATTATTTACAAGGCGCGTTTGTTACCCCAACCCCCTGTAAAAAAAGTGAATTCCTCCCGGTCTTTTCGGCGTCACGCCTTGGTGGCTGACGATTGTGTTTCGTCCCGACTGCTGACGCGCGCGGTTCTGCGCAGTTTTGATTTTACCGTGGATTGTGTGGCGCATGGACGTTCGGCGCTGGAGTCGTCGCGCGTGCAGCCCTATTCGGTGGTGTTTTTGGATGCGCAAATGCCGAAAATGAGCCGGCCCGAAATCGTGGCGCATCTTAAAGGCGCGTGGACCCAATCCTGGGAGAGGCCGCGGTTTGTGGTGATCGGCGCGGACAAGCAAAGCGAGGAAAGTGAACTTTGGCGCGCGTGCGGAGTGACCGATTACCTGCCGAAGCCGGTGACGATACCGGCGCTGAAAAATTGTTTGAAGACGATGCGCACCGAAGTTCAGCGGTCGCACGCGGAGGAGGGCAAAGGTGGCGGGGAACTGATCGACTGGACGGCCTTGGACACATTGCGCGACCAGATTTGTCCGCTCGAAAACAAGGAGCATTTCAACCGGATATTCACGAAGTTCGTGGAAGAGATCACCGAACTGCTGGAGTCGTTGAAGAAGGAAAACGCCCCTGCCGAGAACGACCGGCACGTTCTTCATAAGTTAAAGGGGCTGATGGGATTCATGGCCATGAAACGGGGCGTAAAGCTCGTGGTCGCAGCCTGTGAAAGCGGCCTGTTGCAGAACGGCGACCAGCGCCGTCAATGGGTCGACGGCACAAGCCGGATCGTGGATCTTGGCGTGAGCGAGATCGTGACGCGTTACGCGGTGATTCCCGCCTAGCCGGAACGAAATCGGGATGGAGCGCGAAACCTGTCGCAAAACGATCCCTTCACTGGAATGGATCGTGTGACCATGGAGTCCATCTGCCACATCGTTCCTGCCGAATCCCCGCGCGCCCGCGCCGACAAAGTGCTGGCTACGGCGTTTCCCGAGCACAGCCGGGTGGCGTTTCAGCGATGTCTCGATGCGGGGCTGGTCACGCGCAACGGGAAGGTGATCGACCGCAGTGCCGACGTGGTGAGCGGGGACGAGTTGGTATTCTCGTTTCCGGAGGTGAAGTCGTCGGAGATCAAGGCGGTCGATATTCCGATTGATGTGGTTTTTGAGGACAAACACCTGCTCGCGATCAACAAGGCGCCCGGCATGGTGGTGCATCCGGGCGCGGGCACGGGCGACGATACGCTGGTGCATGCGTTGCTCTCGCACTGCGAAGGTGAGTTGAGCGGGATCGGCGGCGTGGAGAGGCCGGGCATCGTGCACCGCCTGGATCGCGAGACGTCGGGGATCATGCTCGTGGCGAAGACCGATGCGGCGCATCGCGGTATTTCCGAGCAATTCGCGGCGCGCACGTCGCACAAACAATATCTCGCGCTGGTCGATGGCGTGCCGTCATTGCTCAGTGGGAGCATGCGCAAACCGATCGGGCGGAATCCGACGCAGCGGCACAAGATGGCGATCGTTGAGGGACCGGGTGGACGGGATGCGCATACGGATTGGGAGCGCGTGGAGGCGTTTGGCGGCAATCTGGCGTCGCTGATGCGTTGCACAATTCACACGGGGAGGACGCATCAGATCCGTGTGCACATGAAGGCGCTGGGGCACATTTTGCTGGGTGACGTGGTTTACGGGTGGAAGGCGAGTCCGCGTCTGCCGACACAGCCGACACGCATGATGCTGCATGCGGAGCATCTGGTGGTGAAGCACCCGATCACGGGCAAGGTGCTCGATCTGCGCGCGCCGTTGCCGAAGGATTTCGACAAGATGCTGAAGGCGTTGCGGAAGGAAGTGAAACTGGCGCCGTCGTCGATCAAGCGGGGTTTACGCAGTCCTCTCGGACCGCAGTTTAAGACTAAAGATTAAGTTTAAGGGGGCGATCCGTTCGGAGTTCCGAATCTTCAACTTAAACTTCCAACTTCAACTGGCCGCGAGCGCGCTCGCGGCCAATCCCCAGCGGAGGTTGTAGAGCGAGTGGTGGAAGCGGTCGAATAGACCGAATTCGGCGAGGGTCACGACGGTGACGAGGGCGGCGGGGAAGACATCGGCGCGGGCGGCGGGCATGCCGGGGATTTGTTTGCGGGCGTCGAGGGTGAGCGGGCCGATTTCGTCGAGGAGATCGTGTAGGGTCGCGACGGATACGGTGGCGGGAGTGTCTTCGAGTCTGGCGCCGTGGAGCGCGGCTTTGATGAGGCGCACGCTGGTCATGGTGCCGCCGGTGAAGACGGCTTCGGCGCCGGGAGGCAGGTTGAAGCGGAAGCCGGCGGATTTAATTGTGTCGCGGACGTGGAGTGCCAAGGCGGTGCAGGCGTCGGATTGAAGGGACGCGGCGGGGTCGGGGATGAATTTTTCGGTGAGGCGCACGCAACCGAGTTTGAGGCTCATCTCCTGTTCGATGCGGCGGTCGCGGAAGGCGAGGCATTCGAGGCTGCCGCCGCCGAGGTCAAAGACGTAGAAATTTTGGAGGTGGGTGAGCGCGGGGTCGCAGGTGAGGCCGCGGCCGATGAGATCGGCTTCTTCGTCGCCGGTGAGGATGCGGATGGTGTGTCCGGTGGCGTCGAGGACGCGTTGGCGGAATTCGGGGCCGTTGGCGGCGTCGCGGACGGCGCTGGTGGCGACGAGGACGGTGGTGGTTGGCGTGAAAGGGGCGGCGAGTGCGAGGAGGTCGCGGATCGCGGAGAGTCCGCGGGCCATGCCGTCTTCGCTGAGGCGCGGGACGGCCTGGCTGATGCCGGCGCTGATGCGGGCGTCGATGGTGTGGTGTTTAAGGGAAACGATGGCGCCTTCGGCCTCGCGGGTGGCGACGAGGATTTTGATGGAGTTGGAGCCGATATCGATGACGGCGGCGACGGGGGCGTCTGATGAAGGCATGGTGGAACCACGAAACACACGAAATACACGAAAGGGAAGAATCGGATAAAACGGGCGGACGAAACGACTCCGTCGTTCCGCTACGGGTTCGGCGCGGATTAGAGCACGAAGTCGGACGGGGCGATGAGGACGACGAATTCGCCTTTGCGACTGCCTTTGAGGAGGCGGTCGCGGACGTCGGCGGCGCGGCCCACGTGGAAGGTTTCGTGGAGTTTAGTGACTTCCTTCGCAATGCAGACGACGCGGTCCGGGCCGAGCGTGGCGACGATTTCCTCGGCGAATTTGTCGATGCGGTGGCAGCTTTCGTAGAGGGCGAGGGTGAACTCGAAGTCGCGGTATTTTTCGAGGAAGGCGGTGCGGGCGGAGGTTTTGGAAATGAGGAAGCCGGCGAAAAGAAAGCCGTTGGTGGGGAGTCCGCTGGCGCTGAGGACGGCGGCGACGGCGCAGGCGCCGGGGACGGGGACGACGGGGAGGTTGCGGCGGCGGCAGGCGCGGACGAGGCGGAAGCCGGGGTCGCTGATGGCGGGGGTGCCGGCGTCGGAGACGACGGCGACGGATTTGCCGGCGGCGATCTGGTCGGCGAGTTTTTCGGCGACGTCGGCCTCGTTGTGGTCGTGGTAGGCGATGAGCGGGCGGTGAAGGCCGAGGCGGGTGAGCATCGAGCCGGTGGTGCGGGTGTCTTCGCAGGCGACAAGATCGACGGCGCCGAGGAGGGCGCGGGCACGGTCGGTGAGGTCGGCGAGGTTGCCGATGGGCGTGGCGACGACGTAGAGGTGGCCGGGCTGCGGCGTGAGCGAGGCGTTGGTAGCGGAGTCGGCCATGAGCTTGTTAACAGGCACAAAAAAATCCGGCCTTCGCGAGGCCGGATTTTTCAAACTTGTCTAGCGGTAACCACCGGGGCCGCCCATGCCGCCCATACCGGGGATGCCGCCTTCCCAGTTGGCGGGACGGCTCCAAGGTATGGTGCTGTCGGCCTCGGTCTTGGTTGTGCAACCGGATACAAGGAGGGACAGGCCGGCGACGGCCAAGGAGAGGAGAACCAATTTCTTCAGACGAACCATGTTCTTTTATTGGGCGATGGTGGCGTTGTCGCCCTTGTTGAGGCCGCCGCGGAGGGAGCCGGTGGCGATCTGGGCGATCGCGAAGTTTTCCCGAACGCTGCTGACGAGGGCCTCGGCAACGGCGTTGCCGTTGCGGGTGATGGCGAAACGCTGGCCGGCCTGAACGCCGCTGGCGGAACCGACGTTGAGGACGACGAAGGCGTTCTGGGCGCCGATGCTGACGACCTCGGCTTTGAGACCGGCGTCAGGGGCGGCGGGGGAGGAAGCCGAGGTGGAAGTGGAGGTGCCGCCGGTGGTGTTGGGCAGCGAGACCATGGTGCCTGTGCCGCGACCGGATTCGAGTTCGGCGACGCGGGCGGTGAGGGTGGCGATGTTGGTCTTGTAGGCTTCGACCTCCTCGGGGGTGGCGGCGGAGGCGGCGAGCTTGGCCTGGGCGAGTTCGCGTTTCAGCTGGGCCACTTCGGTGTTGAGGGCCTGTTCGGCTTCCTCCTTGGCGGTGACCTGGTTGCGGAGCTGGGAAATATCGCGGCTGAACTGGGTATTGCGGGATTCGGCGGCGGTGGCTTTGGAGGCGGCCTCGGCGCGCTCGTTATCGATGGTGAGGAGGCGCGTCTGGAGGGCTTCACCCTGGGCGGTGGACTCGGCGAGCTTGGCCTGAAGATCGTTGGCGCGGGTCTCGGTGGTGGCGACCTGCGCTTTAAGTTCCTCCTTGGTATTGCGGATCTGGAAATAGAAGAAGGTGGATGCGGCGGAGCCTAAGATCGCGATCACACACAGGGCGAGGGTAAGAGATTTCATAAGGGGATGTGAAAGTTGAGTCTCAGCAGGGCGGACCCCGTTGAAAAGGGAAAAGTTTCCCTAAAATAAAGCCCGGGCATGGATACATGCGCCGGGCGGGTGGGTTTAGGGGCGAATCAGGCGGCGTAGGTGGAGTCGAACCAAGGGGTCTTGGCGGTCTTCTTTACGGAGCCGTTGGCGGCGAGGTGTTCCAAAACTTTGAATACAAGCTCGGTTTTCTCCGGCGCACCGACGGCGGTGGCGAGGGATTCGGCGGTGAAGGACTGGCCGGCGGAGGCTGTGAGTTTTTCGGTGATCCGGAGCTTGAGCGCGATGACGGCGCCGGCGGCCTTCTTGCCGGCTTCGACGCCGGGCTGGTGGTAGGCGTTGATACCGACGAGCGTGGCGTAGAAACCAACGACGCGCTCGTAGAGGGCGATGAGGATGCCGAGCGTGCGGGGCGAGACGTCGTTGACGGTGATCGAAACCGAGGAGCGGTTGCTCTCGGAGAGGGCGTCGCGCGTGCCGAGGTAGAAACCTTGGAGGTAGTCGCCGGTGGTGACGCCGGGATCGACGTCGAAGGAGGCACCCTCGCGATCCTTGAGGACCTCGATGAAAGTGACGAAGAAGTTGTTCACGCCATCGCGGAGCTGCTGCACGTAGGCGTGCTGGTCGGTCGAGCCCTTGTTGCCGTAAACGGCGATGCCCTGATTGACGACGTTGCCCTTGAGGTCGAGCTCCTTGCCGAGCGACTCCATCACGAGCTGCTGGAGGTAACGGGAGAAGAGCAGCAGGCGGTCTTTGTAGGGAAGGATGACCATGTCCTTGGCGCCTTTGCCGTCGGTGGCGTAATACCACATGAGGGCGAGGAGGGCGGCGGGGTTTTCGGAGGTTTTGGTCGAGCGCGTGACGACGTCCATGTCGGCGGCTCCGTCTAGGATGGCCTGGATGTCGATGCCCTGGAGGGCGGCGGGGAGGAGGCCGACGGCGGAGAGTTCGCTGGTGCGGCCGCCGACCCAGTCCCACATGGGGAAACGGGCGAGCCAGTTTTGGTCGATCGCGGTTTTTTCGAGCTTGGAGCCGGCGCCGGTGACGGCGACGTAGTGTTTGGTGAAGTCGAGACCGGCGGCTTTGAAGGCGGCGGCGGCCTCGAGTTGTCCGTTGCGGGTTTCGGCGGTGCCGCCGGACTTGGAGATGACGACGGCGAGGGTCTCGGGGAGTTTGCCGGCGAGCGAGGCGAGGACGTAGTCGATGCCGTCGGGATCGGTGTTGTCGAAGAAGGAGACGGCGAGTTTATCGGTGGCGGGCTGGCCGAGGGCGTGGTTGACGAATTGCGGGCCGAGGGCGGAACCACCGATGCCGATGACGAGGAGTTGGGAGAATTTTTTGCCGGTGGAGCCGAGGATTTTACCGGCGTGGACTTCGGCGGCGAAGGCTTTGATGGCGGCGAGGGTGTCGGCGATCTCTTTGGCGAGTTCGGCGGTGGGGGCGAGTTGCGGGGCGCGGAGCCAGTAGTGGCCGACCATGCGGTTCTCGTCGGGGTTGGCGATGGCGCCTTTTTCGAGGGCTGCCATGTCGGCGTAGGCTTGCCGGAGGGCGGCTTCCTTGCCGGCGAGGAAGTCGTCGGGGAAAGGGATGCGGCTGATGTCGAGCGCGAGGCCGAGATCGGCGTTCTGGTAGTAGTGGTTTTTGAAGCGGGACCAGGTGGACATAAAAGTGTGTAAGCACACATAGCAGAGATTAACGACTTCGAACAAGCGAGGATGCGGTTGCGAAATAAGAGAGGGTTTCCCGGGCATCAGCACTCGCGGCGGGGACGGCGCCCCGGTCTGCATGAGGTGGGGCGAAAGGGATGGCCGGAATCGGAGCGCGAGCAAACACGCGGCCTACTGGCGGAGGGTGGAAGGCAACGCTGCGGGGAAAACCTTACGGCTTCTTGCTCTTTTTCGGCACGGGCGGGGTGCCGGAAGTCCGGATGAACTTGGACTGAGACGACTGGTTTTTCACAAAGCGCTGGCTGGCCTTGAGGTCTTTTTTTGTCGGCAGGTATTTGTCTCCCATGGGCACAAGGCCGCCGATATTGGCGGGTCGGGCAACCAGAATCTTTGCGGAGTTCCCGCCACGGTGAAATCAGCAGCGCCGATTGCGACGGCAGAGCGCGGTGAGACCGGCGAGCAAGGCGAAGGCGAGGCCGGCGGAGGCGGGTTCGGGAATGGCCACGATGTTGCCGAGGAGATCATACTGAAGGCCGCCGGTGTAGTCGCTGCCGCCGGGGCCGCCGAAGGCGTCGAGCTGGTTTTGGTCGAGGGTGATGTCGGCTAGCGCCAAAGCGCGGCCGCCGCCGCTCGAGCCGGCGCCAAAAGTGATGCTGGTGCCGGAAAGAAAATTGCCGGCAAGCTGGTTGTTCGCGCCGGTGATGATGGTGGTGCCGGCGTTCCAGAACAGGCCGATGTCGCTACCGTTATTGGAGCCAAAGTTAGCGAAGGAAATCGATGAGTCCACCGAGGTGTTGAGGGCGGTCGAAATCTGGAAAACCCAGTAAACGCCGTTTTGTCCCTGCGCGTCGAGAGTGAGGACGCCGTTCAAGTTGGCGGCACCGTCAAAGGTGTAAACACCGGGGGCGAGCGTCATGCCGGCAAGGTCCTGGTTGCTGAGTTTGTGGTCGGACGGCATCAGTGCGAGCGCGGTGGAGGCCTTGATGAGGTCGGCGCGGGCCTGCCCGGTCACGTCGCCGGTGGCGATGATGGCGCCGTTATAGATTTCCGCCGGGGGAAAGCCGGTGATGGCGGTGGTGGGACCGGGGGAAAGTCCGACGTTGCCGTTGCCGATCTGGGTGCCGATCACGCCGGTGCTGGTAATGCCGCTGCCGCCTAGCAGGGTGAAGTCGCCCGCTGAAAGCAAAACGGACTGCGCGGACAGGAACGACGGCGCAGCGAGGGCGGCGACGAGTGTGAGGGCGAAAAAGGAACGTGAATACGTGAGGATGTGCACACTCGAAGATTAGCGCGGATGCAGGCGAGCGACCATGGGGTGTTACCCGACCGTGGCGGACCTTGTGCCGGTCGGGAAATCGCACATGCGGCGTCTTGGCTCTGGATTAGGCGGACGCCAACGTGAACGGAATCCCGCCATTCCTCCCATGCCTACTTTAACCCCGATTGATCTCAACGCGGCGACGGTGCCGTTTAATCGTTTTTTCCAGCGCGGCGTCGGCTCGTGCCACGCCTACCTGACGCTGCGCGAGGATTTTCGCGAACATGTGCGTCTGGCGCAGAAGGAGATCGGATTCGGGGGCATCCGGTTTCACGGGATTTTCTCGGATCAGGTCGGGATTGTGCAGAACGGCGACGAGGCGGACGGGGCGCGGCTTAATTTTCAGAATGCGACGAAGATCTACGAGTTTTTCGTGGCGCAGGGGATGAAGCCGTTTGTGGAGCTGGGGTTCATGCCGACGCGGCTGGCGAGCGGAACGCAGACAATTTTTGATTATCGGGGCAATGTGACTCCGCCGAAAGACCCGGCGCAGTGGGCACGGTTGGTGCGGAGATTTGTGCGGCATCTGAAGGATCATTTCGGGATCGCGGAAGTGCTGACGTGGCACTTTGAAGTCTGGAACGAGCCGGATCTGATCGGGGCGTTTTGGACGGGAACGATGGAGGATTATTTCCAGCTCTACGCGGAGGCGGCGCGGGCGGTGAAATCGGTGGACGGGCGTCTGCGGGTGGGCGGGCCGGCGACATCGAAAACGATGTGGGTGCCGCAGCTGCTGGCGTTCTGCGCGGAGCAACGGGTGCCGCTCGATTTCATCTCGACGCATCATTACTGCGTGGATGCGGCGCTGGTGGAAGGCGTGTCGGACGGCCCGATGTTTTATCGCGGGGTGAAGGCGATGCGGGAGGATGCGGAGCGGGTGCGCGCGCAGATCGCGGCCTCGGCTTTCCCCAACGCGGAGTTGCATTTCACGGAATGGAATTCGTCGCCGGCGCACGAGGACGTTTACGGAAAAGACACGGCGTTTACGGCGGCGTTTGCGTTGCAGACGCTCAAGGAAGTGTCCGGCGTGGTGGACTCCTACATGTGGTGGACGGTGAGCGACATTTTCGAGGAGAGCGGGCTGAGCATACGTCCGTTCACGGGCAAATACGGTTTTATGAACCAGCACGGCATCAAGAAGCCGGTGTTCCATGCCTTCCGCTGGTTGGCGCGGCTTTACGACCAGGAGATTCCGCTGGACCACACGTCGGCGCGGGCGACCCGGTCAACGGCGGGCGATGTGCGGATACTGGCGTGGAATCTGCCGGAGGTGATCGAGACGAATCTTGGCGGCGGCGACTGGAAGACGACGGGGGCGATGCGCGCGGATCGTTTTGTCCTCAAGGGACTGCACGGACGTTATCGCGTGCGCGTATGGACGGTGGATGACGAACGCGGAAATGCGTTGCACGCGTGGCGGGCGCTGGGATCGCCGGACTACCCGAAGGCGGGGGAACTGGCGGCGATGCGCGCGGCGGCGGTGCCGCATTGCCTGCGGGACGAAGTGATCGATTGCGACGGCGAACTGACGCTGGCGCAAGAGCTGGTTCCCTGCGCGCTGGTGTGTTGGGAACTGGACCGCGCGTAATGAAGCCGGCCTAGCGCGAGTGGGGTTTGCGCCAGAGGGGTTTTCCGGTTTCGGCGGGCGCGGGCTTGGGGGCGGTTTTGGACGGCGATTTGGGGGCGCGGGCGGCTTTTTTGAGGGAGGAGGATTTTTCGGCAAGGGCGTGGTCGCTTTGGCCCTCGCTGAGAGTGGCGGAGGAAGCCGATTCGGATTTGAGCTGGTTTTCGGCTTCGTTCCAGATCTCGGAATCGCAGCCGGAGGGGCATCCGCGATCACGCCAGATTTTTTCGGCGCGGCGGGAGATTTGTTCGTGGGTGAGTGTATTCATATCTGTGCGACGGACCCACGTGGGATGTTACGGTTCCGAGCGGCGGAGGCTTGGCGGTAGGGTTTGTCCCGATGGCGGGTCGCGGTGGGAATGACTATGCTGTTTGGATGAACATTCTTTTGTTGATTGTGGTGCTGCTGCTTTTGTTTGGCGGCGGTGGTTTTTATATCGGCGGGCCGGCCATCGGCGGTGGCAGCGTCGGCTTCATTTTGCTGATCGTGCTCATCGTTTACCTCATGGGCGGATTTCGCCGGAAGTAACCTGAAGCAGGTGATAAAAAAACGCTTCGCAGATTTTTCTGCGAAGCGTTTTTTTGCGTCCGTGTTTTGGGTTATTTCTCCTTCGTGCGCTGGTCGTGCATGAAGATGGTGATGAGCAGCCAGAAGCCGCCGGCGGCGGCGGCGAGGAAACAGAGGATGGCGATGCCGGGGTAGCCGAGCAGGCGGAAACTCGTTTCGATGCGCATCATGAGGGCGGCACCCATGATGAGCGCGGCCAGGACGAGGCCGGTGGTGATGCGGTTGGCGATTTTCTGCATGCCGTCGAGCATGAGTTTGGCGTCCACCGCCTTCACTTTGACCTCCACCTCCGAGTTGGTGACCGCGTCCATGATCCGGTTGAGACGGCCCGGGAGCTGCGTGGTGAAATCCTTCAGCTCAAGCAAGGAGCTGAAGACGCTGCCCTGCGTGATGTCTTTTTTCATGCGCCGGGACATCAAGTCGGAGACGTTGCGGCGGATGGAGGCGTTGGGATCGAAGGTGGGATCGAGGATGCGGCCGACCTCGTCGAGTTGGAGGAGGGTTTTGCCGAGGAGGGTGAGTTCGCTGGGGACGAACAGGCCGTTGTCGCGGGCGTGTGAACTCACATCAAGAAGCGTGCGGCCGACGTTGATGGTTTCGAGGTCCTGATTGCGGGCGAGGGCGACCATGTGGCTGATTTTCCGGCGGAACTCGGGGGCGTCGAAGACCTCCATTTTTTCGCTCATGCGGATGACGGTCTCGGCGGCGTCCTCGCCCTTGCCCTCGCTGACGGAGAGCAGGAGCTTGAGCAGGTTTTCCTGCATGCCGGGCGCGGTGTGTCCGACCATGCCGAGATCGAGCAAGGCGATGCGGTGATCGCCGGTGAGGAAGACATTTCCCGGATGCGGATCGGCGTGGAAAATACCGTCCACGAGGACCTGCTTGAGGCAGGCTCTGAAGAGCTCCTCGACGAGGACGCCGCCATCGATGTCAATGCGGGCGATCGGGCTGATCGAGGTGATCTTGCTGCCCTGCACGTAGTCAATGGTGAGGACGCTGCGCGTGCAGTAATCAGGCACGGGCTGGGGGACGGTGATGTGGACGAACTCTTTCAGGTTGGCGCCGACGGTGATCAGATTTTGCGCTTCGGTTTCGTAGTTGAGCTCCTGTTGGATGGCGCGGCGGAACTCCTCGAGCACGGAGCAGAAACGGTAGCGGCGGCCGGTGGCGGTGTGCTGGTCGAGGAAGCCGGCGATTTCGCCGAGCACCTCGAAGTCCTCGGCGATCTGCACGCGGATGCCGGGACGCTGGATTTTGACGACGACCTCGCGGCCGTCGCGCAAGGCGGCGGCGTGGACCTGGCCGAGGGAGGCGGTGGCGAGAGGCGTGGTGTCGAAGCGGGAAAACGCCTTGGAGATGCGCACGCCCAGTTCGCTCATGACGATCTGTTCGGCCTCCTCGTAGGGGAAAGGCGTGACCTTGTCCTGGAGACGCTCGAGCGCCTTCATGTAGGCGGGCGGGATCAAGTCGGGCCGGCCGGCGAGGACCTGGCCGATCTTGATGTAGGTGGGGCCCATCGCCTCGAGGTCGTCGGCGAGCTGGTCGGGGGTGACGTCGCCGATTTTTTTGCCCTCTTTTTCGGGATCGTAGGGCTCGTCGAGACCCATGTTTTGCACCAAATCGGAACGTCCGTATTTCCAGAAAAGGAAGGCGATCTCCTTGTAGCGTTTCAGGTGGCTGAGAGAGAGCTTCATATGTTTTTGGGCGCGGGTGTGCCGGGCGTGACGGGACCGACAACAGTTCGGCGCGACGGTTCGCGGGAAAGTGCGCGGAGGGGCGGGCGTCGCCCAAGCCGACGGGGCGAGGACGCTTCATCCCCGGTTTGTTAGCGGAGCAATGCCAGGGTTCGCCCCGGGTATATCAGCAAACGGACAGGAATGTCCGTTTTCCCTGATGGCTCCGGACGAAGCCGTTTGGTGCCCTGGCTTCCGTAGGGTTATTTGCGCGACGCTGGACTAGCGGCGGGGGGATTTGAGCAGGCTGGCGCGGGCGGTTTCGAGGCGGGCGCGTTCCTTGGCGGTGAGGCTGTCGATGCCGAACTTGGAGATGCGGTCGAGGAGTTCGTCCATTTCGGCCATGAGGAGGGCCTTGGAGTCCGGCGCGGGTTTGGGGCGCGGCGGGGCGGCGGCGGCGGGCTTTTCGCGGGAGGTGGAGCGAGGTGGCGACGAACGGAAACTTGGCAAGGTGAAACGGCCCTGCGAGTAGCGGACGAAGACGTGGGCGAAGCCCGTGGTGGCGGCGAGGGCGAAGAGTTGCGGCCAGTCGTGGTAGCTCAGGTGCATCAGCGCGTAGATGCCGATGAGAATGCCGGCGGCCCATTTGGCGAGGATGCCGAAGATGAGCGGGATGTTGGGATAAAGCGTCGCGAAGGCGGTGAAAAGCGCGAGGGCCCCGGGGGCACCGGAGAGGCTGAGCGGCCATTGCAGGCCGATGAGCGTGAACAGCAGCGGCGTGATGAAGTAGAGTCCGCCGTAGAGAATGAAGAATGTGCGGCGTCCGAAGAATTTTTCGAGTTCACGGCCGAACCAGACGATCATGAACATATCGATCACGAACCGCAGGCTAGGCGGGTTGACGAGACCGTAGGTGAGGATGCGCCAGACCTGTCCGGAGAGCACGCGGTCGCTGTTGAAATCGAGCCAGGTTAAAAGGTGTCCTCCGCCGAACGTGAGCAGAAGCGAGGTGGCGAGCAGCGAGGCGACGAAGACGACGACGACAAAATGGGCGGCGTAGATGGCGTGGCCGGCCAGCCAGGTTACGGGTTGGTGGTCCTCGTTGGCGGGGAAGTCGTAGCGGCTCATGGGGGACGGGGAAGCAGAGTGAGAGTTTACGGAAGGTTGGCGAGTGCGCAAATGCGCGGCGGTTGAAGGCAGAGCGGCGGGGAAAGGGACTTGCGGCGAGCCGGTGGGGTTGTGGAAGATGCGGGCCGACAATGACGCCGGCATGGATTCCATTTTTTTCGCAGGAGGATGAGCGCGGCGTGCTGGTGCCGGTGGAAGGCGGGCGGGATGTGCCGTTTGAGATCAGGCGGGTGTATACGTTGCGCGGGTTTGCGCCGGGGGCGGTGAGGGGCGGGCATGCGCACCGCAGATTGCGGCAAGTGGTGGTGTGCGTGGCGGGGTCGTGCGTGATCGAACTGGATGACGGCGGCGGGGCGCGGCGGTTTGCGCTGGATGATCCGGCGCGCGGTCTGTTGCTGGAGCCGAGGGTGTGGCATGAGCTGCGGGAGTTTTCGGCGGATTGCGTGGTGATGGTGCTGGCGTCGGAGCATTTTGACGAAACGGACTATGTGCGGGAGCACGCGGAGTTTTTGAGAGAAGTGAAGGAGGCGCGGGGATGAAGCGGATCGCCTGCCTTGATTTGAAGACCGTGAACGCACGGCAGCGGGAAGAGTTGATCGCGGCGTTTACGCGTGTGCTGGATTCGGGACGGTATGTGTTGGGCGCGGAAGTGTCGGCGTTTGAGGCGGAGTTTGCGGCGTGGAACGGGAGCCGGTGCTGTGTGGGGACGGGGAATGGGTTGAACGCGTTGAGTCTGATTTGGCGGGCCTGGAAAGAACAAGGCGTGCTGGCGGAAGGCGACGAAGTGATCGTGCCGGCGAACACCTATATCGCGTCGATCCTGGCGGTGAGCGCGGAGCGGTTGACGCCGGTGTTGGTGGAGCCGGAGGCGGAGACGTTTAATATCGATTTCGGGCGGATCGAGGCGGCGATCACGGGGCGGACGCGGGTGATCATGGCGGTGCATCTTTACGGACGCACGGCGGACATGACGCGGATCACGGAAATCGCGCGGCGGCGCGGGTTGAAAGTGATCGAAGATTGCGCGCAGGCGCACGGGGCGGTTGATGCAGGGCGGCGTGTCGGCACGTGGGGGGATGCGGCGGGGTTTAGTTTTTATCCGACCAAGAACCTCGGGGCGTTGGGCGACGCGGGGGCGGTGACGACAGATGACGAGGAACTGGCGGCGAAGGTGCGGGCGTTGCGCAATTACGGATCGGAAGAGAAGAACCTGAACCGTTATCAAGGGGTGAAAAGCAGGCTGGACGAAGTGCAGGCGGCGCTGTTGCGCGTGCGATTGCCGAGGGTGGAGGAGGAGAACGCGCGGAGGCGGGAAATCGCGGAGTGTTATCGGACGATGATCAACCATGCGCACGTGCGATTGCCGGCGGCGGCGGCGAGCGAGGAGGAGCACGCGTGGCATCTGTTTGTGGTGCGTTGCGAGCGGCGGGATGCGTTGCAGGCGCATCTGGCGGCGTGCGGAGTGGAGACGCTGGTGCATTATCCGATTCCGCCCTACCGGCAGGAGGCTTACGCAAGAACGACGGTCGCGGCGGGGAGCCGGCCGGTGACGGATGCGATTCATAGGCAAGTGCTGAGTCTACCGATGGGGATGCATCTGACGAACGTGGAGGTTGCGCAAGTGGCGGAGGCCGTTAACACCTTTGTTTTTCCCGGGGCGTAAGCCGGCAAGGAACCAAAACGACCAACGATGCGACTACCCCGAATTTTCTGGAGACTGGGACTTTATCTGGCGGTGTTCGGGCTGGCGCTGTTGAGCAATTTTTTTTTCACGGGGGAGTGGCTGACGAGGTTCAACGAAGTGTTCAATGAACGCTGGTCGTGGCGGCAGACCCTGGTGACGGGATTGCTGGCGGCGGCGATCGCGGGGAGCGCGTGGTGTTTCGGACGAAAGGATGATTATGCGGCCGAGGCGGTGGAAAGCGGGTGCACGGGGAAACCGCGCGGCTGGCTGCGGTTGCTGCCGGCGGCGGTTTTATACGCGACGGCCACGGTGATGTATTTGTCCGCCGGGGAGACGGCGGCGGTGCGCTGGCTGTGGCTGGCGGGCGTAGTGGCGCTGCTGATACCGCTTTTCAGAGGGAGCCGGATCCGGGAGTTTTGGACCTTTGAGTTCTGGGAATACAGCCTGCTGGCGTTGATCGTGGCGGGGGCGTTTGCGCTGCGGTATGTGGATCTGACGAACATCCCGCAGCACATGCATCATGACGTGGCGATCATGGGGGAGAAGACCCGCACGATGCTGCAGGCGAATGATGCGCGGTGGATCGGGATGTCGGCGGCGACCGAGCATCCCTTTTCGGAGCACCAGTTACTGATGGTCGGGATGCATTTTTTCGGGGTGAGTTATTACGGCATGGCGATGCTCAGCGTGATCGCGGGGACGGCCTCGGTGGCGGCGATGCATTACCTTGGACGGATATTGTTCAACCGGTGGGTGGGGTTGCTGGCGGCGGGTTTTCTGGCGATCGACTATGTGCACATCCATTTTTCGCGGATCATATTCGGGCCGGTGACGACGCTGTTGCTGCTGATCGGGGCGGTGTTCCTGGCGCACGGAATCAAGCGCGGGAGCCGGCTGGGTTTTGCGCTGGGAGGGGTGGGGTTTGGCCTGGCGCTGCTGGGTTATTATTCGGGCCGGGTGGGGGTGGTGATTCTGGCGTGCCTGGTGGTGGTGTGGCTGTGGCAGCGCCGCAATTACACGCACATCACGGCCGGCTGCTGGGGGTTGGTGCTGGCGGGGGTGGTGTTCACGTTCGGACCGAATCTGGCGTATGGGGTGAAGAATTTCACGCAGTTCAACGGACGCGGGAACTCGGTGATCCTGTGGACTCCGAAGGCGTGGACGCAGGCGACGGAGATGTATAATGCCAAGGACAAGCCGGCGGAAGTGATCAAACAGCAGACGCGACGCGCGTTGCTGACACCGTTTTATTTCCATGATTCGGGGACCCTGTGCGGGTTGACGCGTCCGATGCTGCCGGCTCTTGCGGCGGTGTTTTTTTATGCTCGGGCTGGGTTTTATGGCGCGGAGATTCCGGAAGCTGGAGCATGTGCTTCCGCTGGCGTGGGTCGGGCTGACCTTTTTGCTCGGAGGCGTGCTGACGGTGGATCCGCCGTTCTGGCCGCATTTGAACATCGCGCTGCCGGCGATGGCGCTGATCGCGGCGGTGGGGACGGAGCGGTTTGCGCGGCGGGTGATCCTGGCGGGCGGACGACGGATGCAGGTGTTGATTCCGATCACGGTCGCCTCGGGTCTGGTGTTTTCGGGGATCAACAACTGGGAGGTTTATTACGAATTCCAAGGCGACTACGGAAACGGACGATCGCGGGCGATGCGGCAGATTGAATCGATTACGCGCGGGGTGGATTACCGGGTGTATATCATCAGCCGCGACATCCGCTGGGACAACGAGGTGCACCGGTTTTTCCTCCGCGGGGTGGACGGGCACGATTTGAGGGAGGCGGCTTTGTATGAAAAAACGCCGGTGATCACGAAGCCGACGGCGTTTGTGGTGCACCAGGATACGGACTACAAAAAGTGCGTGGATTATCTGACGCAGGCGTATCCGTGGGCGGTGCGGCGGGCGTTTAATCCGACGGGATGGAAGTATACGATCATCCGTGTGTTTCCGCCGGGCTACGTGGAGCCGCCGCAGCCCGTGGAGCCGCCGCCGTTGAGGTGGGACCGGCCGGGATGGAATTATGTGTTCGCGGTGTTGCTGGCGGGGCTGGTGCTCGGGTGGTGGACGCTGCACCGGGAGTTGAGGCGGAACCGCGGGCGGCGGTGAGCGTTTTTCCCTGATCAGCGCGTTGGGGACAACGCGCTCCACCTTGCGGATTTGGAGTGCGAGCGAGCTCGCGGCCTACGGTTTGCCGCCGGTGCGCAGGCGGCGGACGACGAATTGGGGGCGGGCGTTGAGGGTGAGATAAATGCGGCCGAGGTATTCACCCATCATGCCGAGCATGACGAGCTGGATGCCGGAGAACACGAGGATGCCGGCCATGAGCGAACCCCAGCCGACGGGCGTGTCGAAGAACCATGCCTCGATGATGACGGCGACGGCGGCGAGCAGACCGACGCCGGCGAGAGCGAGGCCCAGAACGGTGGCGGCGCGCAGCGGCATGATGGAAAAATTGATGAACATGCTGAGCCAGAGCCGCAGCAGTTTGCGGATGGTGTAGCCGCTGCGGCCGGCGATCCGCGGGGCGTGTTCCATTTCGATGGATTCTACGCGCTGGCTGAATTGGAAGATCAGTCCGTCGATGTAGGGGAACGGTCCCTTGTAGGTGGAAACCTCACGGGCGGTGAAGGCGGTGAGGCATTTGAAACTGGAGAGGTAGAGGCCGCGGGGTTTGTCGAGGAGGTGGTCGGCGAGGCGGTTGGTGAGCCAGCTGCCGAGGTTGCGCCAGGCGGAATGTTGTTTGCGCGGGTAGGTGGTGTAGACGACATCGGCGCCCGACGTGCAGGCGTGAGACCAGAGACGGACGACGCCTTCGACGGGGTTTTGGAAATCATCGTCCATGATGATGACGTGGAGTCCGCGGGCGTGGGGGAGGCCGGCCATGACGGCGTTGTGTTCGCCGAAGTTGCGGGAGAGATCGAGGACGGTGACGGGGATGGAGGCGGTGGCGGCGAGTTCCCAGCAGAGATCGCCGGAACGGTCGCGGCTGCCGTCGTTGACGAGGATCAATTCGTGTCCGCCGGGAATGACGAGGGCGGAAAGTTGCGCGACGAGCGAAGGCAAGGTGGAGGCGCTGTTATAGACGGGGATGAGGATGCTGAGCGCGGGTGTGGACATGTCAGGACGAACGGGGAAGGGCGGGCGGTTTGCGGGCGGTCACGAACAAGGACGCGCCGAGCGGGAGCGGGATGAGACGGGCGAGGCGGGTTTCGATTTCGATCCAGAAAGCTAGAGGCTGGTTGAGCCAGCGCGGGGTGAGGGTGAGATCGGAGCGCGGGGGAGAAGCGGCCGCGCGCCGACGGGTGAGCAGGCGGCGGGCAAGCATGGGAGGCAGGGCGAGGAGATTCCAGAAACGCTCGGAGACCTGGATGAAGCCCAGCCGGTGGAGGGCGGCGGGGAGTTGGCCGGGGGAGAAGCGGGTGTCCACGTGGACGGCGAGATCGTGTTCGCCGCGCAGCCAGTCGAAGGCGGGGACGTTGGCGAGGAGGGTGCCGCCGGGTTTGAGGACGCGGAAAAAATGTTCGAGCGCGAGAGGGACATCGACCCCGCGCTGGCCGAGGAGATCGCCGGCGAAGATGACATCGACGGAGGCGTCGGGGAGCGGGAGGGCGTTCACGTCGCCGGGGAGGACGGTGAGGTTGTCGGCAGGTTGAAGGTGGCGGAGGGCGGAAGGGGAGTTGTCGAGCGCGATGAGCTGCACGCCGGAAGGGACGCGGCGGTGGATGTGCCGGAGGTTGGCGCCGGTGCCGCAGCCGGCGTCGAGGAGCGTGTGGACGGAGGCGCCGTCGATTTGCCGCAGGGAGTGGGCGAGCATTGAGCGAAGTCCCTGATACCACCAGTGCGTGTTTTCCACTTGTTGCATGGTGTCATACTCCGACCGGTTCATGGGGGAACATGGTGGGGACGAATCGAGGATTGGGAAGCCGATTGAACGGGGTGGACAAGTGGAAGGGTGCGCGGCTTTTTCGCGGGATGAACTTATTCGCAGGATCGAAGGGCACGCGGTGGTTTTTTATGGTGATGGCCTGCACCCTCGGGGCGGTCGTTCAGGGTCAGCC